>NZ_CANNGP010000001.1 GCF_947504105.1 uncultured Tateyamaria sp.
AACAAAAGGCTGAAAGAATGCCCCAACCGCGCCCGTGCCAACACGATCTTGAGGTCGATACCTGGCATCGGTGAAGTCGCAGCATCAACCATTCTGATTGAGATGCCAGAGATCGGCAATCTTCGTAAGAAACGGGCAGCTAGCCTCACGGGACTGGCTCCAATGACCCAGCAATCAGGAAAGTGGTATGGAAAAGCCCGCATTCAGGGTGGACGAAAGCCCTTGCGTGACGCGCTATATATGCCCGCGCTTGTAGCGGTAAAATACAACCCAGATCTACGCGACAAATACAAAGCTATGATCGATCAGGGAAAACCAAAAAAGGTCGCCCTCACGGCCATCATGCGAAAGCTCATCGAACTCGCAAATGCATTGGTCAAAGCAGACAGGCTATGGATGCAAAACCGTACTTGAACAAGACGGATACTCATTTGAGACCTTCGCCGCGCTTTGTTTGAACGGCCGCTTCGTAGAATCCGCAAGGGCATTGAGCGTTCCGAAATTTGAGTTCTCCACGCTCAATGCCCTTGCTACCGTTGCTCTCAGATGTTGACCGAACGTCCACGGTAGATATTTTCAGCCAGAAGAAAGCGCAAACTGCCGCCTTGGAACCGGGCCATGTCGTTTGACACCTTTCCCCTGCGCGCAGGCCAACTATGGTAACGGAAAGATAGATTTACGAGGCGTTCATGAGCACCGATCCACTCGTCGTATTCACCCCGTCTGGCAAACGCGGCAACTTCCCCGTCGGCACCCCAATCCTGACCGCTGCGCGGCAGTTGGGGGTTGACCTTGATTCCGTCTGCGGCGGGCGCGGGATTTGTTCCAAATGCCAGATCACGCCCAGTTATGGCGAGTTTCCCAAACACGGTGTGACCGTGGCAGACGATGCCTTGTCAGAGTGGAACAAGGTCGAAGAGCGCTACAAATCCAAGCGCGGCCTGATCGATGGTCGCCGTCTGGGCTGTCAGGCAACGGTGCAGGGCAACGTGGTCATTGACGTGCCCCCGGAAAGCCAAGTGCACAAACAGGTGGTGCGAAAACGGGCCGAGGCGCGCGACATCGTCATGAACCCATCGACCAAGCTCTATTATGTCGAGGTGGCCGAACCCGACATGCACGACCCGTCGGGCGATCTGGAACGGCTGGTGTCGGCCATCGAAACCGATTGGGGCATCAAGAATATCCATGCCGATCTGCATATCCTGCAGACTCTGCAACCGGTGTTGCGCAAGGGCGGCTGGAAGGTCACCGTCGCCATCCACCTCGGCGATGACGAAAACGCCCCCCGGATCATGCATATCTGGTCTGGCTACTACGAAGGCTCGGTTTACGGTCTTGCCGTCGATCTGGGGTCCACCACCATTGCCGCCCACCTGTGCGATCTGACCAGCGGAGAGGTCGTGGCCTCATCCGGCATCATGAACCCGCAGATCCGCTTTGGTGAAGATCTGATGAGCCGCGTGAGCTATGGCATGATGAATGCAGGCGGCGCCGACGAGATGACGCTCGCCGTGCGCGAGGGGATGAACGCCCTTTTCACCCAGATCGCAACCGAGGCCGAGATCGACAAGGGCCTGATCGTTGACGCCGTCTTTGTCTGCAACCCGGTCATGCACCATCTTCTGCTGGGCATTGATCCGTTCGAACTGGGCCAAGCGCCCTTTGCTCTCGCCACATCAAATGCGCTGCGCCTGCGCGCGGATGACCTGAACCTGAACATTCACCCTTCGGCCCGCATCTACCTGCTGCCCTGCATCGCGGGACATGTCGGTGCCGACGCCGCCGCCGTGGCGCTCAGCGAGGCGCCGGACAAGTCGGATGATCTGATGCTGGTGGTCGATGTCGGCACCAATGCCGAAATCCTGCTGGGGAACAAGGACAAGGTGCTTGCATGTTCTTCCCCCACCGGCCCCGCCTTCGAGGGCGCACAGATCAGCGCAGGCCAGCGCGCGGCCCCCGGCGCGATTGAGCGGGTCGAGATTGATCCTGTCACCAAGGAACCCCGCTTCCGCATCATCGGCGTTGACCTCTGGTCGGACGAAGATGGCTTTGATCAAGCCGCAGCGGGTACTGGCATCACCGGCATCTGCGGGTCGGGTATCATCGAGGCAATCGCCGAAATGCGTCTGGCCGGTCTGCTCGATGCCTCGGGCCTGATTGGCAGCGCAGCGCAGACAGGATCGGACCGCAGTGTCGTGGATGGCCGAACGCATGCCTATGTCCTGCACGATGGCAGCGCCACAGGCGGGCCACGGATCACCATCACCAACCCCGACATCCGCGCCATCCAGATGGCCAAGGCGGCCCTCTATTCCGGTGCGCGCCTGCTCATGGACAAGTTTGGCGTGGACACCGTCGACCGCGTGGTGCTGGCCGGGGCATTCGGGGCACACATCTCATCCAAACACGCCATGGTGCTGGGCATGATCCCCGACGCACCGCTCGACAAGGTCACGTCCGCAGGCAACGCCGCCGGAACCGGCGCCCGCATCGCCCTCCTGAACCGCGACGCCCGGGCCGAGATCGAAGAGACCGTGCGCCGCATCCACAAGGTGGAAACGGCCATCGAACCCCGGTTCCAAGAGCATTTCGTGAATGCCTCTGCCATCCCCAATTCGGCTGATCCGTTCCCGATCCTCAACAGCCTCGTTGACCTTCCAGACGTCAGCTTCAACACGGGCGGCGACAACGAAGGTGGTGGGCGCAGACGCCGGAGGCGTGCATGACCAACGCCGAACAGGAGGAGTTCTGGACGTCGAACGCGGGTCCCAAATGGGTCGCACAACAGGCACAGATGGATGCAGTACTCGCCCCGGTGATGGCGCTTTTGATGGCGCGTGCGCCTTTGGAAAAAGGCGACCGGGTGCTTGATATCGGCTGCGGCACGGGCGTGAGCGTGGCCGCCGCCGCACAAGCCATCGGTGACACCGGGCATGTCACCGGCCTGGATATCTCGCAAACCATGCTGGACCTCGCCACGCAGCGCATACGTGCGGCGACCAACATCTTACTGCTGAAAGCAGATGCGCAGTCCCATCGGTTTGCATCCCCCTTCGATGCGATGATTTCACGCTTTGGCGTCATGTTCTTTGACGACACGGTAGCGGCATTTTCCAATCTCGACACGGCACTGGCACCGGGCGGCAGCATGACCTTTGCGGCATGGGGACCTGCACCGCAGAACCCCTTTTTCCTGGTTCCGGCCAAAGCAGCCGTGAGCGTATTGGGCGACATGCCCAAGGTGGATCGCACCCTGCCCGGTCCCTTCGCGTTCGAAGACAGCGCGCGCGTCCTCGAAAAGATGGAACAGGCCGGGCTGGCCAACACGGGCGTCGAAACAGTCGCCTTGGATCTCACTCCCCCCGGCAATGCCTCCGAAACAGCCGCGCTGTTCCTCGATATCGGCCCGGCGCAGCGCGCGGTTGAATATCACGAGACGGACGCGGCCATGACGGCCAAAGTGCAGCATGCCGTGGCCGAGGCAATCTCTGTCTTCGAAACACCCTCAGGCCTGCGCATCCCCGCCTGCATCCACATCTACAGCGCACGCAAACCCGCTTGACGCCAGCCGCCCCCACGCCTATCCCAAGCCCCGGGCGCGGGTATGGTGAAAAGGTATCACGGCAGCTTCCCAAGCTTTAGTTACGGGTTCGATTCCCGTTACCCGCTCCAGCTTTCTTCACAGTTACGTGCAAAAATGGGCAACAGCGTTGCATTTGGAACCATATGGTCCAATTCTATGGGTCAGGAGATCACGTGATGGCACATCCAACAGCTTGGCAAATCGCAACTGACCGCACGGTGATGAGGCGCGCGACCAAGATCGCCCTCGTCGTCGGCATCGTCATCGCAGTGATCAACCACGGCGACAGGATGGCCACGGGCCAGATGGACGCCAGTGCATGGCTGAAATGCGCGCTGACCTTCCTTGTGCCCTACTCCGTCTCAACCTACTCTTCGGTCATGGCCGTACGGGAGCGGCTGCAGAGCCTCGGGGACTGATCCACTTTGAACATTCTGTTTGTGATGTATGACCAGCTGCGGTTCGACTACCTCAGCTGTGCCGGGCATCCGCATCTGCATACGCCGAACTTCGACCGTGTGGCGACGATGGGCGTGCGTTTCACCAACGCCTATGTCCAATCCCCGATCTGCGGCGGATCGCGGATGTGTTTCTATACCGGGCGTTACGCATCCTCTCACGGCGCCCATTGGAATGGGTTTCCCTTGCGGGTGGGCGAACACACGTTGGGGGATCACTTGCGCAAGGTCGGCATGTCCTGCCACCTGATCGGCAAAACGCATATGACGGTCGATGCCGAAGGGATGGAACGGCTGGGGTTGGACGCAGAAAGCGTGATCGGCGTGCGCACATCGGAATGCGGGTTCGATCCATGGGTGCGTGATGACGGGCTCTGGGCCGAAGGGCCAGACGGTTTTTATGATGAAAGACGAAGCCCTTACAACGAATACCTCAAGTCCCAAGGCTATGACGGCAGCAACCCATGGGCCGACTACGCCAACGCCGGTGTCAAGGACGGGCAAATCGCATCCGGCTGGTTCTTCGACAACACCGACCTGCCCGCCAACATCCGCGAGGAAGACAGCGAAACACCGTGGCTCACATCCGAAGCCATCCGTTTCATGGATCAGGCGACCGGCCCATGGTGCGCGCATCTCAGCTACATCAAACCGCACTGGCCCTACATCGTCCCCGCACCCTACCACGACATGTACGGCCCCAACCACGTGCCCGTCGCCACCCGCGCCGACAGCGAACGGATCAATGCGCACCCGGTCTTCGACACCTTCATGAACGGCCCCGTCGGCCGCGCCTTTCAGGATGAAAAGGTCCGGGCCAAGGTGATCCCCGCCTATATGGGCCTGATCAAGCAATGCGACGACCAGTTGGGCCGCCTGCTCGATCATCTGGAAGCGACGGGCCAGATGGACAGTACCATGATCGTGCTGACCTCGGACCACGGCGACTACCTTGGCGACCATTGGTTGGGCGAGAAAAACCTGTTCCACGACCCTTCCGTCAAGGTGCCCATGATCATCTATGACCCGCGCGAGGCTGCGAACAGCACCCGCGGCACCACATGCGGTGCACTGGTCGAATCCATCGACCTCGCCGCGACATTCATCGAAGCGGCGGGCGGCACTGTCCCCGACCACATCATCGAAGGGCGCAGCCTCCTGCCATGGTTACAGGGGCAAACGCCCCAATGGCGCGACTACGTGATCTCCGAATATGACTTCTCAGCCACACCAGTCGCGGTGAAACTCGGGCTTGAGCCGCGCGATTGCCGCCTCTTCATGGTGTTCGACGGGCGCTACAAACTGATGCACTGCGCGGCCCCCGGCCTGCGCAACATGCTGTTCGATCTCGAAACGGATCCGGACGAGTTGCGCGATCTGGCAAAGACAGACCAGCACAGCGACATCGAAGCCAAGCTGCTGACCCACCTCCACGACTGGGGCCTGCGCATGTCACAGCGCACCACCCGCTCCGAAGACCAGATCAAGGCCATGCACGGCGCCTCAAACGGTAAGGGCATCCTGATCCACCTCAAGGATGGCACGGAAGTCGATGAAAAACTGACACAAAAGTATCGCGGCCCCGCCCGCCAAATCCACCCCAAGGACTGATCCCATGCACCGCCGCTTCTGCTTTGCCGCGTTGGCAATCACCGCGTTCCTCGCGCAGCCCGCCATTGCGCAACCGACCTATGACATGGGTGCGATTCCCAAGGGCGCAACGTTCACGTGGCGCGCGGACAATGGCAATGCCACGGTCAAGTACCTGGGCCAGAACGGCCCGCTCTTCAAATTCCGCTACACCCGTGACGCCAGCCAGGGCCAGCCCGTCAAGGTCACCTCCTGGTCGGACCGTGCAGGCAACACGGTCAAGGCACGCGTCCCAGGCGGCACGGTCGCCTTCACCCCACATGATTGCAGCATGACGCCCGGCACCTGTCAGTACACAGAATCCCATTCCCGCTATGGCAGGCGCAATGTTGTCTCCACCGTCACAGTCAAAAGCGGCACCAGGCACTACACCAAGCATGAAGACCGGGTATCACCGGGCACTTTGTTTGAGAAAGGCACGGTCAGCATCGACCAATACGGCGTGGCGCTCGACCGAGACTATCAGCATTTCGAAAACGGTGCCGTGACCAAGACCGGTTGGACCCGGCGCAATCGCTGACCGATACGGTCTCTAGCCGATCAACACCTCGCCAAATTCCTCTCGCAGGTTCCGCTTGAGCACCTTGCCGGTCGCATTGCGCGGCAGCACGTCGGTGAAAACAACCTTGTCCGGCACCTGCCACTTGGCGATCTTGCCGTCAAAAACGGCCAAAACTTCGGCCTCCGATGGCGCTTGCCCCTCGGCCGCCACCGCCACCAGAACCGGGCGTTCGTCCCATTTCTCATGCCGCGCACCAATCACCGCAGCATCGGCCAAGGCCGGATGCGCAATGGCGATATTCTCCAGATCCACGGACGAAATCCACTCGCCCCCCGACTTGATGATGTCCTTGGACCGGTCCTTGATCGACAAATACCCATCCGGGTCCAACGTCGCCACATCACCGGTGTCAAACCAGCCGTCGGTCAGTGTTTCGTCCACGGTCTTCTGGAAATAGCTGTCCAGGATCCAGTGGCCCCGCACCATCAGCGCGCCCTGTGCCTCTCCATCATGGGACAGTGGGTTGCCGTCATCATCCATGATTTCCAGCTCGACACCCCACGGCGGACGGCCCTGGTTCTCGCGCAGCTTGTGCTGCGCATCGATCGGCAAGTCGGCGTGTTTGGCCAGCGGCTGGTTGGACGACCCAAGCGGCGACATCTCGGTCATGCCCCAGGCGTGGATCAGCTCCACATCATATGTCTCGCGGAAGGCGGCAATCATCGACGGCGGACAGGCCGACCCACCAACCACGGTCCGTTTGAGCGACGTCAGTTGCGACCCGGATTTCTCAGCCTCACCCAAAAGCCCCAGCCAAATCGTCGGCACACCCAGGGCAATAGACACCTTGCATCCATCGATCAGCTTGACCAGCGACGGCCCATCCAGTCCCGGGCCCGGCAACACCATCCGCGCGCCCACCTGCGCACAGGCATAGGGTGTGCCCCACGCGTTCACATGGAACATCGGCACAACGGGCAGCACAACGTCGCGGGCAGAAAAGCCAATGCAATCAGGCGTGTTCGACGCAAAAGCATGCAGGACGGTGGACCGGTGGGAATACAGAACACCCTTGGGGTTTCCCGTCGTTCCCGACGTATAGCAAAGCGACGACGCGGTATTCTCGTCGAATTCCGGCCACGCGAAATCAGGGGATCCGGTGGCGATCAACTCGTCATAGAACTCCAGCCCCTCGATCTCCGCCGCTGCTGCCTCATCGCGGCCTTCCATCAGCACCACATGTTTCACACCCGGGATCTTGTCGCGGATGGCTTTCACAAGCGGGACAAAGGTGCGGTCGATAAACAGCACCCGGTCCTCGGCATGGTTGATGATATAGATCAGCTGTTCGGGAAACAGACGCGGATTGATCGTGTGGCAGACCAGACCGGCGCCTGAGACACCAAAGTAAATCTCAAGGTGCCGCCGGTTGTTCCACGCAATCGTCGCGTAACGGGCATGCGGCTCCAGACCCAGCTTGAGCAGCGCGTCGCCCAAGCGATGGGCATTGGCCCCGACCTGCCCCCATGTCGTCTCTTCGACGCCGCCACCTGTGTTCACGGACGTAATGGCCGTCTCACCATGATACCGCGCCGCATGGCCGACCAGTGAAGAAATGGTCAGGGGGTAGTTCATCATTTGGCCAAGCATCGGCGCCTCCCGTTTTTCCTGTCAGAGCAACGCCTTGCCTGCACGGCCCTCCCCGGCCCCGCGCGTTCCTCCCTTGGGTCAACCCTGCCAAGGGGCGGCGGCCCATGCAAGCGCGGCGTGCACGGGATGACGCAAAGACAAGGGGCCAGCCACCGGCCAGCCCCTCGTTCGAACGCCTCAGGCTCAGATCAGCCGCATTGCAGCGCCTTGGCGTGCTGAATGTGACCGCGATGCGCCTCGACATAGGCGATCATACCGGCCAACACACTCGGCTGCCCCTTGAACCCATGCCACGGCTTGAAATGCGGCACATGCAGGAACGTGGTCGGGTCACGCTTGAGCAGGTTGGCAAAGACCGACGCCACCAGACGGCCCCCGGCCCCGGTCAGCTTGCCATCACCCTTCTCCTTTGCCTCTTGCAGGCAGTAGAACCACAGCGGCGTCTTGGTGATGCTCTTGGCCTTGAGGATCGCGGGCGGATCGATGGGATGGGTGCCCAGGTGCGCCGCCATATGCTGACCGCTGGCCAACTGATAGGTATAGCGGTCGCGCACCATGTTGCGCAGGGCCAGGTTGCGGGACTGATCCAAGGTCAGCGTTTCCTCGATATCCGCCAGTTCAATCGGCGCATGGACAAAGGGCAGGTTCAAAAGCGGCATACCCAGTTTCGGCCCCACCGGCCGCGCCTTTTGCGAGGCGACCGCCCCATTCATGCCAAAGAACTTGGCATAATCGATATTCCCGCTTGTGGGCCTGCCTCCAAAGCCAAGGGTTGCAAACAGCCCCTTCGGATCGGCGCCTTCCGTCAACGCATACTCGAACTGGGTGGTGGCGTGACCAAAGCGATACCCGGCCCCGGTGAACTCCACCGGCATCACCGGCGCATCCCATCCAAAGGCGTGGTTGTCCAGCGCCCAATCCAGGCATTCCTGCTGGACGAAGGCAGGCAGCAATTCGCACCACACGATCCATTGGTAATGCAGCCGAATGAAACGGCGGACTTCCTCGAAATTGGTCAGCTTGGGGCTGACATGATCATGCCAGACATGTTTGGGCAGGCCCTCATGGGCGCACGCCTTGATGTCCTTCGCATCATCACCGTCTTCGACGCGCTTGCTCATCAGGATGTTGTGCAGCTCGATGAAAATCGCCTGCACTTGCGCCACAATGATGTTCTCGTCATTGCGCGGATCACCAATCAGCGCCTTGCCCGCACAGGTCCGGGCCAAATCGCGCGGATTGTCCTTGCGACCAAAGACAAGAAACTGCTCGGCCTCACCCTTACCATACAGATGCGGTGACGCTTCCGGCCCCGCACCATAGACGCAATCCAGATCAAGGCTCGGGGTGCGCACATTCGGGATGGTCGAAGGATCGATACGGGAGCCAAGGGCAGATGTCGCATCCAGCGTAATGTCATGATCCACGAATTGGCCAAGAAAGGTCATGCCAGCATCCGCATGTCCGTCCTCGTTCTCGGTGGCCCCCATCGACTGCGAAAGCTCATCCAGCGCCGCAATGACATCTGCATGGTTGATGTTCTTGATGTGAACCGGGTTCGCGGGCAAGACCCGCCCCAGCGTCTGCGCAAAGGGTCTTGAGGGGCCCTTGCCATGAATACACGTTTTAAAAAGTTGATCGAGCCGTGTCAGCCCGTGTTGTGTGCCAGCCATAATATTGGCCTCCGGTGCATGTTAAAGAAACAGAGCGCAAAATATGACGCACTCTGCGCAACATTATTGCACAGATGCACAACTGCAGGTCAGGTCAGGCATTCCTGACTGCCCCAAGTTTGGGCGAATAACCGCTCACCAAGGGCCAAACGCCTCAGTTTTTTGGCAAAGATACAATCCTGAATTGAACTAAAAACACCCCATTTCCACGGAAATGGATCGCGTGTGGCGCCGTTCAGACCATTCGACAGCTGCTTTTAGCGGTGCGCATGCAGATATTTGACCAGCGCTTGGGTGGAGCCGTCCTTGCCATCTGCAGGCGCCGCCCCCTCGACAATGGGCTGCAAGGCCGTTGCAAGTTCCTTGCCCAACTCAACGCCCCATTGGTCGTAAGAGTTGATGCCCAGAATGACGCCCTCGACAAACACCCGATGCTCGTACAGCGCCACGATCTGACCCAGGGTGAACGGATCAAGCGTGGGATAAATCAGCGTGGTAGACGGCCGGTTGCCGGCAAAAACCCGATGCGCCGCCTGACGCTCCAACTCGTCTCCCTCGAACTTGCCGGCAATCTTCGCGCGCGCCTCATCCAGCGTGCGCCCGCGCATCAACGCCTCGGACTGCGCAAAGCAGTTGGCGACCAGCAGGTCGTGATGATGACGCAACTCGGGTTCATGCCCCGCACAAGCCACCATGAATTCGCACGGAATGACGGACGTGCCCTGATGGATCAGCTGGTAAAACGCATGCTGCCCGTTCGTGCCGGGCGCGCCCCAGACAACGGGACCACTCTCGACCGGAACAGCACCGCCATCCATCGTCACCGACTTGCCATTCGACTCCATCTCAAGCTGTTGGAAATAGGCAGGCAACTGCCCCAGCCGCTGATCATAAGGCAGAACGGCCCGTGACGCATGCCCCAGCACCTGCCGATGCCAGATACCCACAAGGGCCAGCATCAAAGGCATGTTTTCGACGCCCTCAGCAGCCCTGAAATGGGTGTCCATATCCTGTCCGCCGCGCAGGAAGGCACGGAACCCATCCGGCCCCACGGCCATCATCAGGCTCAGGCCAATCGGCCCCCACATCGAATAGCGGCCCCCAACCCAATCCTCGAAACCAAACACACGCTCCGCCGGAATCCCGAACTCGGATGTTTTCTCAAGGTTGGTCGACAGGGCCGCAAATTGCGCCGCCGGATCGCCACCATGATCCAACATCCACGCCCGCGCCGTGCGCGCATTCGTCATGGTCTCGATCGTGGTGAATGTCTTGGACGCGACGATCACCAATGTCGTCTTCGCATCCAGCCCGCGCAGCGTGTCCGCAATGTGCGCGCCATCCACGTTCGACACGAAATGGCAGCGTGGCCCGTCGTGATACGGCGTCAAGGCCTGAACAGCCATGGCAGGCCCAAGGTCCGACCCGCCGATCCCGATATTGATCACATCGGTGATGGCACTGCCGCGAATCTCGCCTGCATAAGCCTCCATCCGACCCAGCGTTTCCAGAACGCCCGGCATGACATCCTCGCCATCGACCAGAACCGGACCGCCATCCAGATTGCGCAAGGCGGTGTGCAGAACCGCCCGCCCCTCGGTCTCGTTGATCTTTTCACCGGAAAACATCGCATCACGCCGTGCCGCAAAGCCCGATGTCTCGGCCAGGTCCAGCAGCATATCACGTGTTTCAGTGTCTATGTTGGTCTTGGAATAATCGAACAGCATGTGCTGCGTCTGAACCGCGAACACATCCGCACGCGCATCATCGAACAGGTCCAGAAGGGCGCGACCGGACACGGCCTCCGCCTTGGCCTTCAAAGCGTTCCACATGTCTCTTACTCCGCCCAGTGCACCGTCAGGCCGCTCATAACAGCTTTGATGGGCGCCTCAACCGGATCAAGCCCTTCTGCGCGCTCCAACGCCACCCGCTTCTCGGATCCATAGATCACGAGGTGTTTCGCCATTGCCCCTGCCAAGGCCGGACCGGAAAACGAAATCCTCGGCTCCTGCCCCGCAACCGACACCGGCACAACCAAAGGCGCGTTATCGGCCAGCATCGTGTCCAGCCCGACAGCCCCCGGAAAAAGGGACGCCGTATGCATATCCGCACCCATCCCCAGCAACAAAAGCGAGATTGGCATCTGTTCCGCCAATTGCTCCGACAAAGCCGGAGAGGCCTGTTCAGGCGTTTGCCCGTCCCTGTAGAACGGCACGAACTTGGCCTCCGCCGCACGGCTCTGGAACAATCGATCCTTCAGCAGCTTCGTATTCGACCTGTCGTGATCCTCCGGCACCCAACGCTCATCGCTCAACATGACATTGACGCGCGACCAGTCCAGGTCCGCCGCACACAGACTGTCAAAGATCGGGCCCGGCGTCGTCCCGCCCGGCACAACGAAAGAGGCCGAGGGGTGCACCAGCAGGCAGTTCTTCAACTCGCTCGCCAGCGCATCGGCCAGTCCCATGGCCAGCAGGTCACGGTCAGGATACTCAACGATATTCATGGGGCCACCTTTCTCCACACTCTGGTGTCGCGGGCCAGAAGCTGAACGGCATCCACTGGCCCTTCGCTGCCCGCATCATAGGTCTTCGGCACTTCCCCACGCGCTTCCCATCCATTTATGATCGGATCGGTCCAGGCCCAAGCCGCCTCGACCTCATCGCCACGCATGAACAGGGTCTGGTTGCCACGGATCACATCCATGATCAAACGTTCATAGGCATCGGTCTGATCCGCGCCATCCGCCCCCAACGCCTCGGCAAAGGACATATCCAGCGGCACATCAACCAGACGCATGCCCCCGGGACCGGGTTCCTTGATTGTCACGCCCAGCGTAATCCCCTCGTTCGGCTGCAACCGGATCGACAGGACATTGCGATGATCCGATTGCTCACCAAAGATCGAGTGATTCAACTCCTTGAACACCACGGTGATCTCGCTGGACCGGGCTTTCAGCATCTTCCCCGTACGCAGGTAAAACGGCGTCCCCGCCCACCGCCAGTTGGAAATGCCCACCTTCATGGCAATGTAGCTTTCGGTGCGCGTGCGCGGGTCCCCCACCGCCTCGCGATAGCCGGGCTCGCTCTCGGACGCTTCATATTGACCGCGCACGATGTGATACGGCTCGACATCATCCAGCGCCCTGATCACCTTCAACTTTTCATCGCGCACCGCATCAGGATCGAATTTGGATGGCGGCTCCATCGCAATCAGGCACAAAAGCTGCATCAGGTGGTTCTGCACCATGTCCCGCATCGCGCCCGACTTGTCATAATACTCACCCCGACCACCCACGCCGACCGTCTCGGCCACGGTGATCTGGATGTGGTCGACATATTGCGAATTCCACAACGGCTCGAACAGCATGTTGCCAAAGCGCACAGCCATCAGGTTCTGCACCGTCTCTTTGCCAAGGTAGTGATCGATCCGGTAAATCTGGCTTTCGTCGAAATGCATCGCCAGATCGCGGTTCAGCGCCTGTGCCGAGGGCAGATCGCGACCAAAAGGTTTTTCCACCACGATCCGGCTGTCCGCATCGGTCAGCCCATGCGCATTCAACCGGTGGGCCAGATCCGCAAACAGGCTTGGACCGACAGAGAAGTAATAGGCACGCACCACATCCGGGCGGACAAGTTTCGCCAGCTCGTCCCACCCCTTGTCGCCTCGGGCGTCAATCGTGACAAACTCCATCCGCTCCAGGAAACCGGCCAGCGTGCCTTCTTCACAGCTGTGGATCCCACCAAACTCTGCAATCGCCTCGGCCACGAACTCGCGATAGGCCGCACTGTCCATATCACCGCGCGCGGCACCGATCACCCGGGCCCCCTTGGGCATTTGCCCTGCACAAAAACGGCGGAACAGACCCGGCAGAATCTTGCGGCGTGCAAGGTCTCCTGTGCCGCCAAAGATCACCAGATCAAACGGATCGACCGGGATAACGCGCGATACCATGGCAAGGCTCCCTCTTGCATGCCCAGAAAATGTTTGCGCTACCACTAGCAGATTCAAACAGATACTCAACGCCCGATGCTGCACCTGCATCACACGGTCACATATTTCTATCACAAAGCCGTCAATGGGACACAGTCCGCTTTCACCTTGCCCCCGCACGACATAACTCTACGCTCGGACCGCACAGAAAAAGACGGAAACAGGCGATATGAAAGACTTGGCAAATCTGGGCAAGTTCCAGGACCCCCATGTAACGGCCAAGGGCGAAGCGCGGGCAACGGTTGCGCTGACCCATCCCGAAACCCTTTGGTTCAACACCGGCACGCTGTGCAACATCGCCTGTGCCAACTGCTATATCGAAAGCTCGCCCACCAACGATGCGCTGGAATACATGACGGCGGATGAGGTCTCCGGCTATCTCGACCAGCTTGAAGACCGCAATTGGAACGTGCGCGAGATCGGCTTTACCGGTGGCGAACCGTTCATGAACCCCGCCTTCCTCGACATGGTCGAACGGTCGCTGGATCGCGGATACGATGTTCTGATCCTGACAAACGCCATGGCCCCAATGACGCGCCCAAAGGTCCAGGCCGGCATCGTACCCTTGGTCGAGACCTATGGTGACAAGCTGACCTTCCGCATCTCGCTCGACCACCACGCAGCCTCTGTTCACGACACGGAACGCGGTGTCGGCACTTTCGCCAAAACCCTGCGCGGCGTGGATTGGCTGTCGTCTATCGCGGCCCGACTGGCTGTCGCGGGCCGGATCGAAATGGCAGAAGACGAAAATGAGGCACGCGTGGGATATGCCGCGCTCTTTGCCAAACACGGCTGGGACATCGACGCCCAGGACCCCGGCATGACGGTCCTCTTCCCCGAAATGGACGCCAATGTCGAAGTGCCCGAAATCACGACCGCCTGCTGGGGCATCCTGAACAAACATCCCGACGCGGTGATGTGTTCTTCCTCCCGCATGGTGGTCAAACGCAAAGGGGCCGCAACCCCCGTCGTTCTGGCCTGCACCCTCCTGCCCTACGACCCGCAATTCGAGATGGGCGAAACGCTCGCGCAGGCCGAGGCGGACGTCTCCCTCAACCACCCGCATTGCGCCAAGTTCTGCGTTCTGGGTGGCGCATCCTGTTCAGCCTGACGAAACAGTATCATTTGCAATCGACACCGAATGCCCTCTCGGCATTGCACCTTATCTGTGGTTTCTGCTAGGGTTCACCGCAACATCTAGTGACGCGCAAGAACGAGCAGAAAAACGTGAACGACACGCCCCAACCACCTGAAAACGATGATGAAATGATGCCTGAGCGGCCCGCCTACGATGGACCTTCGGTCTCCATCGAAGACGAGATGCGTACATCCTATCTGGACTACGCCATGTCGGTCATCGTCTCCCGTGCGATTCCCGACCTGCGCGACGGGTTGAAACCGGTCCACCGCCGCATTCTTTATGCGATGCATGAGACCGGCAATACGCACGACAAATCTTACCGCAAATCGGCACGTCCCGTAGGCGATGTGATGGGTAAATATCACCCGCATGGTGATGGCGCGATCTATGATGCGCTGGTGCGGATGGCACAGGATTTCTCGATGTCCCTGCCGCTCCTCGATGGGCAAGGCAACTTCGGTTCGATGGACGGCGACAACCCTGCCGCCATGCGATACACCGAAGTACGAATGGACAAGCCAGCGGCCTTTGTCCTTGCCGACATCGACAAGGACACCGTTGATTTCCAGGACAACTACGACGGCAAGGACCGTGAGCCCACTGTCCTGCCTGCACGTTTTCCCAACATGCTGGTCAACGGCGCGGGCGGCATTGCCGTCGGCATGGCCACGAACATCCCGCCCCACAATCTGGGCGAAGTGGTCGATGCCTGCCTTGCATTGATTGAAGATCCGGACCTGTCGTCCGAAGACCTAATTGAATACGTGCCGGGCCCGGATTTCCCGACGGGTGGTATCATGTTGGGTCGGTCTGGTGCGCGCAAAGCTTATCTGGAAGGGCGTGGCAGCGTCATTGTGCGTTCCAAGACCCGCGTCGAGGAAATCCGTAAAGACCGCTACGCCATTGTCATCGACGAGATCCCCTATCAGGTGAACAAGGCCACGATGATCGAACGCATCGCTGAGGCAGCGCGTGACAAACGGATCGAAGGGATTTCGCACGTTCAGGACGAATCTGACCGCAACGGCGTGCGGGTGGTGGTCGAATTGAAGCGGGATGCCACGGCCGAGGTCGTGTTGAACCAACTCTTCCGTTTCACGCCAATGCAAACATACTTCGGATGCAACATGCTTGCGCTGAACGGGGGCCGTCCAGAGCAGCTTACATTGCGCCGCTTCCTGACCTCCTTCCTCGACTTCCGGGAAGAGGTTGTGATCCGCCGCACAGCCTTTAACCTGCGTAAGGCGCGCGACCGGTCGCACATCCTGTGCGGTTTGGCGGTGGCCGTCTCGAATGTGGACGAAGTGGTTGCAACCATTCGGTCCTCCGCCGACGCCGCAGAGGCACGCGAAAAGCTTATGACCCGCCGCTGGCCCGCAGCCGACATCGCGGACTACTTGCGTCTGATCGATGATCCATTGTCGAAAATGCACGACGATGGCACCTATAACCTGACTGAGGTGCAGGCCCGTGCGATCCTTGATCTGCGCCTGCAACGCCTGACACAGATCGGCGTCAAAGAGGTCACGGATGAACTTGAAGAATTGGCTGCTAAGATCTCGGAATATCTCGAAATTCTGGGATCACGCGAACGGATTCTCGGCATCATCTCGGATGAGCTGACAGAGGTCAAAGACCAGTTTGCCGTGCCGCGCCGCACCGCGATTGTCGACTGGTCCGGCGACATGGAAGACGAAGACCTGATCGAGCGCGAGGATATGGTCGTGACCGTCACATCCGGCGGCTACATCAAGCGCACGCCATTGGCAGACTTCCGCAGTCAGAAGCGTGGCGGCAAAGGTGTTAGCGGCATGCAAACCAAGGAAGAGGATGTGATTACCACCCTCTTCGTCGCCAATACTCACACGCAGCTTCTTTTCTTCACGACCGATGGCATGGTGTACAAGCTCAAGACATGGCGCCTGCCGCAAGGCGGTCGCACATCCAAGGGCAAGGCTATCGTCAACATCCTGCCCATCCCCCAAGGCGTAAGTATCGCCGCCATCATGCCCGTCGACCGGGATGAAAAGGAATGGGATGACCTGCAGGTCGTGTTCGCCACTTCCGCTGGAACCGTCCGGCGGAACAAGCTGTCGGACTTCACCAATGTGATGCGGAACGGCAAGATCGCGATGAAGTTTGAGGATGAGCACGCTGATACGACCCTGATCAACGCACGTATCGCGTCGAATGATGACGATGTGATGCTTGTTACAAATTCGGGCCGCGCGATCCGCTTCCCGGCGACCGACGTACGCGTGTTTAATAGCCGTTCTTCTGTCGGAGTGCGTGGTGTCAAGCTAAGCGGGTCGGACCGCGTCGTATCAATGTCGATCATCCGGCATTTCGACGCAACCAGCGATGAACGGTCGGCCTACCTCAAGATGCGCCGCGCCGTCGCCGGGCTTGCCGACGATGGCGAAGCCTCCGACGAGGAAGAAACCAACGCCAACGCAACCATCAGCCAGGAACGCTATGCAGAAATGTCTGCGGCCGAAAACCTGATCCTGACGATCACGGCGCAAGGCTCGGGCAAGCTCAGCAGCAGCCATGACTACCCCGTCCGCGGGCGCGGTGGCCTCGGTGTTGCGGCGATGGACAAGGCCATGCGCGGCGGCGACATCGTGGCATCGTTCCCCGTCGACTTGGATGACCAGATCATGCTCGCTACATCCAAGGGTCAGTCAATCCGCGTGCCCGTGGATGGCATCAGCTTCCGCTCGCGCAACGCTGGAGGCGTACGCGTCTTCAACACCGGCAAGGGCGAAGAAGTCGTCAGCGTCGCATGGATCGCTGATCAGGGTGACGAAGAGGAAGAAGGCAGCGAAGGCTGATCTTCAGTTCAGCGACGGCAGAACATCTTGTAACGGGATCGGCGTGTACCACAGCGTGTCGATCTCGGCCTCGCGCACCGCGTCGCAGTGCGGCGTATCACGTGCCATGTCCACGACGATGGCATAGCTCTCTTCCATTAACGGAATGTGTTCGGCGCAACTTGGGTACACATCCACGTCGTGCTCGCAAATGTGCGCCCGCAGCCGCTCTGCGCGTACAAATGGGCACAAGATATCTCGTTCAAAGTCTACGCTTTCGGCGGCCTTGACCCACTGCGGTGTCGCACCATCCTTTTGGGCGTCATAGTAGGTCTGTACTTGCCGGGTCTTTGACAAAAGATACAAATCGAGCCCTCGAACAATGTCACTTTCATAGACAAGTGCGTTTATTTCGGCGTCTTCGTAAGCGTAGTACTGACTGAAATCGCTTTGGATATGCGCGCTCGCATATCTGTGCCAAAAGTCGCTTGAGTACGGTGCAGCATGAAGCCTGCGAACTGAAAAGTCGCGCTTCTGTTTGGCCAGCGCCTCAAGCCGCTCTGCCTTGTCCACCTCGCTTTCGTCGCTGTTCACGCGCCGTGTCGTCGCGCTGCCATCTGAGTTAAATACGGTGATCCACGGCAGTTCGAATTGAACATCTTCAACCATGTCCAAAAGGCGAAGATTGAGCGGGTCCATCTCAAGGAACGCAAGACTGCGCTCAAGATGAGCCCGTCGCATTTTGTTCTTCATGTTGCGGCGCTTGTGGTAGAGGCCGAAACGGTTTTGAAACGTGCTCGCCCACCGGTCCAGATCCATCAGTTCATACAGATCTGGTTCCATGCTCACGAACGCACTTTCGATCCAGTCCAATTGAGCTTCGGACACCGCGTCATAGCCAAAGTTGTTCATCATGTTCAGCAATCTGACTGACACCATGTCCGGATTGTCGGGGTTGTAGTCCGGCCACTCAGCGATGTCCTGGTTTCTTACCTCGCCATAAACCGTCTGCCCGTACATCAGGCACAAGGTCCGCGCCTCGTCCGAGATTCGAGTGGCATACTCCTGGCAAAAGGTGGCTATCGCCTCCATTCCGTAGCGCCCAACAAATTCATATGCACGTTGCAAGGTGCCCCAATTCGGATGACTGTCCATGACACGATTCACAGCGGCGACAGGATCACCAACCTGTTTGTCATAGCCATACATGACAATCACCGCATCAGAGGCCGGGATCAGATCGGGTGCCGCCGCATAGGCAAACCGGGCATGCAGCACGCCTTGGTCCCGCATCTTGCGCGCGACATCATAGCTCCAACCGTTGCGGCTTGACGCGATTGCGCCCGCAGCATTCCAAAGGCTCCAGGCTCGGGCAATCCGCGCGTAATGAT
The DNA here is from genome assembly GCF_947504105.1 of uncultured Tateyamaria sp. Lineage (GTDB taxonomy): Bacteria > Pseudomonadota > Alphaproteobacteria > Rhodobacterales > Rhodobacteraceae > Tateyamaria. The sequence continues at coordinate 18,858 of NZ_CANNGP010000001.1, forward strand.
TGCCGGTGTCCCGGTTCAACCACTCCTTCACAAAGGTGGTTGTTTTCGGGTGGCTGCGCGACAATACGATAAACAAATCGCGCATGTCATCCGCGCTCAGATCATCCCGTTCAAAGCGCTGTTGTGCGTCTTCGACCAATGCTTGAACGGCGATGAAGTCACCGTCCTGAACCTTGTCAAAAAGCTGCCGATCAAGCGATGGCTCTGCAGCTGCTGGAAAGCCAAAGACCATCAAAACCAACGCCAGAATTGCGCGCATCACTGCCACCTCTCAATACTATCAAGAGTAGTATCGTGGCCGATTGCGACTCCGCTGGGCCCACACTTGGGCGATGCTGTGGCGCAGAACAGTTCTACAGCCTGTAGATGCCCGCGAACTTGTCCCGAAGATATGCAACCAAAGGCTCGGGGCCGGGGCTGCGTCCGCTGGCACGTTCGATCACCTCGCGCGGCTCGTACAGGCTGCCATGGGTTTGCAAATTGTCGCGCAGCCAGGTCGTCGCCGCCGATGTATCCCCTTGTGCCAACTGCGCATCAAGGTCCGGCACGGCGGCACGCAAAGCCTCATGCAGACACCCGGCATAGACATTGCCCAAGGAGTAGGTCGGGAAGTACCCGAACAATCCGACGGACCAATGCACATCCTGCAACACACCGTTTGACGGCTTATCGACGGCATATCCGAAATCAGCCTCGAACCGATCATTCCAAGCGGCTTCCAAGTCATTAACGCTCAGATCCCCGGACATCAGCGCCCGTTCCAAATCAAAGCGCAACAGCACATGCAGGTTGTACTGCACCTCGTCTGCTTTGGTCCGGATGTAGCCCTTGGACACCGTGTTCACCGCGGCAAAGAAAGCGTCCTCACTCTCGATCCCGAAATCCCCAAATGCATCACGCATCTGACCGTAGAGCCAACCGGTAAAGGCACGGCTGCGGCCCAACTGGTTCTCGTAGATGCGACTTTGGCTCTCATGCACTCCCATCGACACCCCGCGCCCAAGCGCGGTCATCAGATAGGCATCGTCGATGTTCTGCTCATAGCAGGCGTGCCCGACCTCGTGGATGGTCGAGTAGAAACAATTAAACGGGTCTTCGGGGTTGATGCGCGTCGTGATCCGCACGTCTGTGCCCGACCCGGATGAGAATGGGTGTACCGCCTTGTCGATCCGCCCATGTCCCATGTCATAGCCGAATGTCTTGGCCAACAGCGTGCTCAGCCGAAGCTGCACCACGTCGTCAAATGTCCCGGTGACTCCATCGGGCGCAGGGCGCTCCAGAATGGCCGCGCGCAGGGATGTCAGGGCGGGCCGCAGCGCCCCAAACATCGCTTCCAGATCCGCGCCCGTGGTGCCCGGCTCGTAATCCTCAAGCATCGCATCATACAGATCGCCGCCATTGGCCAGCGCCGCACCTTCTTCGCGTTTGAGGGTGACAACCTCCTCCAGCACAGGCGCGAACGCCTTGTAATCATCCGCTTCGCGCGCCTCGGCCCATTTGCCTTGTGCCGTCGACGTCACCCGCGCGATCTGGGCTGCAAGATCGGCCGGCACCTTCGACGCCCGGTCATAGCTGCGCTTGATCTCGCGCAGCTTGGCCGCACCCACTTGATCCAGCACGCCCCCTTCAATGGCGGCCAACCATTCACCCACCTGCGGATCAGTCCGGCGGGCATGCAGAACGCTTTCCATCGCCGCCATTTCCTCGCCCCGTTGGGCAGCGGCACCGCGCGGCATCATCGTCTCCTGGTCCCAGCCCAGACGTCCCGCAACCTGCCCCAAGGCCTGTGTCGTGTGGTCAAAGGCCAAAAGGTCGTCAAACGCTTTCATCAGGATGTTCCTCGAATGGATGTGGCAATGGGATAGGCCGACAGGAACCGGGCGCGCAGGATCAGCGCCCAAAGCACCACAGCCAGGAATTGGTGCAGGATCGCCACCTGCCATGGCGCGCCATAAAGCACGGTCGCGATGCCCAGTACGATCTGCAGGCTCATCGCTGCAAAGACGGCATTGAAAGCAAAGCGCGTGTTCTCATGCGCCGATCTGCGTCCGCGCAACCAGACCACCACGGCAAAGGCAAACAGCAGATAGCCGGTCACGCGGTGGATAAACTGGACCAGCCCAGGGCTTTCAAAGAAATTCCGCCAGAAGGGTTCAAACACAAATGCACTGGCCGGGAACACCTGCCCGCCCATCAAAGGCCAATCAGTATAGGATCGCCCTGCATCAATCCCAGCCACAAGCGCCCCAATCAGGATTTGCAGAAAGGCAAAGTGCATCAGGCCCGTCGACATCGAAAACAGCTTGGCCTCTTTCGACCGGCGCGCCTGCATCAGATCCCGCTCGGACCGGCCAAGCAGGTAGGTATACCATGCAATGAAACCCAGAATGACAAAGGCAAGGCCCAGATGCGTGGCAAGCCGGTAGCTGGCCACATCCACCATGCCCTCGCCCTGCGTCACGCCGCTGGCAACCATCCACCAGCCAATGGCCCCTTGCAGGCCACCCAGAACACCCAGCCCCAACAATCGCGGCGTCCAACCCGTGGGTATCTGGCGGCGGATCAGGAACCAGAAGAACCCAATGGCCCAGACCAGACCAATGACCCGACCCAACTGCCGGTGCCCCCATTCCCACCAGTAGATGACCTTGAAATCGGCAAGCGTCATCCACTGGTTCTGGATACGAAACTCATCAATCTGCTGGTACAGGGCAAACTCCGCCTGCCAATCCGCTTCGTTCAGCGGCGGAATGGCCCCGGTAAAGGGACGCCATTCCGTGATGGACAGGCCGCTATCGGTCAAACGGGTCAAACCACCCACCGCGATCATCACGACCACGAGGGCGAAAAGGATCATCAGCCAGACCCGGATGGCACCGCGCGCACCGCCCCTGCCCTTATCGATGACCCCGGTTTCAACCACCTGTTTTTCAGTGGTGCCAACCTCTTCGAAAATGCTGCGGTTCTTTGCCATTTCAGCCTCGGGTTTCTGTGTTGACGCGCAACCTAGGCCTGCCCGTACCCAAGGTCCAGCGTCACTGACGCGACGCCCAGCGGACCATCTGACGCAGCATGCCATGCAGGGTCTGTACGTCGGCACGTGTCAGGGGCATCCGGCTCCACAGATTGCGCAGGTTCATCTTCATGCTTGGCGCCTTGTGCTCGGGGAAAAAGAAACCGGCGTCCTCCAGCCGCTCCTCGAAATGACGCGCCAAGTGGTCAATCTCATGGCCGTCGGCCCAGTCCGTGCCTGCCATCTCGACCACGCGATGTTCTACCTCTGCACTCGCACGCATCCACTCATAGCCCACCAGCAAAACGCATTGGGCCAGGTTCAAAGACGGAAACTCCGGGTTCACGGGGACCGAAATCAAGGCATTGGCCTGCGCGATATCCTCGTTCTCAAGGCCCGCGCGTTCCGGGCCGAACATCACGGCCACATGCTGGCCCTCGGCAATCCGGCGCGCCGCATCCTGCATAGCCGCCTCGGGGCTGAAGACCTGCTTGGTCATGTCGCGCATCCGCGCAGTCGTGGCATAGACAAAGCTGCAATCCGACAGGCTGCCCGCCACGTCCGGATGCACCGTGGCCGCATCCAGCACACGGCCTGCCCCGCTGGCCATGGCCACCGCTGCCGGGTTCGGCCAGCCATCGCGCGGATCAATGATGCGCATCCGGTCCACGCCAAAGTTCAGCATCGCCCGGGCCGCAGCCCCGATGTTCTCGCCCATCTGGGGGCGTGTCAGCACAAATGTCGGTGTCATGGCGCGCCGTCTACCCCGACGCGGACGGCCCGACAATCCCCTTCCCTGTTTCCAAAAAATCCCCGCCGGAGGCAAAAAAGTTTCCAAGTGCCATGGTTTCGGCTAGAGCGACAAACAGAACAAAAGGACCACGCCAATGAGTGCCCCCGAGCAGCCGCAGATCTACCTTCTGACCCCGCCCGTGTTCGAATTGTCGGTGTTCCCCGATCAACTGGCCTCGGTCCTCGATGCACATGACGTGGCGTGCATCCGTCTGGCCCTGGCCACCCGGGACGAAGATCGTATTTCCCGCGCCGCCGATGCCTGCCGTGAAGTGGCCCATGCCAATGACGTGGCCATCGTGGTAAACGATCATACACAACTCGCCGAACGTCTGGGTCTGGATGGCGTACACTTGTCCGATGCCTCGAAATCGGTCCGCGATGCGCGCAAGGCGCTTGGCCCGGATGCCATTGTTGGCAGCTTCTGCGGCACATCCCGCCATGACGGCATGACAGCAGGCGAAGCCGGTGCCGACTATGTCGCCTTCGGCCCGCTCACCGGGGTCGGAGATGAAGCCACGGCAGAGCACGACCTGTTCGCCTGGTGGTCCGAGATGATCGAGGTGCCAATCGTGGCCGAGGGTGGATTGACCCTCGACATCGTCAAGCGGCTCGCCCCCATCACCGATTTCTTCGGCGTCGGCGAAGAGATTTGGGGCGACGAGGATCCCGCCGCCGCCCTTGCCCGCCTGATGGACCCACTGGGTTAAAGCAGCGTCCGCTCAATCACCCAATAGATCGCCACAACCGCGATGATCAGCGATCCGGTCATGGACCATGCCCGGAACATGACATTGTAGTCGGTGATCGTCTCTTCCTGCCCCTCAAGGTCAGACACGCGTGCGGCACGCACACCCAGCCACAAGGCAAAGGCCGCAAGCGCAATGACGGTCAGCTGGCCCAGTTCAACCCCGACATTGAACCCGATCAGGGCCGGGATGAATTGCCCCTCTGGCAGGCCGAACTCCCCCAGCACGGACGCAAAGCCAAGGCCGTGCAACAGACCAAAGCCAAACACGATCATCGGTCGCCACCGGTTGAGACCACGGGCAAAGATGTTCTCGACCGCGACATAGACGATCGAGGCCGCAATCAAGGGCTCAACGATACTGCCGGGCAGGTTCACCAGCCCCAGCGCGCCAAGCGCCAGCGTGACCGTGTGCGCCAACGTAAAGGCCGTGACCTGCCACAGAAGTGGACCCAAACGGGTCGACAGGAAGAAAAGACCAAGAACGAACAGGATGTGATCCAACCCCTTAGGCAGGATATGGTCAAAGCCAACCGGGACGTAGGCACCAAAAGTCTGCCAGCCAGACGCCTCATCCCCACCGGCAACCGCAATCGGGCCACTGTTCTCGCCACCACCAATCAGCCCGGTATAGGGCGCCTCTACCCCTTGCTGGCGCAGGATCAGATCCCCCGCACCGTCAGGCCAGGCCACCTGCAAAACGTTTGTCCCCGCGGGGACAGATCCGGTCAGCGCCACGTCGGAAATGCGCGCAAGCTCTTCATTTGGCACCTCGGGCACGGTCACATTTTCAAGGCTGAGTGCAACGGGCTCACCATTGGCGATCAGCAACGGCAAACTGTTCCATGTCGTCACAAGCGTAGAAACACGCGCCTCGACCTCTGCGCCACTCAATGCGCGCAAGGCGTCATAATCGCCCGCATTCTCGGCATTGTCCGTATCTGCCACAACATCCAGATCGATGCCCGACAACTGCGCCTCGACATTCACGCGCACCTCAAGCCGCACCGCACCATCCACAACGGTCAGGTCTGCAATCGTCGGCACAACTTCGTGAGCCACAGCCACATTGGACCAAATCGCCCAGCAAAGAGTTGACAACACCGCCCAAAGCCGCAGCTTCAAAGGCACTCGAACAAAGGCAGCCTGCATGTATATCGTCCGTCTTCTATTTGCTCTTTGGTGCGCCATCCTGACGACAAGCGCAACCGCTCATGAATTCTGGATCGAACCAGAGACGTATCAAGTGGAGCCATCGGGTAAAATCGTGGCACGACTTAAAAATGGTGAGAACTTCGAAGGCGTGAATCTCGCCTATTTCGAACGTCGCATCGAACGGTTCGACGTGGTGGTCGGTGACACCATACGCCCGGTCGAAGCGCGAATGGGTGACAATCCGGCCCTTGATGTGTCCGCACCTGTCGACGGTCTGGTCGTGGTTGTGCATGAAACGACATCGTCTTCATTAACGTATAAAGACTGGGCAAAGTTTCAGAAATTCGCCGATCACAAGGATTTCGCGAACATCGAAGCCCGGCACGCCAGCAATGGCTTCCCTGAGCCACCTTTCAAAGAACGCTACACCCGCCACGCTAAGTCCCTGATCGCTGTTGGAGATGGTCAAGGCGCGGATCGGGCACTGGGTCTGAAAACCGAATTCATAGCGTTGACCAACCCCTACGCGCCAGCGTTCGATGGCACCATGCGGGTTCAAGTCAATCTCGACGGTGCTGTGCGCCCAGACGTACAGGTCGAGGTGTTTGATCGTGATCCTGATGGAAGTGTTGCCGTCACCCTGCATCGCACGGACGATGCGGGCATTGCATCTGTTCCGGTGGAACCCGGCCATACATACCTCTTTGATGCCGTTTCGATCGCGCCGATAACAGATGGCGGCGACGTCGTATGGGACACGTTCTGGGCCGCTTTGACATTCGCCGTCCCGACCCGGTGACCACATCCCCTTGCCTCTTCCCGCAGTGGACGGCACAAGGCGGGCATGACGCGATCACATGACATTCTCTGCATCGGTTCCGTCCTCTGGGACGTGATCGGCCGCGCGCCGCTGGCGATGCGCCAAGGATCAGACGTGCCGGGCAGGATCACCCGCCTACCCGGCGGTGTTGCCATGAACATCGCCATGACATTGGCCCGTTTCGGCCTGACACCAGCCTTGCTGACGGCCATTGGCCGCGATGCTGAAGGGGACGAGTTGATCGCGGCCTGCACCGCGCGCGGCATGATCACGGACACCGTCTATCGCTCCGAAGACTTGCCAACCGACCAGTACATGGCCGTCGAAGGTGCCAATGGCCTGATCGCAGCCATCGCAGACGCGCATTCGCTGGAAAGCGCCGGAGCCAAGATCTTGCGCCCGCTGACCGATGGCACCATCGCAACAGATCGCGCGCCCTACACCGGCCTTGCAGCCCTTGATGGCAACCTGACACTGGACCTGCTGAACGAAATTGCGACCAGCCCGGTTCTTGCAAATGCAGACCTGCGCGTCGCCCCGGCCTCTCCCGGCAAGGCCGAACGGCTGGGTCCGTTTTTGACGCACAGCCGCGGGACGCTCTACGTGAACCTCGAAGAAGCGGGCCTACTCTGCCAACGCGGTTTCGAAACATCCATGGACGCGGCCGAGGGGTTGCTGGACCGCGGCGCGGCCCGTGTTCTTGTGACAGATGGCGGCAACACGGCCACCGAAGGATCAGCTGACGGGTTGGTCAGCGAAACACCCCCGCAAGTGCTGGTCACCCGGATCACCGGCGCCGGCGACACATTCATGGCAGCCAACATTGCGGCGGAAGTCCGGGGGGCAGATCGCCCGGAAGCGCTGCACGCCGCGTTGGAAGCCGCCGCGATTTATGTTTCAGGAAAGACGCCCACATGACGCTGTTCACCCCCTCGCCCGAAGTCGCAGACGCATTGGCCGCTGGCGCGCCGGTTGTTGCGCTGGAAAGCACGATCATCACGCACGGCATGCCCTATCCGCAGAACCTCGAGGTCGCGCGCCAAGTCGAGGCTGACATCCGCGCGGCCGGAGCTGTACCCGCGACGATGGCCGTGATCGACGGCACTTTGCATGTGGGCCTGACAGACACACAGCTTGAAACGCTGGCACAGGCCAAGAACGTGGCCAAGCTGAGCCGCGCGGACATGGCGACTTGCATTGCCAACGGTGGCACGGGTGCGACAACGGTCGCCGCCACAATGATCGCTGCCCGGATCGCAGGCATCTCCGTTTTTGCCACCGGCGGGATCGGTGGTGTGCACAAAGGCGCTGAAAATAGCTTTGATATCTCTGCCGACCTGCTGGAGCTGGCGCAAACCCCCGTGACTGTGGTTGCGGCCGGGGCCAAGGCCATCCTCGACATTCCGAAGACGCTCGAGGTCCTAGAAACTCAAGGTGTGCCGGTCATTGCCTATGGGCAGGATGACATGCCCGCCTTCTGGTCACGCAGTGCGGGCATTGCCGCCCCACTTCGCATGGACAGCGCCGCATCGATTGCCGCGGCCCACGCGCAACGTGCCGCAATGGGTATCCCGGGGGGACAACTGGTCGCAAATCCGATCCCCGAAACAGACGAGATCGACCGGGCAACACTTGCCCCCATCATCGCACAGGCTGCACGGGACGCAGATGCACACGGCATCACCGGCAAAGGGGTGACGCCGTATCTGTTGCAACGCATCTTTGAACTGACCGAAGGGCGTTCGTTGACGGCAAACATCGCTTTGGTGCGCAACAATGCGCGGCTGGCAGCCGCCATTGCAACGGAATTGGGCGCAATGGGGCCAAATGCCTGAATAAAGGGCGGAAACCATTGTAGTGCCCGAGCCGTTGACTTACTTCTTCCGTGAACTTGTGCCGGGACACCGATGAACACGCCTTTTGATCCAGAAACGCCGCGGCCACCCGGTTTGTTTTCAAGAGTGCGCGCATCGTTCCTGACAGGTCTTGTGGTGATTGCGCCGGTTGGCCTTACCATCTGGTTGATCTGGACCGTCATTGGGTGGATCGACGGGTTTGTCTGGCCGCTGGTACCAAGCGCGTGGCAACCGGATGCAATCGTCAACTATTGGCTGAACAACCCGCGCATCATCGATCAGAACGGCGCGCGTGTGCCAAACCCGGACTGGATCCACGTGAACGTGCGCGGTGTGGGCGTGATCGTGTTTCTTTTGTTCACGGTCTTCATCGGTTGGATCGCCAAGGGCTACATCGGACGGTCGCTGATCCGCTATGCGGAAAGCCTGGTGGAACGAACGCCGGTTGTCCGATCGATCTATTCCGGGATCAAACAGATTTCGGAGACGATCTTTGCCCAGTCCGAGCGGTCTTTTGAAAAGGCGTGCCTGATCGAGTACCCGCGCAAGGGAATCTGGGCCATCGGTTTCATCTCGACCACGGCCAAGGGCGAAGTCAGCGAACGGGCCGGAAACACTGGCGCACTGCTCAGCATCTTTGTTCCCACGACGCCAAACCCGACATCGGGCTTTCTGCTGTTTCTTCCGGCCGAAGACGTGATTGAGTTGGACATGTCGGTTGAAGATGCCGCGAAACTGGTGATCTCTGCCGGGCTGGTCTATCCCAACGGCAAAGATCCCACCAAACCGCCCAAGTGACAGGGATCGCAGAAGTTCAACTGAACATCTCGGGCATATTCACACTGTCACCATTGCCGATCCGGTCGAAATGCGCTGCCAGGAATTCCTCTGCTGCGCGCGCGCCCGCATCCCGCAACCGCCCCATGACAAAGCCATTCGGGACAATCTTGGTCGCAACACTCAGGTCGTTCATCAACGCAACGTCAGCGATCATGTGCATGTTCACCCGACGCATCTTGCCGCGCTCAATCGTGCCCTCGTCAATCAACCGTTTCACGAATGAGATGGCGCGCATCTCGCGCAGGAGCGATGAGTTGAAGCTGATCTCGTTGATCCGGTTCTGGATCTGCTGCGGCGTCCGCGGCAATTGCTCACGCTCGAGCGGGTTGATGTTGATAACAACGATGTCGTCCGGCAATGAGACATCAAAGAGCGGGAACAGCGCGGGATTGCCAGTATACCCACCATCCCAGAACTCTTCGTCCTGACCGGTTTCACTGTCGTGAACGACGACCGCCTGAAACAGCGTCGGCAAACAGGCCGACGCCATGATCACATCCGGCGTGACCTCTGCCTGCTTGAAGACCCGCAACTTGCCGTTGCGCACGCGCGTCGCGTTGATGAACAATTGCGGACCCTCTTCGCAACAGACCTTGTCCATGTTGAACTTGGCGACAATGTCTGTCAGCGGATTGCGATAGAATGGGCCATAGAGATAAGGCGACATCATGCGCCCAACAGCTTCGCCAACCGCATAGGGCAGCGAATTTTCCAGCGCCAGCGACACCTGAGCGGGGCCAAAGGGCGCCATCCACTGAGCAATGCGCATATCCTGAATACCGGCCACTTGTGACCATAACCAATCCAGGTTCTCGCGCGCTGAATCTTCGCCCCCGATGGCCAGCCCTGCCTTGACGGCCGCACCGTTCAAAGCTCCGGCAGATGTGCCAGAAATCCCCGCCACTTCGATCCGATCATCGGCCAGCAGAACGTCGAGCGCACCCCATGTGAACGCACCATGTGCCCCGCCCCCCTGCAGTGCCACGTTGATTTTCTTGCGCGTCATGGATCAACCCTTTGATCTGGTGGGAAGTACAGGAGCCTCCGGCGGGAGTTTACTTGGCAAGATGAAGATGGATCAGAGCGCCGTCCAACCCCCGTCGACACTGATGGTCGTGCCTGTGATTTGATCCGCCGCAGGTGAACATAGAAAGACTGCAGTGCCGCCCATCTGTTCGGTCGTTGCGAATTCCTTGGAGGGCTGACGCTTGAGCATGACGTTCTTGATCACCTCTTCGCGCCCCATGTCGTATTCTTTCATCGTGTCGGGGATCTGGCTTTCGACCAGCGGCGTCAGCACATAGCCTGGGCAAATGGCATTGGCGGTGATCGGCTCTTCAGCCGTTTCCAGTGCCGTGGTCTTGGTCAGGCCGACAACACCGTGTTTGGCGGCGATGTAGGCCGACTTGTACGGCGATGCCGTCAACCCGTGGGCCGAGCTGACATTGATGACCCGGCCCCAGCCAGCGGCACGCATCATCGGCAGGGCCGCGGCTGTGGCATGAAAGGCAGAGCTGAGGTTGATGGCAATGATGGCATCCCATTTCTCGACCGGGAAATCGGGAATGCCTGCCACGTGCTGAATACCTGCGTTGTTGATCAGGATATCACATGCGCCCGCCTCTTCGATCAGGGCGCGGCATTGATCACCCTTGGACATGTCCGCCTGAATGTAGCGTGCGTTTGTTCCGGTCCCATCCGCGATTTCCTTGGCTAGCGCGTGATCCTCGGCCCGGTCCGTGAAAGAATTCAAAACCACATCCGCCCCGGCGCGCGCCAGCTCCCACGCCATCCCGAGGCCGATGCCCGAATTCGAACCGGTGATGACAGCCGTTTTACCGGTCAGGGAAATCTCAAAAGCCATGGGCGGGATCCTTTCGTCAAAGCTGGGCACATCCTGTCATGCTGCACATGCGAAAGGAATGGCTACACAGCTCGTGCGGCTGCCTTCCGCACAAAAAAAACGCCAGCACGAAGCTGGCGTTAAGTTATTGAGGCAGGTTTCATACAGGCAAGAAACCTATCGAGCAGTGACCTCGTTATACGCAAATCCGCCCGAAGAGTCCAAGCTAAAAGTTTGATAATGCGTAAATGTCCAAGGGCCGCTATTGTTAACAAAACAAGGGCGATCAAGGATTGTTTACGAAATGAGCAGGCATTTTTTCCAAATTGGACGCACCAAAATCAAAGGTGCCGGCGTGATTCTTGCGAGCCTAGTATCACTTGCCGCCACGGCACAAGCAGAGCCAAGCCATGGCATAGCTATGTATGGCGACCCTGCCCTTCCACCGGATTTTGTGGCCCTTCCGCACGCAAACCCCGATGCCACCAAGGGTGGTGCCATCACGCTGGCCAACACTGGCAGCTTTGATTCGCTCAATCCCTACATTCAAAAGGGCAACGTGCCCTGGCAGCTGCGCTTTCTGACCCATGAAAGCCTGATGGGTCGCAGCCGAAACGAACCGTTTGCCCTTTACGGGTTGCTCGCCGAATCGATTGAGACGGACCAGGACCGGTCCTGGGTCGAATTCACCCTACGCGAAGAGGCGCAGTTTTCGGACGGCAGCCCCGTGACGGTCGAGGATGTGCTGTGGTCCTATGAAAAGCTCGGCACCGAAGGGCACGGTCGCTATCGTAGCCTGTGGACGCAGATCGAAAGCCTTGAACAAACCGGCCCGCGCAGCATCCGCTTCACCTTCAACACGGAAAACCGGGAACTGGCCCTGCTCGCCGGGATGCGTCCGATCCTTCAAAAGGCGCAGTGGGAGGGCAAAGATTTTGCCAATTCAACGATCAACGACGTGCCCATCGGCTCCGGCCCCTATGTGGTCAGCGGTTATGAGGGGTCACGCTATGTCACGCTGACCCGCAACCCGGACTACTGGGGCAACGACCTGAACTTCCGCCGTGGCACATTCAACTTTGATGAGATCAAAATTGATTTCTACGGCGATGGCGATGTGGTGCTGGAGGCCTTTAAGGCAGGTGACATTTCTGCATGGCGTGAGTTCAATGCCGAAACCTGGAACAGCGAGTATGACTTCCCGCGCGTCCAATCCGGTAATGTCATCAAGACCGAGATCACCCACCAGAAGCCGTCAGGCATCACCGGCTTTGTCATGAACACCCGCCGCGCACCCTTTGATGACTGGCGGGTGCGCGAGGCCCTGATCACCGCCTTCAACTTCGAATACATCAACGACACGCTGACCGGCGGCGCACAGCCCCGCATCACCTCCTACTTCTCGAACTCGCTACTCGCGATGGAGCCGGGCGCCGCCAAGGGCCGCGTCGCAGAGCTTCTTGCCCCGTTCAACGGCAAACTGCTACCCGGCGTCATGGAAGGCTACGCCCTGCCCGAAAGCGACGGCACCCTGCGCAACCGCAGGGCCTTGCGACGTGCCATCGGCCTGCTGGAAGAGGCCGGCTGGACAACACAAGAAGGCAAGCTGCGCAACTCTGACGGTCAGGCGATGCGTTTTACTATCCTGCTGGACCAACAACGGACCGAGGACCGGGCGATTGCCAACCTCTACATCCAGGCATTGGAGCAGCTTGGCATTGACGTCACCGTTGACCTTGTGGACGGCGCTCAGTTCACGGCACGCGAAGACAGTTTCGACTTCGACATGACCTACATCCGCCGCGCCCTGTCGCTGAGCCCCGGCAATGAACAATGGTTCTATTGGGGAACCGACGCGGCGGTCGAGGACGGCTCCGGCAACCTGATGGGTGTGCAGGACCCGGCCATCGACGCCATGATCACCGCCATGCTGACCGCCACAACGCGTGAGGACAGCATTGCAGCCACGCGCGCGCTCGACAGGTTGCTGACCGCCGGGCGCTACGTCGTACCGTTCTGGCAATTCACGACCGGCCGCATCGCTCATGTCTCAGAAATGAAACACCCCGATGTGATCCCTCTTTATGGAGACGGGCCGGACTGGATGCCCCAGTTCTGGTGGTGGGACGCGAACTGACCCTCGGCCACTGACATGACACAGAAACTCTGGGCCGAAGGGCTGGGCACCGCGCTGCTTCTTATCGGCGTGGTCGGGTCGGGCATCATGGGCGAGGCGCTTGCAGGCGGAAACGTCGCCATCGCCCTGCTGGCAAATGCTATCGCGACCGGCTGCATGCTCTACGTGATTATCACCGTGCTTGGCCCGATCTCCGGCGCGCATTTCAATCCGGCAGTCACGCTGGCCTTTTGGTTGCGGGGCGACATCGCCACGCGCCCTGCGCTTGGTTATGGGGCTGTGCAGGTTGCGGGAGGCATTCTGGGCGTCTGGGCCACGCACCTCATGTTCGATTTGCCCGTCTTGCAGAGTTCCACAACCTTGCATCGGACCGGTCTCGCGCAATGGTGGTCCGAGGGCGTAGCCACCTTTGGATTGCTCTTCGTGATCTTCGGTGGCCTGCGTTCGCGCCCCGAGGCAGTACCGACTTTGGTCGCAATCTACATCACCGGCGCTTACTGGTTCACGGCCTCAACCAGCTTTGCCAATCCGGCAGTCACCATTGCACGCGGATTTTCCGACACGTTTGCAGGCATTTACCCGGGGCATGTTGCGGCCTTCGTCGGCGTGCAACTTTTGACAGCTCTGATCGCACATCCGATCCTGCGCAAACTGCTTCTGATCAAAGGTTGAACTGTCACGAATTTGCAATATTGTCTGGCGCAGGGTGGATGTCTGGCCTGCAGTGGGACCTGCTGGCCGCCACATGCAATCAACGCACGTGGTAAACCAAAGGTAATCGGGGGTATACATGAACTGGAATGATCTGACCCGCAATTGGGCGGACAGCTACCACGCGCTGTGCCAGGAATTTCCCAAACTCGAAGCCAGCGCGATGCCCTTTCTCAAGGCAGATCAAGACCGTTTCGAAAGTTACCTCGCCGCAACCCACGACATGTCATTGAAAGAAGCGCAGGACGCGTTTGACGCCTTCCTGTCGCAGCACGCGCAAGCCCTGCACACGGCGTGAGCGCCATTAAGCGAGCGATGTCACCCACAAGATCAAAGCATCTTCGTCACTGACGGACACCACGTTGTGTCCCATCGTGGCATCGTAGTAGGCGCTATCGCCCCGGCGCATATCGACGGGCTCGTAAAACTCGGTATACAGGCGGACAACTCCGGTCAGCACATACAGGAATTCTTCGCCATCGTGCCGCACCCAGCCATCGAACTCGTCCATCGACCGCGCACGCACGCGTGCTCGGTAGGGCAGCATTTGCTTCTTGGTCAGCGTCTCTGCCAGCAGCTCATGTTCATAGGTGACCGTGGCTTGCGCATTGCCCTGCCCCGATTGCGTCACCACCATGCGGCCGTTGATCTGGCCTTTTTCCGGCGGGGTAAAAAGTTGCGGCACGCTGATCTCAAGGCCTATGGCCAGCTTTTTGAGTGCCTCGTAAGTCGGCGACATCTGTCCATTTTCGATCTTGGACAGGGTCGACCGGGCCAATCCGGCCTGGTTTGCCGCCTGCTCCAACGTCCAGTCACGCGCCTTGCGCAGCTCACGCACACGCGCGCCCAAATCCAGCGGTTCAGCCGTTTCGTCCTGGCCCGTGGAGCGGGCGATCTGGATCAGCGTCTTGGGATCTTTTCCTTGCATGGCGACCTCTATAGGACGCAGGCCCCATGCTTGCAACGCCACCCATGCTGAGCATCGTCAACAGCGGTCCGATGCCACCCTACCCGACCCCGTTCAACATGGCCGCGCACGTTTTGCATCGCGCCGACACGTACCCGGACAAAATTGCCGTATCCGTCGTAGAAGGGCAAACTGCCAAATCGATGTCCTATGGCGCCATGAAACGTGCTGTATTAGGCACCGGCGGGGGCTTTCTGGCCGCAGGATGCATCCCTGGCGATATCGTGCTGCTGCGTCTGGGGAACACGATCGACTTTCCCATCGCCTATTTGGGGGCACTGGCCGTGGGGCTGGTCCCCGTCCCGACATCTGCAGCATTGACGGAAGAAGAGGTGGCACAGATCGTATCAGACCTACGCCCGCGGCTGATCCTGCGGGATCCGGATGTAACGACAGCCCCCGGCGCACCGGAAATCGGCCTCGCCACGTTGCAGGCCCTGCGTGAACATCCAGGTGCCGACTGGCACATGGATGACCCTGAACGGCCGGGTTACATTATCTATACGTCCGGAACCTCGGGCCAGCCTCGGGCGGTGGCCCATGCGCACCGCGCCATCTGGGCACGGCAGATGATGCATGACGGATGGTACGGACTGCGCAACGACGATGTGCTGATGCATGCAGGGGCATTCAATTGGACCTACACGCTGGGCACAGGATTGATGGACCCATGGACCGTTGGGGCAACGGCCCTCATCCCGACAGCGGGCACACCACCCGACGCGCTTGGTTCGCTTCTGGCAATACACAAAGCCACGATCTTTGCAGCAGCGCCAGGCGTATATCGTCAGATGATGGACCGGACAGCCCTGCCGACATTGCCGAATCTGCGACACGGTCTGAGCGCGGGGGAAAAGCTGCCACAAACCACGCTGGACGCATGGCGACGCGCAACCGGTACCGACCTCTTCGAAGCCTACGGCATGTCAGAATGCTCAACGTTCATTTCGGCCAGCCCCGCCAAGCCAGCCAGGCCGGGTGCGTTGGGCCAACCACAGGCAGGACGGCATATTGCCATCCTGGGTGACCATGGCCCCACTCCGCGTGGCACGCCTGGCACCATTGCCGTGCATCGATCCGATCCCGGCCTGATGCTGGAATACCTGCACGCCCCCAAAGACACAGCAGCTCGCTTTGACAAGGACTGGTTTCTCACCGGGGATGTGGGGGCAATGGATGATGACGGACAGATCACCTATCTGGGCCGCAATGACGACATGATGAATGCGGGTGGATATCGCGTGTCTCCGCTCGAGGTCGAGGCGGTCCTGGCGGATGCCCCTGGCCTGACCGCTGTTGGGGTCACGCAGATCCAAGTCAAGCCGGGCGTCTTCATCATCGCCGCCTTCTACACAGCCGACACACCTCTGGACGAGGACAGTTTGCGTGCCTATGTCGACACCAAGCTGGCGCGATACAAGCAACCTCGCGCCTATGTTCACCTGCCCATGCTGCCTACAGGCGCGAATGGCAAGCTGGTGCGGCGGCGATTGCCGTTGTTCTGGCCACTAGCGACGAAAGCCCCCTGATGTCCAATTCGATCAAGCTCGATATCATGTCCGACCCCATTTGCCCGTGGTGCTATATCGGCAAGGCCCATCTGGATCGGGCACTTGAGGCGCACCCGGATCACCCGTTCGTCATCGAATGGCACCCCTTTCAGTTGAACCCCGATATGCCTGCCGAAGGTATGGACCGGCGCGCCTATTTGGAAGGCAAGTTCGGCGGCAAGGAAGGTGCGGTGCGTGCTTATGCACCGGTTGTTGAACATGCTGAAAAGGCGGGTCTCAAGATTGACTTCGAAGGGATGAAACGCACGCCCAATACACTCGACGCCCATCGCCTGATCCACTGGGCCGGGATCGAGGGCAAACAGACAGCAGCCGTATCATCCCTGTTCAAAGCCTATTTCGTGGACACGCGGGATATCGGAGATCACGATGTTCTGGCCGATATCGCGGACAGTATCGACATGGACGCCAGCGTTGTGCGGCGTCTTCTGGCCTCGGATGCGGATCGCGACGATATCGCCGCGCGGGATGCCCATAGCCGCCAGATGGGGATCGGATCGGTACCCACATTTGTCGTGGCAAATCAACACGCGGTTCCCGGTGCACAACCGCCTGAACTTTGGGCAAAGGTGATCTCGGAATTGAGCGAGGGCGCGACCTGACGGTTCCGAACGTTCACAATTTGACCAAACGATAGATTTTCAACCATAAGTCGTTGCCATTCTCGAATTAGACGGCCAATGTGGCGCGATGTCGTGTCACAAGAAGCCGAGAAGGGCCGCAGTCACCTTGACCGATCCTAAGGGACAACGATTGGGCAAAGCCGAATTCATCACCTTGATGGCGATGATGTTTGCGACGATTGCGTTCTCTATTGATGCGATGCTGCCGGCTCTGCCAGATATTGCAACCGAAATCGCTCCGGGTGGGGTGGCACAGGCCGCGCTGGTCATGACTTTTTTCGTGATTGGTATGGGCGCTGGCACCTTTGTCACCGGCCCGTTGTCGGACGCCATCGGGCGCAAGCCCATCGTGTATGTGGGCCTTGCAGTCTACGCACTTGGGGCTGTGCTCAGCTGGGTGGCGCCCACACTTGAACTGATGCTGGCAGCGCGCGTGTTGCAAGGTCTGGGCGCCGCAGGTCCACGGGTTGTGTCCGCTGCGATCATCCGTGATCTTTACTCGGGACGTGCCATGGCCAGCATTCTGTCCTTGACCATGATGGTTTTTCTGCTGGTGCCTGCAATTGCCCCCCTCTTGGGCCAGATCATCGCGGACGCGGCCGGATGGCGGGCGATTTTCCCGGCGTTCCTTATCTTTGCGGTTTTGCTGCTGATCTGGTTCGGCACGCGCATCGACGAAACCTTGCCGCCGGCAAATCGCCGCCCGCTGCGTTGGTCACTGATGAAAGATGCAGTACGGCAGATGTTCATGCATCGCACAGTGCGCCTGTCGATCTGCGTTCAAACGCTGATGTTGATGATCCTCTTTTCCATCCTCACCATGGTGCAGCCCATCTTCGAAACATCTTTTGACCGGGCTGACAGCTTCCCGCTCTGGTTCGGGGCCATCGCATTGGCCTCTGGCGTATCCAGCTTGTTGAATGCCGCGATCGTGGGGCGGTTCGGGATGCGAAGACTGGTGACATGGGCGCTGACGGCACAAGTCATCATCTCAACCATCTTCGTGTTCTGGATGGTGGCCGACATGCCAGGCCTGTTCTGGTTCTACATCTTCTGGCAGTGGGGCGTCATGTTTCAGGGCGGCCTGACCGTCGCGAACCTGAACGCCATCGCGATGGAACCGATGGGCCACATTGCAGGCATGGCCGCGTCGGTAATCGGGGCCGTATCGACCGTGTTCGGGGCCGCCTTCGCCTCACCTATGGGACTGATGTTTGACGGCACACCCATGCCACTGGTTGCGATGGTGCTGATCGCATGCGTTGTCGCATCGATCCTGATGCAAATGATGCGCCGGGCCGAACAGGCCGTGGCCTAGGCTTTTGCCTTCTTCTTTTGCTGCACGACCTTTTCTGCAAGATCGCGGGCAATGGCGAAGGCCCCCTTTATCTTGTCGGCATCCTTCTTCCAGTCGCGGCGTACGACAATCTTGTTGTCCTTGACCTTGGCCAGACCGCGCTGGTCCTGAATGAAATCCACCAGCCCCTGCGGCGAGGCGAACTTGTCATTGTGGAACTGGATCGTCGCCCCTTTCGGCCCGCCATCCAGTTTGGCAATCCCCGCCCGCTTGCACATCGCCTTGATGCGTACGACCAGCAGCAGCGTATTTACCTCGCGCGGCAGCTTGCCAAAGCGGTCAATCAGCTCGGCCGCAAACCCTTCCAGCTCTACCTTCGTGGTCAACTCTGACAAGCGACGATACAGGCCCAGGCGCACATCCAGATCAGGCACATACTCTTCGGGGATCAGCACGGGAACACCCAAATTGATCTGCGGCGCCCATTGGCCGTCATCATCCATCAGGCCTTCCATCTCGCCCGCCTTGATCTTGCCAATCGCCTCTTCCAGCATGGATTGGTACAGTTCAAAACCGACATCGCGCATCTGGCCGGACTGTTCCTCTCCCAAGAGATTCCCTGCCCCGCGAATGTCCAGGTCTTGGCTCGCCAACGTGAACCCTGCGCCCAATGTGTCGAGGCTCCCGAGCACGCGCAGCCGCTTTTCTGCCGTCGTCGTCAGACGCGCACGCGGCTTCGTGGTCAGATAGGCATAGGCCCGCGTCTTCGATCGGCCGACCCGACCCCGAATCTGGTAAAGCTGGGCCAGACCGAACATGTCGGCCCGGTGGATCACCATCGTGTTCGCCGTCGGGATATCCAGGCCCGATTCCACAATCGTCGTTGCCAGCAATACGTCGAACTTGCCGTCATAAAACGCATTCATGCGGTCATCGAGCTCGCCCGCAGCCATCTGCCCATGCGCGACCACATAGGTCAACTCCGGCAACTGCTCTTTCAAAAACTCCTCGATCTCTGGAAGATCACTGATGCGCGGCACGACATAGAATGATTGCCCGCCCCTGTAATGCTCGCGTAGCAGCGCCTCGCGGATCGTCACCGCATCGAATTCAGACACGTAGGTGCGGATCGCCAACCGGTCGACCGGAGGCGTGCCAATGATCGACAGATCGCGCACGCCTGTGAGTGACAATTGCAGCGTGCGCGGAATTGGCGTGGCCGTCAGCGTCAGCACGTGTACATCACTACGCATCTGCTTCAGCCGCTCTTTGTGTCCGACACCAAATTTCTGTTCCTCGTCGATCACAAGCAGGCCGAGGTTGTTGAACCGCACGCCCTTGGCCAGCAGCGCATGAGTGCCAACAACAATGTCCGCCGTACCCTTCGACATACCGTCGCGGGTCGCCGCGGCATCCTTAGCGCTGACAAAGCGGCTAAGCTGGCGGACCTCAATGGGAAAACCCCTGAACCGCTCGGCAAAGCTCTTGTAATGCTGCCGCGCCAGCAATGTCGTTGGCGCGATCACAGCGACCTGTACACCGGACATGGCCGCGACAAAGGCCGCACGCATGGCCACCTCGGTCTTACCAAAACCCACATCGCCGCAAATCAGCCTGTCCATGGGCTGACCCATTGTCAGGTCGTCCATGACCGCAGCGATGGCGTTCAACTGATCATCGGTTTCCTGGTAGGGAAACCGCGCTGCAAACGCGTCCCACATGCCCGGGGGTGGTTCAAGGATCGGAGCCTTGCGCAGGGCCCGTTCGGCCGCAATCCGGATCAGCTTGTCCGCCATCTCCCGAATGCGCTCTTTGAGCTTTGCTTTCTTGGCCTGCCACGCGCCGCCACCCAGCTTGTCCAGCAGCCCCTCTTCATGCCCATACTTGGACAGAAGCTCGATATTCTCGACCGGCAGATACAGTTTTGACCGTTCGGCGTATTCCAGCAACAGGCATTCATGCGCAGCCCCAGCGGCGGTCACAACCTCCATGCCCTGATACCGGCCAATCCCGTGGTCCACGTGTACCACCAGATCGCCCGCGGACAGCGATTGCGTCTCGGTCAGAAAATTCTCGGCCCGACGCTTTTTCTTCGGTTGTCGGATCAGGCGATCGCCCAGCACGTCCTGTTCGGAAATTACGGTCAGGCCGGGTGCCTCGAACCCGTGCTCCAACGCCCAGACCGCCAGATGCAAGCCACGCTTGCTGATACGGGTTGCGTTTTGGATCGGCACAACTTCCGCCAACCCTTCATCCTCGATCAACCCGGTCAGACGCTCCCGAGCACCTTCGGAATAGCTGGCAATGACAACGGGACCGTCCGCCATTTTCGCTTTAATATGAGACGCCAAAGCCCCAAAAAGGCTAACGGATTCCTGCTGGCGTTCGGGTGAAAAATTACGCCCGATCCGCCCCCCGGCGTCTGTCACGCCCGGTCCGGTCGCCTGCGGCAATTGAGCCAGGGACAACACGCGGAAGCCCGCCACCGCCGCCTCCCACGCCGCATCGTCCAGATACAGACCGCTCGGTGCAGCGGGTTTGTAGACGCTGTCCATCTTCGACCGGTTCTGCATCGCCAATCGCCGGGTCTCGTACTGATCTTCGATGCTTTCCCAGCGGGCCAGCCGCGTAGGTGTGACCTGATCATCCAGCGTAATTGTGGCCCCGGGAAGATAGTCGAACAGCGTGTCCAGATGCTCATGGAACAGGGACAACCAGTGTTCGGCCCCCTGATGCTTGCGCCCTGCGCTCACCGCTTCGTACAAAGGGTCATCCGTACCAGCAGCCCCAAATTCGAGCCGATAATTCTGCCGGAACCGGGTGACGGCGGCCTCGTCCAGAATGACCTCGGACACTGGCGCCAGCTCGATCACATCCAGCTTTTCGGTAGTGCGCTGCGTGGCCGGATCAAAGCGGCGTGCACCATCCAGTACGTCGCCAAAAAGGTCCAGCCGCACAGGCCCCAGATCACCGGGAGGGTAGATGTCGATGATGCCACCGCGAATGGCATAATCACCGGGTTCCATCACAGTGGGGCTTTGCACAAACCCCATGCGAACCAGAAAGTTTCGCAACGCGCTTTCGTCCACCCGGTTGCCGACCGTCGCAGAAAACGCCGCTTCCCGCAGCAAGTCGCGCGCAGGCACACGCTGGGTCGCGGCGTTCAACGTAGTCAGCAGGACAAACTGATCGGGCATCCCGTGAACAAGGGCCGCGAGCGTCGCCATGCGCTGCGCGGAGATGTCGGCATTCGGCGACACGCGGTCATATGGCAGACAATCCCATCCGGGAAACACAAGCACCGGCATGTCAGGTGCAAAGAACCGCAACGCGGCCTGCATCGCCGCCAGCCGCTTGTCATCGCGGGCCACGTGCATGACCGGCGCGCCCTTGGCCACTTCATCAAGGATCAGCTTGGCGTCAAACCCCTCGGGTGCGCCGGACACGGTAATATGGGTCTGCTCGGGCATGGGCGGCTGTTCACTCGGCAGGGATTGGGATCAAGAGGGCTTCAATTGGGTCTTTCGGCTCAACTGTCAACCGCCGAAAGGGCCAATCGACAGGTTCTGATACATGCCCCACAGAGCAGTGATGAAAATCGACACCATGCCGATAGCCTGCACGATGGTCCGGTGACGGGTCAAACGCCGCCATAACGCCTCGCCCGTCGCCTGTTCATCCTGAATCAGCCGCGCTGTCGATAGGTTCAACGCCCCCACCATGCTCATGGGAAAACCCAGTAGAAACAAGGCCTGCGCAAACTCGACGCGATACACGAACCCCAACAGCGCAAGACCGGTCAGCAGGAAGCAGGCCAATCCCAGCAACCACAACCCCGACACCCGACCAATAAAAAGAAGACGATTGGTGTTGATGCGGACAAGGTCCTCAAGATCCTCGGCCGCCTGACCACCATGGCGACGTGCACGCGCCACCATGTCATACGGCACGCCCAGCACCCAATGGCTTGCTGTCGACCACACAACCGCCAGCGCGATCCAGAACCACAGGTTCGAGAACGAGCGCATATCGATCAATTCAAAGATTGTGTCGTACCAGTCCACGCGCTGTCCTGTTGCCCCGCGCAGGGGCTTCTTGCCTGAGTTGACGTCCCTCTTAGCGCGGAGACGACACGGTGCCTAGACTTGGCAACTGCAAAAATCCATGCCACCCATGCACTGTCACCCAAACCGGACACTTTCATGCGCCCCACCCAAGCATCCTACCCTGCCACCCGTCTGCGTCGCACCCGCCAAAGCCCCGCGATCCGAGGGCTCGTGCGCCAAAATACGCTGACGGTAGATGATTTCATCTGGCCCATCTTCGTCCGCAGCGGCGAAGGCATCGAAGAACCCATTCCTTCCATGCCGGGTGTCGTCCGCCGGTCGGTCGACAAGGCGGTCGAGGCTGCCCGTGAAGCGGCCGATCTTGGCATCCCGGCCATCTGCATCTTCCCCTATACCGGGCTCGAAGAACGGACCGAGGATTGCGCAGGCGCGTGGGACCCCGAAAACCACGCCAACCGGGCCATCCGCGCCATCAAACAGGCCGTGCCGGACATCGCGATCATGACGGACGTGGCGCTTGATACCTACAACATCAACGGGCATGACGGCTTTGTCGAAAACGGCGAGATCGTGAATGACCGCTCGGTTGAAGCCCTGGTCAAAATGGCGCTCAGCCAGGCCGAGGCCGGCGCAGACATCATCGGCCCCTCGGACATGATGGACGGACGTATCGGCGCGATCCGGCAAGCGCTAGAGGGCGCAGGCCACCAGAACGTGATGATCCTCAGCTATGCCGCCAAATATGCCTCCGCCTTCTACGGCCCCTTCCGCGACGCGGTCGGGGCATCGGGCGCACTGACCGGCGACAAGAAAACCTACCAGATGGACCCCGGCAACTCGGACGAGGCGCTGCGTCTGATCGAACGGGACCTGGCCGAAGGGGCCGACATGGTCATGGTCAAACCCGGCCTGCCCTATCTCGACATCTGCCGCCGGGTCAAAGACAGCTTCGGCGCGCCCACCTTCGCCTACCAGGTGTCGGGCGAATACGCGATGATCGAGGCGGCCAGCGCCAACGGCTGGGTGGACCATGACCGCGTGATGATGGAAAGCCTGATGGCGTTCAAACGGGCGGGCTGCGACGGCATACTGACCTATTTCGCACCGGCGGCGGCGCGGCTGTTGGCAAAAGGCTAGCTTGTGCTTGATCAGCTCAACCTCTGGATCATTGTGGGCGCTGCGCTGCTCGGTGGCCTGACCCCCGGCCCCGCCGTTCTGGCGATTGCTGGCACATCGATGGCCCGCGGGCGCGCAGTTGGGCTTGCGCTTGCTTGGGGCGTGTCCAGCGGATCGGTGATCTGGGCTGCCGCCGCCGCGCTTGGCTTCGGCGCGATCCTGCTGGCGAACCAATGGCTTCTGGAAACCGTGCGCTATGCAGGCGCGGCCTATCTTGCATGGTTGGGTCTGAAATCCGCCCGCGCAGCACTGCAAGATCGGCCACTCACCCCACAAGACATCGGCACCGCTTCCTATGCGCGATGCTGGGCTCAGGGTGCGCTGATTCACCTGACGAATCCAAAGGCGGTCATGTTCTGGGGATCAATCATGGCCATCGGCCTGAAACCCGGCGCAGATGCGACCGGCGTGGCCACGCTCGTTGCCATTTGTATCACCATCTCATTTGTCCTGATGACCGGTTACGCGCTTTTTGTTTTCCAGCGCGACAGCCACCCGCGCCTATCTGAAACTGCGCCGTCTCTTCGAAGCGACGTTCGCGCTTTTCTTTGGCGCGGCCGCCTGGCACCTGCTCACGCAGCGTTCCGCCTGACAGGTCCATTCCATGTTGCAGGACAAGACCGGGACCTAAACAGCCGACCGGACGAGCCACCGGAAAATTACACGATGAAAAACGCCGAAAAAACATGGCAGAAACCCGCGCACCTCTCACCATGTAGTGACAGGCACGCGCAATCGGCGTATATTTGCGCACAAGCGCGGCCAAACCGCGCACAACCAAGAGAAATACAGGCGGTTCAAAATGAAAACGAACGGGATCTCGCGGCGTGCCTTCGCCGCAGGGGCGCTGGCTGGCACGGGGCTGCTGGCGGCATGTGGAAACGGTGTAGGCAGCCGTGGCAGCGCGCTGATCGACAGCCGCGTGGATGTCACGCTGGAAGAGATGTATCGCAGCTACCCTAATACGGTGGACCTTGCGCAAAAGGCCAACGGCATGCTGGTCATGCCATTGGTGACCGAAGCCGGCTTCGGCTTTGGCGGAGCGTATGGACGAGGTGCACTGCGCGTCGACAACGTGACCGTCGACTACTATTCGGTCGTCAAAGGGTCAGGCGGCCTGCAGATCGGCGCACAGCAATTCGCGCATGTTCTGTTCTTTATGACGCCAGAAGCTCTGACAGACTTCCGCCGCAGCCCCGGTTGGGCGGCTGGCGCGGATCTTGAATATGTGGTGTCCGATCAGGGCGACAGCGTTGCCGCAGATACAACAACGGCACTGTCCCCGGTTCTGGCCGCGGTCTTTGCCCGCGCGGGCCTGCGCATCGGCGCCACACTCGAGGGCACCAAATACACGCGGATTATCCCCTAAGCATCAAGGGTCGGCGGGTGGGCGACTTGGCAAAGCCAAGAGTGCACCCGCCGACGTGCTACATCAGCCGATGTTGCGCAGCCGTTTGAACAGGCTGGACGTATCCCAACGCCCGCCGCCCATTTTCTGCACATCCTTATAGAACTGGTCGACCAGCGCCGTCACGGGCAGGCTGGCCCCATTCTCGTCCGCCGTGTCCAGACAGATGCCCAGATCTTTGCGCATCCAATCCGTGGCAAAGCCATGGTCAAAGTGATCGTCCAGCATGGTTTCGTACCGGTTCGACATTTGCCACGACCCGGCAGCCCCCTGCGAGATCACCTCGACCACCGCGCGCCCATCAAGACCCGCCTTTTCGGCAAAGTGCAGCGCCTCGGACAGCCCCTGAACCACTCCCGCAATGGCAATCTGGTTGCACATCTTGGTCATCTGGCCCGCACCGCTGTCACCGATGCGACGGCACAACTTGGCATAGGCCTGCAGGATGGGTTCAGCCCGGGCATAAACGCCCTGGTCGCCGCCACACATGATCGACAGCTGGCCGTTCTCGGCCCCCGCCTGCCCGCCTGAAATCGGCGCATCGACAAAGCTGACCTGCCTGGCATCGGCAGCCGCATACAGCTCTGCCGTTACCTTGGCAGAGACAGTAGTATGATCAACAAAGACGGTGCCACTGCCCATCCCCGCAAAAGCACCACTGTCACCCAGACAGACCGATCGCAAATCGTCGTCATTGCCGACACATGCCAGCACGAAATCCGCGCCCTCGGCTGCGGCGCGCGGCGTGGTTGCCATCGCGCCACCGTTGGTATTCACCCAATCCTGCGCCCGTGACGCCGTGCGGTTGAACACGGTGACATCGTGCCCTGCCTTAAGCAGATGCCCAGCCATCGGGGCGCCCATGACGCCCATACCCAAGAATGCCAGTTTTGCCATCGTGATCCCTCGTATCTTTGCACCGCCTGCGGCTTGCGCTTCCGTCCCTGCCTACCTAACAGTCGTGGCCCAAGGGTCAACGCAGCAACACGAAGGAGACGAACAGAATGGTAGTGGTGTTTCAGTGGCTTGTCCGCCTGACGGCGGCGCTGATCGTGCTGGCTGTTCTGGGTGTGGGCATGGTGTATTACCTCGCCGCACGGTCTCTGCCAAATTACGACGCACGTGTGCGTGTGCCTGCTATCTCTGCCCCGGTCGAGATCGTGCGCGACAACGCCAACGTCCCGCACATCTTTGGTGAGACGGACGCAGACGTATTTCACGGCCTGGGCTTTGCCCATGCGCAGGACCGATTGTGGCAAATGATGATGCTGCGCCGCACAGCACAAGGGCGACTCAGCGAGCTTTTTGGCATGACGACCGTTGATGTCGACAGCTTCGTCCGCCGACTTGATATCTATCGCCTGTCCGTCCAATCGGTCGAAGCGCAGGACCCGGCCACCCGCGCCGCCCTCGAAGCCTATGCCTCTGGTGTGAATGCCCGTCTCGACCAGATCAATGCCGAGGCTCTGGGGCGCGGCGCGCCTGAGATGTTTTTGTTCAACACACCGTTGGCGCCCTGGCGGCCCGCCGACAGTATCGCCGTGGCCAAGCTCATGGGCCTGCAACTGTCCGGACACCTGAGCGAGGAAGTGCTTCGGGCGCGTATGTCACTGGCCCTCGACGACCCTGCCCGGCTGGCAGATATTCTGCCCGACGTGCCGGGTGAAGGCATTGCCAGCCTGCCCGAATACGCCGCGCTCGTTCCAGGCGTGGAACAGGACTACGCCGTTGCAGACGTCAAAACCCACCCCCTCTCGCCCTTCAAACCCCGCGGCTTTTCAGGCGCCTCCAATGCCTGGGCCGCCGCCACGGCACGCTCGGCATCCGGCGGCACCTTACTGGCCAATGACCCGCATCTTGGCTTTTCCGCCCCCGCGATCTGGTATCTTGCCCGGCTTGAGCTGCGCACCGGTGGCGTGATCGGCGGCACGATCCCCGGCATGCCCACGGTCCTCACCGGACGTTCCGACCGTCTCGGCTGGGGCCTCACCACCGCCTATGTCGATGATCAGGATGTGTTCATTGAGGAACTGAACCCCGAAAACCCGTCCGAGTACCGCACCCCCACGGGCTGGAAAGAGTTCGAAAGCCGCGACTCGATCCTGCAAATCGCGGATGAGGACCCCATCACGCTGACCCTGCGCTGGACTGACAACGGCCCCGTCCTGCCCGGCAGCTTCCGCAACCTGCGCTCCGTCACACCGCCGGGTCATGTCGCCGCCCTCAGCTGGACCGTGCTCAGCCCGCGCGACACCTCCTTGTCGGCCGCCATGGGGATCATGAAATCGCAAACGGTGGCCGAAGCCATCACAGCCGGCGAAGACTACGTTGCACCCGCCCAGAACATCACTCTGGTCTACCGCGGCTCAATCGCGATGAAAACCATTGGCGCGGTCCCGAAACGCAGCGAAGCCCACCAAAGCCAGGGTCGGCTCCCCTCCCTCGGTTGGCGGGCCGAAAACCGCTGGCAAGGGCGCATGGCCTATACTTCGAACCCCGGCTTCGTCTCACCTGTGGGCGGCATCCTCGGCAACACCAACAACAAGACGGTCGACCGTCCCTTTCCCAACCACATCAGCTTTGTCTGGGGCGACACCCAGCGCGTACAACGCTGGCGGCGCCTGATGCAGGCGCGCGAGGTGCACACCCGCGACAGCTTCATCGAAGCGCAACTCGACACGGTCAGCTTCACCGCCCGCTCGCTCCTGCCGCTGATCGGGGCGGAGCTTTGGTTCACGGGAGAGGCAGCCCCGTCAGACACACCCGAACGCCAACGCCAACGTGCCCTCGCGCTGCTTGCCGAGTGGAACGGCGAAATGAACGAACACTGGCCCGAGCCACTGATTTACGCCGCGTGGCTGCGCAAGCTTCAGGACAGGCTGATCCGGGATGAACTCGGACCGATGGCCGATACGCTAACGCATGTGGAACCACTGTTCATCGAACGCGTCTTTCGCAACGTGGGTGGCGCGGGCATCTGGTGCGACGTCCGCCAGTCCGCCCCGGTCGAAACCTGCCCCGACATGGCAAGGCTGGCCCTCGACGATGCGCTGCTCGAAATCAATGAAACTTATGGCAGCCAGCTCGAATCCCTGCGCTGGGGTGACGCGCACCAGGCCACCCACGACCACCAGGTGCTGGGCGAGGTGCCGATCCTGCGTTACTTCGTCAACATCCGGCAAAGCACATCCGGTGGCGACAACACGCTTTTGCGCGGATTGACCAAGGGAACCGGCCCCGACCCGTTCCACAATGTCCACGGCGCAGGCTACCGCGGCGTCTACGACTTCGCCGATCCAAATTCCTCGGTCTTTGTCATCTCGACCGGGCAATCGGGCCACTTTCTGTCCCGCCACTACGACGATATGGCCCAGCTGTGGCGACGCGGCGAATACATCCCGATGTCACTGGACGAAGGGCTGGCCCGCGCCGCCGCCGTTGGGGTCACGCGGCTTGAGCCGCTGCAATGACGACAATCCTGTTCAACAAACCCTACGGCGTGCTGTCGCAATTCACCGACAAAGGGACCCAAGGCTCGCCCCGTCCCACCCTCTCAAACTACATCGATGTGCCGGGCGTCTACGCCGCGGGCAGACTGGACCGTGACAGCGAAGGGCTGATGGTTCTGACCAGCGACGGCAAGTTGCAGGCCAAGATCGCGCACCCAAAGTACAAAGCGCCCAAGACCTACCTTGCACAGGTCGAAGGCACCGTGACCGACGGCGCGCTCCAAGCCTTGCGCACAGGCATCACGCTCAAGGACGGCCCGACAAAACCGGCCAAGGCCCGCGCCATTGCGCCGCCAGATGTCTGGGACCGCGATCCACCCATCCGCGTGCGCAGATCCGTGCCTGACAGTTGGTTGGCGCTCACCATTGTCGAAGGGCGCAACCGGCAGGTCAGGCGGATGACGGCACATGTGGGCCTTCCCACGCTGCGGCTGATCCGGGTCCGCATCGACGCTTGGACATTGGACGATCTGTACCCCGGTGAATGGCGCCCGGTATGATCAGAATTTGACACGGGTTCTGAAAAGGTTTCGGCTCCAACCCGGAGAATCGTGTCAATTTCCAGATATCTTCCGCGTCAAAGACCCTCGAATCGTGCTTTCTGGATCGCAGTCCAACGCACGTCGAACTCGAACCCCTCTTCGCCCTGCCGCTCGGCCTGCACCACGTCCTGCTCGAACAACCACGCGCGCTTGCGCCCCTCGGCATAGGGCAAAATCAGCGTCTCTTCGGTCACGGCGCCCTGCAACGTGTCGGCCACGTTCACCAGCAGAGCCGCGATCCCCTCACCGGTGATCGCCGACATGGCAAAAACGTCGTCCTCTCGCTTGGCACGTGCGCGGACCGCATCCGCCTCATCATCAGGCAACAGGTCAATCTTGTTCCAGACCTCAACCATCTCACGACCTTCGCCCACACCCAGATCGGTCAGAATGGTGCGTACATCCTCGGCCTGCGCGTCGGTTTCGGGGTGCGAGATATCACGCACATGCAGAATCACATCCGCCGCCAGAACCTCTTCCAATGTCGCCCGGAACGACGCAACCAACTCGGTTGGCAAGTCCGAGATAAATCCAACCGTGTCCGACAGGATCACTTCGGGGCCGTCTTCCAACTCCACCCGTCGCATGGTCGGGTCCAAAGTGGCGAACAGCATATCCTTGGCCATCACATCCGCCCCGGTCAGGCGGTTGAATAAAGTCGATTTGCCAGCGTTTGTGTATCCGACAAGGGCTACAATCGGATATGGGACCTTGGCCCGCGCTGCCCGGTGCAGGGTCCGCGTCTTGACCACTTTGTCCAGCTGACGACGCAGCCGCACCAGCTGCGTGTCGATGGCACGGCGGTCCGCCTCGATCTGCGTTTCACCAGGACCGCCCACAAACCCCAGCCCGCCGCGCTGGCGTTCCAGGTGGGTCCATGCACGAACAAGACGTGTGCGTTGATAGCTCAGCGCCGCCATCTCGACCTGCAGCACACCTTCGCGGGTTGCGGCACGGTCGCTGAAAATCTCCAAAATCAGGCCTGTGCGATCGAGCAGCTTGACCTTCCAAGCCTTTTCGAGATTGCGCTGTTGCACGGGCGTGACCGGCCCGTCGATCAGCACAAGCTCAACGTCGGCCTCCTTGATACGTTCGGCGAGTTCCTCGATCTTGCCGGACCCGAACAGCAGGCCAGCACGGACGCGTGGCAACGGCACAATCTCGCTGCCCACCACCTCGAGCTCGAGCAGCGCATGGGCCAAAGACACGGCTTCGGCCAGCGCGAATTTCGCTTCGCGCCGGTCAGGATCAGATTTGATATCGGGGTGGAGCACCCACGCGCGGGTAAACTCCGGCAGCTCACCCATCAAGAAGCGTCTTCGCCCTCATACAGGCTGATCGGCTGGCTTGGCATGATGGTCGAGATGGCGTGTTTATAGACAAGCTGGCTTTGACCATCGCGGCGCAACAGGACACAGAAGTTGTCAAACCACGTGATAACCCCCTGCAATTTCACACCATTGATCAGGAAGATGGTCACGGGCACCTTGGTCTTGCGCACGTGATTCAGAAATGCATCTTGTAAATTTTGTCGGTCCGAAGCCATGTCGGTTAACCCTTTTTTTCTTGCTAGGCCTGCGGATCAGACCGTCCCTCCGGACAGAGTATGTCTTGGGGCTTGGGAAGATTCCAGCCCAAAAAACAGTCCGTTACGGACCTACCGCGAAGGCCCGCCTACCCGCGCCACAAATCGGGTGTAAAAAGTGCGATGATGGCCAGTGTCTCCAGCCGCCCCAACACCATGGCGGCGATAAAGATCGTCTTGGCCCCGCCATTCAATTCGATCAGGGCAATCGGGGCATCCGCAGCCACCTCCAAAAGTGGTCCGGTGGTCGACAGCCCCGACACCGCAAGGACCAAGGCAGTGTCAAAGGCCACCCCGGTCAGCGTCAGCAGGATCGTGATCAGCGCAAGCGTCAGGGCAAAGAGCATGAAGAATATCCAGGCGATGAATGCACCATCCTTTTGCAGACGCCGCGCGCGCGGTCCGGCACTGCTGACCGATGATGGATGCACCAGCCGTTCCATCTCGCGCACGCCGTTGCGATAAAGTGCAAACACGCGCAATAGCTTGACCCCACCCGCCGTGGTGGCGACCCCCCCGCCGATCAGCGCCAACCCCATCAGCAACAGACCCGGGGTCAGGAGCCCGGACCAGGCTTGGGCATCTGCCCAATGCGCAGATGCAAAACCGGTCGTGGTCAGAAAGGACAACACTGTAAACGCGCTGCCCCAAAGTGCGCGACCTGCATCCACCACGTCACGCTCGGCCGCAACGTCGAAGGCGCCAAGGAAATGGCGTAGAAACAGGAACACAGGCACCGCAACCACAACCGCTATGCCAATGCGAAACTCCGGGTCCTGCGGCAGTCCACCCGATTCAGCTGTGGTCGTATCGGTTGAAAAGGTCAGGCGCGATAAGGCGAACAGCATGAACAGCAGCATCACCGCCTCACCCGCCATGCCAGAGCCACCTCCGCCCAGCCCCCCGACAGGCGATATGCCAGAGGTCGCCATGATCGCCATGGCGTGACAAATGGCGATCAGTCCCACATCTCCGCCCACAGCAAGCAGAACCCACAACAGCAGGGTCAGACCCGCGTAGATCGGGATCAGAACCGCCGACACCTTGGCCAGACGGCGCCGTACCTCTGGGGCGGTCATGCCGATCTCCCGGCTGGCGCTGCGCCCCGGTTCGGCGCGGGCGGTCACTTCGAACCCACCAAGGTTAAGGGGCGCCAGAATGGCCGAAGCGGCCACCCACATCAGCAACCCGCCCAACCAGCCCACAAGTGAGCGCCAAAGATGCAAGGTGCCGTTCAACCGCCCCGGATCATCGAACATCGTGGCACCGGTCGTGGTGATGGCGCTGACCATTTCGACATAAGCGTTCAGGAACGTCGTGGTGCGCAGGCCCTCGTAGAACGGCACGGCAAGAATGACGGGCAAGATGACAAAGGCGCTCATCAGGGACAGAAGCGGCCCCAACGTACCATGCCGCGGATCGCGCCCCGCATGCGCCAGGCCGATAAGGCCAAAGATCACCACCCCAAGAACACCCGAGTACAGAAATGCCCGCGCTGCCACGAGGTCCCGCACCACACCGCCATATATGGCGGGCACCAGCATAGCCGCGGAAAAGACGCCAAACAGCAACAGGAACAGCGGCAGTTGCAGAACCGACGCCC
Source organism: uncultured Tateyamaria sp. (assembly GCF_947504105.1). GTDB lineage: Bacteria > Pseudomonadota > Alphaproteobacteria > Rhodobacterales > Rhodobacteraceae > Tateyamaria. Next base: position 51,121 of record NZ_CANNGP010000001.1, read on the forward strand.
AGAACGGTTGCCGCGGTTGCGCGCGCCCCTGCATCAGAAAAAGTCGATGGACACCTGCATCAGGCGCTCCACCTCGGGCACGTCGGTGGCCAGGGCAAAGATGGCGATCACATCACCCTCGTCAATGCGGGTGCTGCCCACCGGCCGGATCACATCGTCCCCCTTGCGCACAGCCCCGATCAAAACGCCCTCAGGAAAATCAATCTCGTTGATCTTCTTGCCCGCCAGGGGTGAGGTCGACAGCACCTCGGCCTCTATCACCTCGGCGTCCGCATCCCCGATGGAATAGACCGAGCGCACGCGCCCATGCCGAATGTGGCGCAGGATCGACGACACCGTTGTGGCACGCGGATTGATATAGGCGTCAATACCAAGCGGTCCCATCATAGGCACCAACGTGGGATCGTTGATCAGGGCAATGGCATAGGGGCAGCCCTCGGCCTTGGCGCGTACGGCGGCCAGCATGTTCGTTTTGTCATCATCAGTCACGGCCAGCATGGCATCGGCGCGCGACACGCCCGCCTCGGCCAACAGGGTCACGTCCAGACCATCCCCGTTCAAGACAATGGTACGCTCAAGCGCCTCGGCCGCCAGTTCGGCACAGCTTCGGTTGCGCTCGATCACCTTGGCGCGCACGCGGCTCGCACGCTGTTCAAGGGCGCGGGCCACGGTCAGGCCGACATTGCCACCGCCCACCAGAACCACACGCTCTTGCTTGCGCATCGTCTTGCCAAACACCTCCATGGTGCGCGGCACATCATCCACATGGGCAAAGACATAGGCCTCGTCCCCGGCAAACAGCTGGTCGGACGCTTCGGGGGCAAAGAGCATCCCGTCGCGGCGCACACCCACGACGACCACGCGCAGGGTCGAAAACAGGTCGGTCAGCTGACGCAGTGGAGTATTCAGAACCGGGCAATCCGCGTCCAACGCGATGCCCAGAAGCTGTGCCTGCCCATCAATGAACAGTTCGGTATCAAATGCGGCAGGTGCACTGAGACGCTGCAAGGCTGCGGCGGCCACCTCGCGCTCGGGCGAAATCACCACATCGATGGGCATGTGATCGCGCCGATACAAGTCGGAATAAATGGCGGTCAGGTAGGACTGACTGCGCAGACGCGCGATCTTGCGGTTTACGCCAAACACGGAATGGGCCACCTGGCAGGTGACCATGTTCACCTCGTCCGAATAAGTTGCAGCGATCACCATATCGGCATCGCGCGCACCCGCGCGGTCCAGCACATCGGGGTAACTGGCAAAGCCCGCCACACCCTGCACATCCAGCGTGTCAGTGGCCCGACGCACCAGATCGGGATCACTATCGACCACCGTGACGTCGTTGCGCTCGCCCGAAAGATGGCGCGCAATCTGCCACCCCACCTGGCCAGCCCCGCAGATGATGACCTTCATCCATGTCCCCGTTTTGACGTGCCGCATCGCAGCACATTCAGCCTCTTTGCATGACAGACGGGGCGCAGGCGGTCAACGTTTGCGCAAAGTCAGCCAACGGGCATTCGTGAATTGTCAAACCGGACGGGCTTCGGCAAGATCAGGGCATGCGCGCCATCGTCACTCTTCTCACCCCTCTGGTTCTGTCCGCGTGCCTGCCGCTGTCAACCTACTATGCCGAGGGCGTCAGCTTTGCCCAATTCGAACGGGACAACACCAATTGCGATGTGCGTGCATTGCGCGATGCCCCTGTAGCAAACCAGGTCCGGCAAGGCGCACCACGCTATATTCCGCGCCGGATCTGCAACAAGGACGGTGATTGCTACAGCCGCGGCTACTGGGTGCCCGGTGACGTGTATTCGGTTGACGTGAACGCCAATCTGCGCTCCCGGGTCAAGGGGCAGTGCATGGGGGATCGTGGTTACCGTCCTGTCGAAATTCCTGCCTGCCCGCAGGGGGTTGCAAATGCCGCCCCGCCCGGCCCCTCAAGCACGCTGCCCCGGCTGAACGCCCGCAGCTGCGCCATCAAGACCGGCGATGGCCGGTTCCGCGTCGTTACCCAAGGATAAACATGACCACAGACCTCGCCCGGGCCAAAGCCGTTGTGCTAGCCCATCACGCCGCCCTCGGGCGCGCCGAACCCGGATGCTGCGCCACCGCGCTGTCGCAGCACTTTCTGCCCGACACGCTGTGGCGCGGCATGCACCCGTTCCACGAACAGCGCGGTCCCCAAGCGGTGGCCGAGGCATTCTGGTCCCCCTTCCTGACCGCCATGTCCCGCGTGCAGCGACGGCAGGATGTCTTCTTTGCCGGACACAACCATCTGGACGAAGGGGGCGGCACTTGGGTCGCGTCCATGGGTCATCTCATGGGTCTCTTCGATGCGCCTTTCCTTGGTATCCAGCCCACGCGCAAGATTGTCATGGTCCGCTATGCCGAGTTTTCGCGGGTCGAAGACGACCGAATTGTCGAACAGGCGTTGTTTGTCGATCTGCTGCACTTGATGGCACAGGCAGGTCAATATCCCCTGCCCGGTATGACCGGCGCGCAACTGGTTCAACCCGGGCCGATGACACATGACGGCCTGCTCTTTGACGATCAGGACCCCGCGGTCGGTCAGGACACACTCGACCGGATTCACGCGATGATGGACGCAATCACGCAGGCCAACGCAACCGAAGCCCCGCCGTCACCGCAAGAGGAACTGGCCCGCGACTGGCATGATGACATGACTTGGTGGGGCCCGACCGGGATCGGTGCAACCTACACAATCGACCGCTACATCGAACAGCATCAGCGTCCGTTCCGTACGCAGCTTGGCGCGCGTACGTTCAACGGCCACATCTGCCGCATGGCCGAAGGAAACTATGGTGGCTTCTTTGGCTGGCCAAACCTGACGATGGAATGCAGTGGTCCCTATCTCGGTCTACCGCCCTCGGGCCAAAAGGCGGATATGCGGGTGGTCGACATCTATCGTCGCGACGGTGACAAGCTGGCTGAGAACTGGGTGTTCATCGACATGCTGCATTTCCTGAACATGCAAGGACTCGATGTTCTGGCGCAGCTGGATGTGCGCAAAGGTTAACGCATTTTAACCTTTGCGAATTTCAAGTCTCTGTTTTTGTTGAATTTTCCGAATCTGTCCCCGCGGGGACAGATTTTCAGCTTGCCTGCACCTCTTCCTCATCCAGATGCGCCACCCGCGCACCCGCCTTGGACGACGTGACAACGCCCAGCGATTTCAGTTTCCGGTGCAACGCCGAACGCTCCATGCCAACAAAGTTCGCGGTCCGGCTGATGTTGCCACCAAAGCGGTTGATCTGGGTCAGCAGATACTCCCGCTCGAATGCCTCTCGCGCCTCTCGCAGAGGCAGAGTTGCCAGGGCGCCAGACAGAACCACGCGGCCCTCTTCGCCCGTGGGCTCTTCGGAGCCAGGCAGTTCCTTGGCGTCGATGGGTCCAGTCCCGTCGCCGAGGATCAACACCCGCTCCACCATGTTCTTGAGTTGCCGCACATTGCCCGGCCACACCATCGTCTGCATCAGCGCCGCCGCATCCTCGCTCAGGTCGCGTTTGGGCAGTCCCTGGGCCGTGTTGCACTCCTCGATGAAATGCGCGGCGAGCACCGGGATATCCTCGCGCCGCTCTTCAAGACTCGGCACCGCAATCGGCACGACGTTCAGGCGGTGATACAGTTCCTGCCGGAAGGTCTCGGCCGCGATAGCCTGCTCCAGATCGCGGTTAGTGGAGGAGATGACGCGCAGGTCCACACGCACCTTATCGGTGCCGCCCACCCGCTGGAACTGCTGGTCTACAAGCACACGCAGGATCTTGGACTGGGTGCCGATGGGCATATCTGCCACCTCGTCGAAATAGATCACCCCACCATGCGCTTGTTCCAGCAGACCGGGCTCTACCCCACGTTCACCGCCCTCCTTGCCGAACAGAACCTCTTCCATCGTTTCAGGCGCCACGCCGGCACAATTCACGGTGACAAAAGGGGCATCCGCCCGGTTTGAATTGGCGTGAATATAGCGCGCGGCGACTTCCTTGCCCGACCCCGCGGGGCCCGTAAGCATTATGCGACCATTGGATTTGGTCACCTTGTCGAGTTGCGAGATCAGCGCGCGGAAGCTGGCAGAAGCGCCGATCATCTTGGCTTGTGCCACCTCCGGACGACGCAGGCTCTGGTTTTCGCGGCGCAGACGCGAGGTTTCCATGGCCCGGCGGATGACAACCAGCAACTGGTCTATGTTGAACGGTTTTTCGATGAAGTCGTAAGCGCCCTGCTTGATCGCCGCCACCGCGATCTCGATATTGCCATGGCCCGAAATGATGACCACCGGCACCCCCGGATTGTCGCGCTTGACCGCCTTCAGAATGTCGATCCCATCCATCCTGCTGTCTTTGAGCCAGATATCGAGGATCATCAGCGCGGGTTCGGTCGCGTCGATCTCGGCCATCGCGTCGTCAGAGTTGCCCGCAAGCCGGGTGGAAAACCCTTCGTCCTTGAGGATGTCCGAGATTAGCTCCCGGATGTCCCGTTCGTCGTCCACGATCAGAATGTCACTCATACTGCTTCCTCTTCCTCAACTGCTGTGGCGGGCACCATGACAGGCAGCGTTATTACAGCCATTGCCCCGCTATGGGTCTGGCCCTCGAACGGGGCCGCGTCTTCGAGGGTCAGGGTACCCCCGTGTTCTTCGATGATCTTCTTGACGATGGGCAGGCCAAGGCCGGTGCCTTCGTCCCGCGTTGTCACGTAAGGCTCAAACAGGCGCGCCCTGTCTTCGGGCAAGCCAATGCCATTGTCGGAGATGGTGATCGTGGCACCGATCGGGCCTGTTTTCATGGCAACTTCGATGCGAGGCACATGCCCATCTGGGTTTCCATTTTTCTTCAAACTTTCAATGGCTTCACCGCCATTCTTCACCAAGTTTGTAAGCGCCTGGGAAATCATTGTCGCATCCACTTCGGCATGCACGGCATGGCCCGGGAGATTGGCAACGATCATCACATCCGGCTGGCCGGATTGCTGCAACACCACGGCATCCTGCACCAGCTTGGTCAGGTCATGGCTTTTGCGATCCGGTTCCGGCATCCGGGCGAATTTCGAGAATTCGTCCACGATACGCCGCAGGTCACCCGTCTGGCGCACGATCACATCGGTCATCTGCTCAAGGCTGTCGCTGTCTTCGCCCACTTTGGGGCTAAACTTGCGCTTGATCCGTTCGGCGCTGAGCTGAATGGGGGTGAGCGGGTTCTTGATCTCGTGTGCGATGCGGCGGGCCACATCCCCCCATGCAGCCATGCGCTGTGCGGACACCAGATCGGTCACGTCATCAAAGGCGACCACGTAGCCCTCAAGTGCACCGTCGATACTGCGCCGGGTGGCCATCCGGACCAGCAGGTTTTCCAGGCGACCCGCGCGTGTCACCTTGACTTCCCCTGTCGCCACCTCGTTCGGGCTGGCTTTGAGCAACGCAAAGAGAGCCGCAAATTCGGGAACTGCCACGGCAAGCGGGACCGCCTCGCGCTCTTCTTGCCAATTCAGCAACTGCGCGCCCGAACGGTTCACGAAAGTGATCCGTCCGCTGGCATCCACTCCGACCACGCCCGAGGTGACGGAGCTGAGGACCGAGTCGAACAGGCGACGGCGGCGTTCGATCTGTTCGGTGTTTGACAACAAGGTTTGGCGCTGGCCCTTGAGCTGCTTGGTCATCTGGTTGAAGTAGCGGCCCAGCATGGCGATTTCGTCGTCGCCTTCTTCCTCGCGCACCTGCACGTCGAGGTCCCCGGCCCCAACCCGCTGCGCCGCACCTGTCAGGCGCCCAACCGGGCCGGAGAGACGTTCAGCAAACCAAAGCCCAAGCCAGATCGCAGCAAGAATCAGGATGACCGCAAAGCCCAGATACAAAAGACCAAACTGAAACAGCACCGTACCCCGTTCGCTTTCAAGCTGCTGGTAGAGCCGTACCGTTTCCTTGGTTTCGTCCAGAAGGGACAGGATTTCGCCGTCCACCTCACGGCTCACATACAGGAACCGATCCACATAGCTGGCCAGCGGCACAAGGGCGCGAAATTCGTTATTCGTCCAGTCCTGTATGACCAGCCCACCCGTATCAATGGATTGCGAGATTTGGTCCGGCGACGGCTTTTCGAAGTTGAAGAGGTAGGATCGGTCACCCCGGGCGCGCAGTTCACCTGTGCCATCCACAAGGAACGCTTCGCGCAAGCCGCGCTGTACTTGTATTTGGCCCTCACTCAGCACCTCGCGATCACCGACCACCTGGGTGCCGCGCACAGTATCGATATAACGGGCCAATGCGCGGGCGTCCGTGATCAGGTCGCTGCGTTGTTCTGATTCATACGCCTCGGCCGCCGCCAACGATGCCCCAACCACACGACTGACCCGATCCGAGAACCACCCCTCAAGTCCGATATTCACCGTCAGTCCCGCGAACACGGCAACCGTCACGGTCGGGATCAGGGCCAGAAGCGCGAAAACGGCAGCAAGCCGCAGGTGTAGTCGTGACCCCGCCGACTTGGCGCGCCGCGCCGCGACGAGCCGCGCAATCTGCGACAACACCAGCGCACCCAGAACAATAACGTAGACAAGGTCAGCCAGCAGAACGAGCCGCAGCGACAGTGCATTTGCGCCCTGGTCAAGCGGTCCAAGAACAAGAAACGTCGCAAGCGCGAGCACCGGCCCCAAGAGCACAAGACCCAAGGTTGCTGCGTTGCGCACCCGTCTGCGTCGCCGCAGACGGCCCAGCGTCAACCACCAGCTGGTGCGTGTTCCGGATGCCACGTGGCCCGCCCTCGATGATGTGGCACCGATGGTGCCGTACCGCCATATCCAGTGATCCGGGGGACAAGTGCGCCCCATCGGCCACGGGTTGTGTGGCAGTATTACATCAATTTGCGGCGGCGTGTCACCTCAATATCCAAATCTGTAATTTTCTTGCGCAACGTATTTCGGTTGATGCCCAGCAGGTCCGCGCATTTCGCTTGGTTTCCACCCGTTGCGTCGAGGGCAATCTCTATCAGCGGAGCTTCGACTTCGCGCAGAATGCGTTGGTACAGGCCGGGGGGCGGAAGCATGTTGCCGTGCAGGTCGAAGTACCGTTTGAGGTGGCGACCGACAGAAGCCCCGAGCTTTTCCGTATCGCCCGCGCTGCGGATCGGTTCGAGTTCGGGCTGGCTGCCCAAGACCTGTTCCACCTCGGAAGCCGAAATTTCGAGCGCGCGGCTGGTCAGCCCAAGCCGCCGAACCGCGTTTTCCAACTGCCGGACGTTTCCAGGCCAGGAATATGTACGGAAAATTTCGGCCGCTGCTTCTGACAACACCCGGCGCGGCTGGCCAGTCTTTTCACCTCGGACCAGGAAGTGGTCGGCCAGAAGCGGGATATCATCGACCCGTTCGCGCAGGGCCGGCACGTTCAGCGTGGCACCGGAAAGGCGGTAGTACAGGTCCTTGCGCACCTGTCCTGCCTCCATCGCCGCGGTCAGGTCCGTTTGCGAGGTGGCGAGGAACCGCGGGACATATTCACCGGGCGTGTCCATCATGCGCACGATACGCGCCTGGATTTCCTCAGGGATATCACCGATTTCATCGATCAGGAGCGTGCCGCCCTTGACCCGCGCCAGAACACGGGCGGGCCCTTCGAGGTCTCGCAGTTCGGCTGCCGTCACAGTGACAAAGGGCAGCGTGCGTCTGTCGGAGAAGTCGTGGATCGCCCGCGCGATCAGCGATTTGCCCGTGCCGCTTTCACCCCAGATCAGCACCGGCAGGTCTGTGTTCATCACCCGCGCCACAACGCGGTAGAGCGCCTGCATGATTGCCGTGCGCCCGACGAGGGGCAATTCGTCCGGGCGGTCCGTGCCCCCTTCGCGCGTCGGGGCATGTGCCTTCTGTTCAAGCGCCTTGGCCGTGCGTTTCATCAGATCAGGCAGGTCGAACGGTTTCGGCAGATAATCGTAGGCTTCCGCCTCGGCCGCCTGAATTGCCGTCATGATGGTGTTTTGCGCGCTGATCACGATCACGGGCAAACCGGGCCTGTCTTCACTGATCTTGGGCAGCATTTCGAGGCCATTGCCGTCGGGCATCATCACGTCCGAAATCACGACGTCGCCCTTGCCCTCGCCCACCCAGCGCATCAGCGTGGTCAGGCTGGAGGTCGCGTGCACCTTGCACCCGGCGCGGGTCAGCGCCTGGGTCAGAACGGTGCGGATCGTGCGGTCGTCATCAGCGACAAGAACGGTGCCATCCATATGCTAGTCCTTTGTTTGGTCAGGGCCCGGTTGGGCAGATTTTGGGGCGCGCGGCAGCGACAGGCGGAACACTGTCTTGCCGGGCACAGAGGTGACTGAAATCCAGCCGCCGTGGTCCGAGATGATCTTGGAGACGAGGGCAAGGCCAAGGCCGGTGCCGTTTTCCTTGCCCGACACGAAGGGGTCGAAGATGTCGGCGGCGATGGCATCAGGCAAGCCCGGGCCGTCGTCGATGATCTCGACCTGCAGGGGCAAGGATTGGCCCGCGCCATCGGCCCGGCGCAAGCGGTAGGAATGTTCGAAATAGCTGTGCAGGCGAATGGTGCCACCGCCGTCTCCTGCTGCCTCTGAGGCGTTTTTCAGCAAGTTCAGGACCACCTGAAGCAACTTGTCCGGATCGCCACAGGCCAATGGCAGCGATGGGTCATAGTCTTCGATGATTTTCATCTGGGCGCCGAAGCCCAGCAGCGCCGAGCGGCGCGCGCGGTCCAGCACGTCGTGTATGTTCACTGCCTTAAGGTCGGGGGGCGAGAGATTGCCGAACTGTTCGACCTGTTCGAGCAGCTTCACGATGCGCCGTCCTTCTTCCACGATCAGATCGGTCAACTCCAGATCCTCGGGCTTGAGGTTCATGCTGAGCAGCTGCGCCGCCCCCGTGATGCCCGCCAGAGGGTTCTTGATTTCATGCGCAAGCATCTCGGCCATCCCGATGGCAGACTTGGCCGCGGACTTGACCGAATGGTTCTGCGTCATCCGGCCCGACAGTTCGCGGGGTGAAATCATCAGGACCATGTGATCCGGTGCACCGATCAGCGGGGCGATTTGCAGCGCGCATTGCAGCGGTGCACGTTGTCCATGGCCGACATCTACATCGTTGACGAACAGCGGTGTGCCGTTCTTGCGGGCGCGGGCAAGGCTTTCTTCAAGCGGCGCATCGACCGCCAATTCATCCCATAGCGGCAGACCTTTCATCGTCTTGACCGACGAATTGAAGAACCCCTCGGCCGCCGAGTTGATGTCTACGATCTCGTCTTGCGGCCCGATGATGATGACCGGCACGGGCAGCGAGGCCCAGAGATCGCCTGCCCCGGTCATGCGGCAGCCATCCCCGTTTCGGCGCACAGCGCACGCGGCAGCAGATCCATCGTGGCCCCCGGTGTCTTGGCCGTCAGAACAGCGCGACGCAGGTCGGCAGATGTGCCAGCGGTGTCCATGAACCAGCCCAGATGCTTGCGCGCCACGCGCAGCCCCAGCAGATCGCCATAAAAGCGCAGCATCTCGTCATAGTGGGCCATCACCATCTCGGCAAAGGCATCCCCCTTGGGCACAGTTGGCGCCGGGGCTCCATAGAGCGCGTGCGCAACTTCAGCCAACAACCAAGGTTTGCCCTGCGCACCGCGCCCGATCATCACACCATGTGCGCCAGACTGATCCAAAGCTTGCTTTGCCGTGGGAGCGTCCACGATATCGCCATTGGCTATCACCGGAATATTCACCGCATCGACCACCGCTCGGATCGCTGCCCAGTTGGCGCAGCCCTTGTAGAACTGGCACCGTGTGCGGCCATGGATCACGATTTGCCGGATGCCTGCGGCCTCGGCCCGTGCAGCAATGTCCGGCGCATTCATCAGCGCATCATCCCAACCCAAACGGGTTTTAAGTGTCACCGGGATATCGACCGCATTCACGACCGCTTCGATCAACGTCAGGGCGTGATCCGGGTCGCGCATCAGGGCAGAGCCGGAATAACCATTCACAACCTTCTTGGCGGGGCAGCCCATGTTGATGTCTATGACACGCGCGCCCTGACCGGCGACCATACGGGCCGCTTCGGCCATCGGGGCCGCCTCTCGTCCCGCGAGCTGCACGGCTGTTCCGTCGGCACCGAGGCCGAGTTCGGCTTTTTCGCGGCTGCCCGGGCGCGCGTTCAGCATATCGTGGCTTGCCACCATCTCGGACACGACCATGCCCGCCCCGAACCGGGCTACGAGAGACCGGAACGGAAGATCGGTGATTCCGGCCATCGGGGCCAGCATCACGGGTGCTGTCATGTCGAGGGGGCCTGTGACCATACGATCTGCCTAATCCTTGTGCGATACTGTGTGGTATCTCAGGCGCAGGGTTTTCTCAATCAACCCAACACTGTTTCGGTCCCACTGCACAGTGGGTTGCCTAAAATTTAAGCAACACCTCTGGTCATGGACAGGCCGCACGTCACCGCCTAGAGATCGGGTATGACGTGGAAAGACAAAGAATGACGCGCGCCGCAGCGGTGATTGTGGCCGCGGGCCGCGGTGTGCGGGCCGGAGGCGATGTGCCCAAGCAATGGCGCAACCTAGCGGGGCGCCCTGTTGTGGCATATACGCTGGGCGCCTTTGTCGAACATCCGGGTATTTCGCAGGTGGTGCTGGTTTTGCATCCCGATGATGCAGACCGAGTGACTGAAGTTGCAGCCGATGACGCAACGGTTGTGTATGGCGGCGCGGACCGTGCCGCATCCGTTGCAAATGGTTTGGCAGCCGTCGCCAATTCAGAGGTCGTATTGATCCACGACGTCGCACGCCCCCTGGTCACAGCTACAACTATTACAGCAGTGCTGGATGCCTTGGAACAAAATGCCGGTGCGGCCCCGGCGCTGCCTGTCACCGATGCCCTATGGACCGGGAACGACGGTTTGGTAACGGGTATGCAGCGCCGCGAAGGTTTGTACCGGGCGCAGACACCACAGGGTTTTCATCTTGAAGCGATCCGCGCTGCACATGCCGCCCACCCCGGCGGCGCAGCGGATGACGTGGAGGTTGCCCGCGCGCACGGTTTGACTGTTGCCATCGTACCCGGCGACGAGGACAATCTGAAAATCACTTTGCCTGCGGATTTCGCGCGGGCGGAACGGATCTTGCGAGGGCGCGATGGACATTAGACTGGGCAACGGATTCGATGTGCATGCCTTTGGCCCCGGCGATCATGTGACGTTGTGCGGCGTTCAGGTCCCACACAATCGGGGGCTTGTCGGTCATTCCGATGCGGATGTGGGCCTGCACACGGTCACCGACGCGATCTATGGCGCGCTGGCGCAGGGTGACATCGGGCAGCATTTCCCCCCATCGGATCCACAATGGAAAGGGGCCGCAAGTGACATATTTCTCAGCCATGCAGTGGGTATGGCGCGCGACATGGGGTTCGATATTTCCAATGTCGACTGCACGCTCATCTGTGAAGCGCCCAAGATCGGGCCACACGCTGCGCAGATGCGGGCCGTGATGGCCAAGATCATGGGGCTGGATGCGAACCGCGTATCGGTCAAGGCAACCACGTCAGAGCGCCTGGGCTTTACCGGGCGGAGCGAAGGCATCGCCTGCATCGCCACAGCCGCATTGGTCAAGCCATGATTGCCCGTATTCTGAGCACTGTCTGTTTCGTGGGATATCTGCGCCCTGCGCCCGGGACATGGGGATCGTTTGTGGCACTACCCCTGGGGTGGGCACTACATCAGCTCGGTGGCTTTCCGGTGCTGGCATTGGCAGCTGGAGCGTATTTCGTCGCAGCTTGGTGGGCCACGGCGCAGATGACTGCGGACGGGAGTGATCACGATCCGTCCGAGATTGTCGCTGACGAGGTTGTGGGCCAGTGGATAGCATTGTTCCCGCTAAGCTATGCGGCGTGGGATCGTGGTTTGGACATTCTGGTCATGTGGCCCGGTTGGATCGCTGCCTTTGTCTTGTTTCGCCTGTTCGATATCTGGAAACCGTGGCTTGTGGGATGGGCTGATCGGCGTGGCGATGCGCTGGGTGTGATGCTTGATGACGTAATCGCCGGAGTGTTCGCCGCAATCGGCGTGCTGGTTCTGGCCGCATTGGCACATGGGGTTCTGATGACATGAGTTTCACATCAGAAGTTATTGATTTAGCTAAAAAACACGAGGTAATGATCGCAACTGCGGAAAGCTGCACGGGGGGCATGGTATCAGCTGCTTTGACAGACATCCCGGGCGCGTCTGCCGTGGTGGAACGGGCTTTCGTCACCTATAGCAACCAAGCGAAGATGGATATGCTAGGCGTGGCGGCTGCCACACTGGAGGCTCATGGCGCCGTCAGCGAGGACGTCGCCGCCGAGATGGCAACAGGTGCGCTAACACGTGCGCCCGTGCAACTGGCCGTGTCGATCACAGGCATCGCCGGACCAGGCGGATCTGAGTTCAAACCCGAGGGACGGGTGTGTTTTGGCGTTGCCGATGCGACGGGCGTGAGTACCGAGACCGTGGACTTTGGTGCGCGGGGCCGCGACAGCGTGCGCGCTGCGGCGCGGGATCACGCACTGACGCTGTTGAAGAGCGCCCTTGATACAGCCTAAGGCTACCTTTTAAATTTGCACATTTTTTATGCGATATGGCCATTGGTGCGCCTAAAAACAGTGCAATGCACCAAATGCCCGCAGAATTGGCGCGCCTGACCAAACACGCCTCTTTTTTTTGCATCACCTGTCAGCCACAGGACCGCGCATATAAAAATTCCGGAGGGGACAATGAACGGAGCCGATACCGCCTGGATCATCGTGGCAACCGCACTGGTGCTGCTGATGACGTTGCCGGGCCTTGCGCTATTCTACGGGGGCCTTGTGCGCGCCCGCAACGTGTTGAGCGTTTTCATGCACTGCTACGCCATTGCGTGCCTGATGAGCATCCTGTGGTTCGTGGCGGGGTATTCCATTGCCTTCGGAGGCGGTGAAAGCGGCCTTTGGGGCGGCTTTGACAAACTGCTGCTGAGCGGTGTGGATGCTGACAGCCTGTCGGACACCTTGCCCGAGGTGTTGTTCTTTGCCTTCCAGATGACTTTTGCCATCATTACACCTGCCCTGATCGTCGGTGCCTATGTGGAACGTATCGGCTTTGGTTTTGTCCTGCTGTTTTCGGCCCTGTGGATGCTCTTGTGCTACGCGCCCGTCGTGCACTGGGTGTGGGGTGGCGGCATGCTGGCTGATGGTGGCATCTTTGGCGACGTTGGGGTCAAGGATTTTGCCGGTGGTATCGTTGTGCACGAAACTGCGGGTATTGCAGCCCTTGTGCTGGCTGTCTTTCTCGGTGCGCGCAAGAACCACACCACACCACCACACAATCCCGGGATGGTGATGATGGGCGCTGCCCTGCTGTGGGTCGGTTGGTTCGGCTTCAATGGCGGATCGCAACTGGCCGCTGACGGTGGCGCCGCCATGGCCCTGACCGTCACCCACATCTCGGCCGCGATGGCATCGCTGACCTGGGCGCTGTGGGAAAGGATCAAGTTCGGCAAGGCGTCCCTTGTTGGTATGGTCACCGGGACCATTGCAGGACTTGCTTCGATCACACCCGCGTCCGGCTTTGTCGGCCCTGTCGAGGCGATGATCATCGGTGCTGTCGCGGGCATTCTGTGTCAGGAAGCCGTGAACCTGATCCGCAATGTGGTCAAGATCGACGACACGCTGGACGTGTTCGCCGTTCACGGTGTTGGCGGCATCTTTGGCACCATCATGATCGCCGTCTTCGGCGCGGGCAGCTGGGCTGCGCAGCTCGGGTCGCTGGTCATTGTCGGTGTCTTCACGCTGGTCGTCACCATTGTGCTGATCTTCGTGGTGCGTGCCATCACACCGCTGCGCGTGGATGAAGAGACTGAGGTGAATGGCCTCGACCTCGCTGTGCATGGCGAGCGGGCTTATGACGTCAGCAGCTGAGCGAAAGCTGACAGGTCATCGTCTTTGATGGCCTGCGCAATCTGATCCGCCCGTGCGCCCACCAGCGCGCGGGCTTTTTCGTGGATGCGGTTGGCGCGGGTCTCAAACGGAAGAGGCGTGTCGAGGTCATGGAAACGCTCCGCCCCATCCACGATCACACGCGCCTGCATTTCGGTCAGGTCATCGACAGGCGACACGGTCACCCGCCCCCGCCACGACACAAGTTGAGGATCTTGCGCACAGGCATCGGTAAAAGCGCTGATGTTGCCCGTATCCATGCCATACGCTGTCATGGCCAGAACATGGGCGTAGGAGAATTTGGCCCCAAGACCGGTATCAGGCGCAGCTTGATTGCAGACGGTCATCCACCTTGGATGGGTATGCACCTCAACCCTCGTCGCATCACGCAGCGGAACGTCACGCACCGCTTCAAGAGTGGCATGCAGCCCATGACAACAGGCGTGGAACTTGTGGCTGACAGCGCCCATGCGCCACGCAAACGGTACCTCTGCCCCTGCCCCGTGATGCGTGTCACCAAAACCAAGCGCGCCTGCCAGACCGTCAGGGGCCGCGGTCATGCCCGCTTGGGCCCACAACGCCGCCTCGACACCCGCACGCGCCGCCAGACCCGCGTTCAGCGGTTTGCCCATTGTCCCGAATTGCGACTTCAGCCCAGACGCCATTGTCGAACATAGCCCGATTGCGTGCCGCATCTTGTCGTTGTCAAGGCCCAGAAGCCGCGCCGCTGCCATCGTCGCACCGAAGGCTCCCGCCGTGGCGGTCTGATGAAAACCGACCTGGTAGTGATCCCTGCCCAGCCATAACCCAACCGCAACAGACGCTTCCGCACCCACGAGCGCCGCATCAACCATGTCTCTTATTGACGCACCTCGCATCTGAGTCACCGCCAGCGCAGCCGGGATCACCGCAACGGACGGGTGTCCAATATGGGCAAAATGCGTGTCATCGTAGTCCAGCGCATGAGATAGCGTACCATTGACCAACGCTGCCTCAGCCACCGCTCCACCACGTCCGTCAAAACGTGTTGCAGGTCCCCCCGTGGCCAGCGTCGCAGCCCAAGCATCAAACGCCCCATCACGATGCCCCGCCATACCGCAGGCGGCCCAGTCCAATAGGGACAAACGCATCACCGCGCGCACATCCTCCGGCGGTTCAGCCTGCGCGTAGGCCAGAAGCAGCGTGGTAATGTCCATACTTCCCTGTTTCAAAAAATCCTCCCCGAAGGGCCGCGTTCAACCGGGTCGGTGCTATCCATAAAGCGCGGCCGCACGCCGCTCGAACGCCCTGACAATGCGCTGCATCGCCTCGTTGAATACAACGCCAATAATCCCTTGCAGAATGGCGTTCCTGAACTCGAAGTCCACGAAAAAGGAAACGTCGCATCCGCCTTCGGCATCTGCGAAAGCCCAATTGGATTTCATGTGGCGAAAGGGACCATCCAGATATTCCGTATCAATCTTCTTATCGTCGGGATGCAGCACGACGCGAGAACCGAACCGCTCGCGGAACACCTTGAAACTAATGACAAGATCCGCCTCCATCACCTGACTGTCCCCTTGCTGCGTGACTGTACGCACGCGCGCTGCGGCACACCACGGGAGGAACTGAGGATATTCGCCCACATCTGCCACCAGATCATACATCTGTTGTGCGGTGTAAGGCAGGAAGCGGGTTTCGGAATGTGTGGGCATTGCGGTAAAGGTGACCTTGGACGAGCGTTGCGCAGGGATGTGTCGCGGTTGTCATGCAAAATCAAGGGGAAGCGCATGTCAGAGCGGCCATATGTCATAGACCGTATGATCTCGGCCAAGGCGATTGCCGCCCGGATCGAGACTCTGTGCGGCGAAATTCAGGACGAGTTTTCAGGCACCGACAAGCTGGTGGTCGTGGGACTGCTGCGGGGCTCATTCGTGTTCATTGCCGATCTTGTGCGCGAACTGGACTTGCCCATCGAGGTGGATTTTCTTGAGGCGTCATCTTATGGAGACGGGATGGAGAGCAGTCGAGAAGTGCGCATTCTCAAGGATTTACGCGGCACAATTGAAGGACGTGATGTGCTTGTGGTCGAGGACATTGTCGACACCGGATACACCATGCAGCACGTGATCCGCCTGCTGAAGGGACGCGAACCGGCAAAGCTGCGCACCATCGCCCTTCTTGACAAGCCCACCCGCCGTGAAGTCGAGGTCAAGGCCGATTGGACAGGTTTCGAAATTCCGGATGAGTTTGTTGTTGGCTACGGCATCGACTATGCGCAGCGCAATCGTAACCTGCCCTTTATCGGCAAGGTGCGGTTCACTTGAACAACCGCACGACGCTTTCGCGTTGAACGTTGCCGTTCAACACCTCTGTCGACAACGCGTATCGTGTCGGCTCATTTCGGGACGTGGCAGAAATCGCGTCAATTGCATCACGCAAATGGGCAATAGCCACCTCTTGGGTGCGCGTATCCAAGCAGGAAATCAGCGCCTCCAGCCTTTGGATAGTTCCAGTTGAGTCTCGCATGGGGCGCACTCCCACGTGTGTGTTAATCCCTTTGATATGTGTGCCAATCCAGAGATGTGTCAAGCGAATTTGACACACGTCCAGGTGGTACGCCGTCCCGACCCCACATCTTGCAACATTCGGGAAAACCAGGTCACATAAATGGGTTGCGTGAGGTGGAGGCCCGACGGCCAACTTTGCTGGCAGATGACCAGAGGGCCTGTGTCATAAACACCTAACGCGACAGGATCAGCCGACGTTACGCCGACCGTCAGGCGAACTTTGCCTGCCGGGCCGCGCGAAGCTGGGCGAAGTCATCGCCTGCGTGATATGACGACCGCGTCAACGGCGTGGCAGACACCATCAGGAAGCCTTTGCCATAAGCGGCCTTTTCGTAGGATGCGAATTCGTCCGGGTGGACAAAGCGATCCACGTGGTGGTGTTTTGGCGTGGGTTGCAGGTACTGGCCGATCGTCAGGAAGTCGATGTCGGCTGCTCGCATGTCTTCCATCACCTGGATCACCGATTGCCGATCTTCCCCAAGCCCCACCATGATCCCTGACTTGGTAAACATGGTCGGATCCAGTTCCTTGACCCGTTGCAGAAGGCGCAGGCTGTGGAAGTAACGGGCGCCGGGACGCACTTCGGGATAGAGGCCCGGTACCGTTTCAAGGTTGTGATTGAACACATCGGGCCGCGCTTCGACCACTGCCTCGAGCACCGAAGGGTCGCATCGGATGAAATCTGGTGTCAGGATTTCGATTGTCGTATCGGGGCTGCGGTGCCGGATGGCCCGGATGGTCTGCGCAAAGTGGTCCGCCCCGCCGTCTTCGATGTCGTCGCGGTCCACTGATGTGATGACCACGTGGTTCAGCCCCAGTTTTTCCACCGCATGGGCCACACGGCCCGGCTCAAACGCATCAAGCGCCTCGGGCGGCTTGCCGGTTGCTATGTTGCAGAATGTGCAGGCGCGGGTGCAGATCTCACCCATGATCATCATGGTTGCGTGACCCTGGCTCCAGCACTCACCCACATTCGGGCAGCCCGCTTCCTCGCACACGGTGACAAGACCATTGTCGCGCATGATCTTGTGCGTGTCCTTATACCCTTGGCTGACCGGAGCCTTGACCCGTATCCAATCCGGTTTTTTAGGCTGCGGATTGTCCGGCCGCCGCGCTTTTTCCGGGTGTCGCTGTTCGGGTATTTTCAGGTCGCGCATGGATCTCTGCCAAATGGTTCAGCGTTAAACTTGTTTCTAACATAGATAATCCACCAAAGAATACCACGTGGCGCATGGCCGCTATGCAGCACACAAGAAAAGTGCCTGGTTCCCCCTGTCCTTGTCGTACTTCAAAACCGATGCCGCAGGCCAAGTACAAAGCCTGTCGAACCAGCATCGACTTCAAACACTCCGTAGCCATCGGAGCGGTGATGCACACGGAGAAAGGCAGTCCTGTCCGGGTCTGGCGTCGCAAATTCAATCTCGGCCATCCAATGGACGAAAAAGCGCTGGGATGCACCATTGCGATCAATCTCGACCTGTGGGACCTGCGAGGCATAGGACAATCCCAGACCCGCTCCAACCGACCTGAGCGGCGCCCCTTGATCCGGCACGTAACGCAGGACGACGGGAACGCTCAGTTCAAGATGATCCTGTCGACCAAAATGTGCCGCCAACTGTGCTTCGATCCCATAGCGAAAGCGACTGGCGCCGATTCGGCGGTCCCACCCCAGCGCGCCTCCGATCATATAGGAGTCAGCAAATTCCACCTGTTGCGGACGCAGCGCGTCGTGCCACCTGTTTTTGGTTAGCGTACCGACAAAACCCGAGACGTATCTCTGCTGCTCGGCTTGCGTGGCGGACACACGACAGATCACAAGGAACAAGACCGCCAGCATTGCGCGGGCGTGCACATAGCGCGCCCTCGGTGATTGATGCATCCAAAACCTCCGTCGCAAGAACGTTCAAAGTTTTTGACGATGCATTCATGCTTCACCGTCTGCAGAAGTTGATCGACCCGTGCACGGGGTCGGTCGAGTCACAGCTGAACTGAAACAAAAAAATGGCGCCGCGGGGAGGAGCGCGGCGCCATTTCGGGAAACAGGGGCGGTTTTCAGCCGATCATGCCGCCACCGGGTCCCATCGTTTCATCATAGTGCTGTTTCAGGCGCATCAGGCCGATGCGCAGCACTATCTTTCCGGAGCGTGCTGACCAGCCCAATTGTTTTTCCGCGCTTTCGAGACCCTCCAGGTAGCAGCAGCAGCGCAGAACGACATCTGAAAGCCCGGGCCCCAGATCGCGCAGGGCCGCCGCGACGCGGCTACGCGCACCTTCCGGACCGTTGCCCACCCCGCTGTCCATCGCAAACCCACCGCGTCCACCGCCGGTCAGAAAACGATCCCAGTTCTGGGCCACGCGAGGGCCCATCTGCGCAAGTTCAAAGTCTTCGCGCAGGCGTTCGCCCGCCGTGACAAGGTCATCCGACAAAAAAGGCTGCCCATCCTTGTCACGGCGCCGCGCCAGCGCCGTAAGCGGCGATTCCGCAAGGTTGTAGCGTACCTTGCGTGGCTGGCCCGTGTCTGTGTCACGCACCGTACGCTCACCCCACTGACGGTGTTGGTCTGCAAAAGGTGTCGCGGCCTCGGCAAAGCCGGGTCGCGCCTCTTCTACCTCTCCCATCATCTCGGACAAGGCCGCGCGGCCACCGGGAGTGATACGGTAGCGCGTGATGCGTCCAGTACTTTCCGCACTGATCCAGTCCTGCAGGGCCATCGCCTCGGCTATCTTGCGGTCGACAACGGCAGTGCGCGTGCTGCTACCTGTCACGCCATCGCGTACGACGACCGCCTTTTCCATATCAACCGCGACCGCCAGTACCGCCCCCGTTTCACACAGCCGCCGCAGAATACGAACGGAATCCTGTGTCATCATGGTGGTGTCTGGACCGTGGTCCCGAGCAAGAGCATTTTGCATTTCCGGATCATCCTTCATGGGCTGAGGTGCAGCCGACGAACGTTTCCGCCCCAGAGAAGCCCCCAATTTGCGCAGCACCGCATCCACCAGGGGATCATCCCGGCGGGTTTCAAACCGCCGGATCTGGCGGAGCACGGTCGAGGCGTGGCAGCCCGATTTGCGCGCCAATTCACGGATTGGCAAACCGGCTTCTGTGTGTGCGAGGTAGTGTACGGCACCGTCTGGAACCCAGGCAGGCAGGTTCAGGTCCGTCGAGCAGAGTGCATCGCTGTGGCGCATGGCAGTTGTACATCCTTCTTCCCGTTTGGGCCCCGGATGTCATTTGTTTGCATCGGGTTATCCACAAAAACATCCACACAACCTAGAGCTGCATTGCTTACTGGATCGTTAACATTCGTCGATATCCGCAGCATTGTTTCCAAAAGATAAACAGTTGCTAAACGAACGTGCGCGCTCCACTTGGCACACGCAACACCCGCTCAGGTTGTGCAATGGTCCTTCTGCTTTCACCCGACGGGGATCGGGTCGACGCCACTCATAGGAGACCGGAAATGCAAGATATTCTGACCATGCTAAGCGCACTTCGCCGTCCACGCCTGTTGATGCGTGCCGCACGAATCGGAGCAGAGGACTACCGTCGCAACGCGCATTTGCCACGTCTTTTGGGGTATGGGCAGTTGCCACGCCACGGGGCCGCTCTCATGTGCCTGATGGAAATTGAAGGTGAGCTGAATGCCCAGCGCGTTAACGACGATTCGTCTTATAGCCTACTGCGTCACATCGACATTCTGATCGCTATTGTGGGCGAAGCGCGCACCTTGCGGGCCGCACAAGGCGAGCCCGCAAGCTGATCACATGAAGCTGTCAGGCTCAGCCGCTTTCTTCTCGGCCACGTAAGCATCCAGCGCCTCGCGTATTGCGGGGTCCATGGCGGGTTGCTGATAATCTGCCAGCAGCTTCTGAACACGAAGCGTGGCCAGCGCGGCTGTATCCCGCGCGCCCTCGTCTTCCCATGTCTCGAACGGCTTGTAGTCCAGCAGGTCCGACTTCCAGAACGCTGACTTGAAGTTCGCCTGTGTGTGGGCACAGCCCAGATAGTGCCCACCTGGGCCCACCTCACGTATGGCATCCATCGCTTGCGCGTTTTCGTCAACCTGAACGCCCGCTGCCAAGTGGTGCAGCGTACCCAGTTGATCCGCATCCATCACGAACTTTTCGTAAGAACTGACAAGTCCGCCCTCGAGCCAACCGCATGAGTGCAGCATGAAGTTCACGCCGGCCAGCAGCCCCATGTTCAGAGAGTTCGCCGTTTCATATGCCGCCTGCGCATCCGGGAGTTTCGAGCCACAGAACGATCCGGCGGACCGGAACGGCAAACCAAGCCGCCGCGCCAGTTGCCCAGCGCCGTACGTGATGTGCGCCGCTTCCGGTGTGCCAAAGGTCGGCGCACCCGAGTTCATGTCGATGGAAGTTACAAAAGCCCCCATGATCACCGGCGCTCCGGCCTTGCACAGCTGCGAATAAGCGATGCCGGCAAGCACCTCGGCGAGTACCTGTGTCAGCGTGCCCGCAACCGAGACCGGTGCCATGGCTCCGCCTACGATGAAGGGCGAAATGATGCAGGCCTGGTTCGCTTGGGCATAGACCTCAAGCGCGCCCATCATCACGTCGTCGAAGGTCATGGGCGAGTTGATGTTGATGAGTGAAGTCATCACCGTGTTGTCCCGGACGAAGTCCTTGCCGAACAGGATTTCGGACATCTCGACCGAATCGCGGGCACGGCTGGGTTCGGTCACCGATCCCATGTAGGGTTTGTCAGACAGCGTCATGTGGGCATACAGCATGTCGAGGTGCCGCTTGTTCACTGCAACGTCCGTTGGCTCACATACCGTACCGCCGGAATGGTGAAGCCACTTTGACATGTAGCCCAGCTTCACGAAGTTGCGGAAATCTTCCATCGTTGCATAGCGCCGACCGCCATCGGCATCGCGGACAAAGGGCGGCCCATAGACAGGGGCCAGAACAAGGTTCCGGCCCCCGACCTCAACCGTCCGGGCCGGGTTTCGCGCGTGCTGGGTGTAGGAGGAAGGCGCCGTTTCGCACAGTTTGCGCGCCAGACCACGCGGGATGCGCACCCGTTCACCGTCTACATCGGCACCTGCATCCCGCCAGCGTTGCAAGGCGGCAGGATTGTCAGGGAAGTTCACACCGATCTCTTCCAGTACTTTTTCCGCGTTGTGCTCGATGATTTCGAGCGCCTCTTCTGTCAGCACTTCGAAGTTGGGAATGTTACGTTCGATGAACTTCGCGGTCTCGAAGGAAACAGCACTGCGTTCCGCCCGCCGCGCGGCTCCGCCGCCGCCGCGCCCTCTTCTGCGTGTCGGTGCCTCTTCCATGCCGCATCCCCTTTCCACGTGAATTGATGCAAAGGTGATTACCTTATCCCACACCCCATCGCGCGCAGTTAGCGGCCCCCAAGGGAAAAAAGCGACATGCCCGCAGCTTCTGACCAAAAATGCCGGGGCGTCCGGTCCGAGGGCAGGTCCAACGCTTGCCACCCAACCGTCACACGCCTATTGCACGCGTATGACCGAACAGACCCACGACCGCCTCCTTATCATCGACTTCGGCAGCCAGGTGACGCAACTGATTGCGCGCCGCCTGCGCGAGCTGGATGTCTATTGTGAAATCCACCCCTACCAGAACGTCAGTTCTGACCTCATTCGGGATATGGCGCCCAAAGCCGTCATCCTGTCTGGTGGGCCAGACAGCGTCACACGCGAAGGATCCCCCCGTGCGCCGGAAGCCCTGTTTGAAATGGGCATCCCAATCCTTGGCATCTGCTACGGCCAGCAGGTGATGATGCAGCAGCTGGGCGGTCTGGTCGAAGGCGGCAAAATCTCGGGTGGCGGCGGCACGGCTGAATTCGGTCGTGCCTTTGTCACGCCAGAGGGGCAGCTTGACCTGCTCGACGATTGGTTCGCGAATGGCAAGGAGCAGGTCTGGATGAGCCATGGCGACCACGTGTCAAGGCTTGCCCCCGGGTTCGAAGTCTACGGCACATCCCCGAATGCACCCTATGCCATCACCGCTGACAACACGCGTCACTTTTATGCGGTGCAGTTCCACCCCGAGGTGCACCACACGCCCAAGGGTGCCAAGCTGTACGAGAACTTTGTAAAGCTGGCAGGGTTTTCCGGCGACTGGACCATGGGGGCCTATCGCGAGGAAGCTGTACAGCGCATCCGCGAGCAGGTTGGCGATAAGAAAGTGATCTGCGGTCTGTCCGGGGGCGTTGACAGTTCTGTTGCCGCCGCGCTAATCCACGAGGCTATCGGCGATCAGCTGACATGTGTCTTCGTCGACCATGGTCTTTTGCGGAAGGACGAAGCCCAAGAGGTCGTGGGCATGTTCCGGGATCATATGAACCTTCAAGTGATCCACGCTGATGAGGCTGAGCTTTTCCTTGGTGAACTGGAAGGACAATCCGACCCCGAAACCAAGCGCAAGATCATCGGGCGCCTGTTCATCGATGTCTTTCAAAAATACGCAAATGACATCGAGGGGGCGGCGTTTCTGGCGCAGGGCACACTCTACCCTGATGTCATTGAGAGCGTCAGCTTTTCTGGCGGCCCCTCTGTCACGATCAAATCGCATCACAACGTGGGCGGTTTGCCGGAAAAGATGGGCCTCAAACTCGTCGAACCGCTGCGCGAACTGTTCAAGGATGAAGTGCGCGCGCTTGGGCGTGAACTTGGCCTTCCCGATCACTTCATTGGGCGCCACCCCTTCCCCGGCCCCGGCCTCGCCATCCGTTGCCCCGGAGAGATCACGCGCGCCAAACTGGATATTCTACGCGAGGCGGATGCCGTCTATATCGACCAGATTCGCAAACACGGGCTGTATGACGAAATCTGGCAAGCCTTCTGTGCCATCCTGCCGGTCCGCACGGTCGGCGTGATGGGCGACGGACGGACCTATGATTATGCTTGTGCACTGCGCGCGGTTACTTCCGTCGATGGGATGACGGCAGACTACTATCCCTTCACGCATGAATTCCTTGGTGAAACGGCGACACGCATCATCAATGAAGTCCCGGGGATCAACCGGGTCACCTATGACATCACGTCGAAACCTCCAGGCACCATTGAATGGGAGTAACACTGGACGGGTTTCTACGCTGTGCATCGGAAGCAGAGGCGACACGTGTGCGCGCCGCGCTGCCAGAGCACGTGCGCCTGACACGGGCCGAACACGGCTGTATCCGGTTTGACGTCTTGCCCACGGACGATCCAATGGTTTGGACCGTGTCCGAAGAGTTTACCGATCCCGCGGCCTTTGACGCGCACCAGTCTCGTGCCTCCAAATCTGTCTGGGCAAAAGAAACAGCAGGTATTGCCCGCGAGTACACAGTCAAAGGCATGCCATGAGCCCGGTCTTCAAGGCGGCGCTTTGGATGACAGGATCCATTGCGTCCTTTTCGACCATGGCCGTGGCCGGTCGCGAGGTTTCCACAAGCCTCGATACGTTCGAGATCATGATGTATCGCAGCGTTGTCGGCGTGGTGGTGGTTTGCGCACTCGCATTGGCGACGGGCGCATGGCGCAGTATCAAGACGGACCGCCTTGGCACACATCTGTTTCGCAACGTGGCGCATTTCACGGGCCAGAACCTCTGGTTCTACGCCGTCACAATCATCCCCCTTGCCCAGGTCTTTGCGCTTGAATTCACGTCGCCCATCTGGGTCATAGTGCTGAGCCCGCTGATCTTGGGTGAACGGTTAACGCGCGTGCGCGCGCTGACTGCCATCATGGGCTTTATCGGCATCTTGATCGTCGCGCGCCCCGACATGGCCGGGATCAATGCAGGGGTAATCACCGCCGCATCCTCGGCCATCTTCTTTGCGCTCACGATCATGCTGACCAAACGCCTGACCCGGCACGAGCGGATCGCATCGATCCTGTTCTGGCTCACATCCATGCAGCTTGTCATGGGAATCACCATGGCGGGTTATGATGGCGACATTGCCTTGCCCGACCTTCAAACCGGGCCATGGGTGTTCCTGATCGGCTGTGCCGGCCTGTTGGCGCATTATTGCCTAACCAACGCACTCTCAATCGCGCCCGCAACAGTGGTGGTTCCGATCGACTTTATCCGCCTGCCAACCATCGCGTTGATCGGAATGCTCGCATATGGCGAAGTCATTGATATTTGGGTATTTGTTGGCGCTGCGGTCATCTTTGCGGGCAATTACGTGAACATTCTGGTCGAATCGCGGCAGTCCAAAACGATGTGACCCGAATGTCACAAACTTATGACGCTCCGTCACGAGGCCCGATCTGCCCTAGCGTCAATATTGACGCACACCCCTTGAAAACGGCTTATACACGACCAAAGCGCACCCACTCGACACCCACATGTGCGCTGTTTTGGGAGGAAATAGTATGAAAACCCGTCTTTTGACGGTTGCGGCGCTTCTGGCGTCCACCGCATCCGCACACGCCGTTGGCCTTGACCGGTCCGCTCGCCCAACGGCCTTCATCTTTGAAGATGGAAACAAACTGCAGTTCTCAGCAGGTTTTGGTAATCCGAGCATCGAGGGAACCGATGCTGCAAACGTTCAAACAGGTAACATCGGTGACGATTTCACTATTTGGGGCGTTGCCGTCAGATACGAGTTGAACGACAAATTGTCATTCGGCCTTATGGTAGACGAACCCTACGGTGCAGATATCCTTTACGGCCCTGAGTCGGCTGTTCTGGGTGGCACTGCGGCAACAGTAGATTCGAACGCAATCACTGCCTTTGCCCGGTACAAGTTCAACGACCGCTTTTCCGTACATGGTGGCCTGGTGTACCAAAGTGTGAACGCAAACGTGACGCTAAGCGGTGCCGGATACGGTGGATTGAGCGGCTACAATGCAAGGTTCAGCAACGACAGCGCACTTGGCTACATGGTTGGTGCAGCCTTCGAAATCCCGGATATCGCGCTGCGCGTCGCTCTGACTTACCACTCCGAGATTGACCATGATCTGGATACCTCTGAAACTGGCCCGGCAGTTTCTGCGCCATTCCCATTTGGCTTGGGTGCGGACAGTGTTGAATCCGTAACGCAGGTGACTACCCCCGAAACCGTTCGTTTGGATTTCCAAAGCGGTGTTGCACCGAATACTTTGGTGTTCGGGCATGTGCGCTTTTCCCACTATAGCGCGACGAGGGTTTCGCCTACCGGCCTGCAACAAATAACCCGCAACCCGGACGCATCTTTGACAGACCTTGAGAATGCGTGGGACGCCGCGATTGGCGTTGGCCGGCGTTTCAACGACAAATGGGCCGGTAGTTTGTCCGTTGGTTGGGAGCAAAAAGGTGAAGATGATCTGGTCTCGCCACTGGGTTCCACAAACGGGGCAGTTTATCTGGCCGTCGGCGCATCATACCAGGCAACCGACCAAGTCGAAATCAGTGGCGGTATTCGTTACACAGACTTCGGAAACGCAACTCCAAATGTTGGAGGCACCCCCGTCGGATCCTTCTCTGGCGATTCCGCTATTTCGGCGGGCCTGAGGATACAATACAGCTTCTAGCAGTTGTTTCTGAGTAAATACCAAACCCCGCCCCTTCGGGCGGGGTTTTTCTTTGCGCAAGTTTTGGGTCGTGGCAACGAGGCGCGTCTGACAGGGTGCCGATATGACAGCACAAAAAACCCTCTCAGGACGCGCGTGGTCAGAACTATTGCTTCTCGGTTTGATCTGGGGCGCGTCCTTTCTGTCCATCCGCATCGCGCTGGACGAAATCGCCCCCCTGACCAGCATAGCACATCGCACATTCTGGGCCATGTGCGCCCTGTGGCTTGTGGTCTGGGCAATGCGCCTGCCTGTGCCACGCAATCCGCGCGTCTGGGTTGCGTTTCTGGGCATGGGTGTTCTGAATAACGTCATCCCCTTCGGCCTCATGGCTTGGGGGCAGCTGTATATTGAAACCGGTCTTACCTCGATCCTGAACGCGGCCACGGCCATTTTTGGGGTGGTTGTAGCTGCGCTTTTCTTCGCGGATGAGCGGATCACGGGGCGCAAGGCCATTGGCGTGGCCCTTGGTTTCTTTGGTGTAGCGACGGCCATTGGGCTCGAAAACTTCAAATCCTTCGATCTGCGCAGCCTGGCTCAATTGGCCATCGTTGCCGGTACAGTCAGCTATGCTTTTGCAGGCGCGTGGGCCCGGCACTTTCTGGGTAGTTTGAGCCCCCAGGTCGCGGCGGCAGGAATGTTGACCGGATCCAGTCTGGTGACAGTGCCACTGGCGTGGGCAGTCGACGGACCGATCAGTCTTAACCTTCAAACTGACACGCTGCTCGCCATTGCGTACTACGCAATCATTGCAACCGCGGGCGCCTACCTGCTCTACTATCGCGTGCTGGCCATGGCCGGATCCGGCAACCTGATGTTGGTCACACTTGTCATTCCCCCTGTTGCGATCGTTTTGGGTTCGGTGGTGCGGGACGAAGCACTGAACCCAAACGCATTCATAGGCTTTGCCCTGCTGGCCCTTGGCCTTGCCATCATCGATGGTCGTATCCTTACCTTATTGCAACGCAGGAACGTTGACCGCCCCAAGCCCCACAGCTAG
Organism: uncultured Tateyamaria sp.; assembly: GCF_947504105.1. Taxonomy (GTDB): domain Bacteria; phylum Pseudomonadota; class Alphaproteobacteria; order Rhodobacterales; family Rhodobacteraceae; genus Tateyamaria. The sequence continues at coordinate 78,150 of NZ_CANNGP010000001.1, forward strand.
GACAGCCCAAACCGGAAAACGGCACGGGGACTATGACGACAATGCTTTATCGCGATGCGGACAGCTGGCGGGCCGCCCCGTCCAAACGTGTGCTTGTTTATGGCATGTCAGGCTTGGGCAAGACTCATATGTCCACGACCCTGCGCGACAGCGGCAACTGGTTTCACTACTCGATCGATTACAGGATCGGGACACGGTACATGGGCGAGCGCATCACGGACAATGCCAAGGCCGAGGCGATGAAGGTGCCATTTTTGCGGGACCTGTTGATGTCCGACAGCATCTATATCGGTTCGAACATCACCTTCCATAACCTCAGCCCTGTCTCGACCTACCTGGGCAAGCCCGGCGATCCTGCAAAGGGCGGACTGCCCATCGCCGAGTATCGCAAGAGGCAGGAACAGTTCCGTCTGTCCGAGATTGCAGCACTGAGCGACACCGGTTACTTCGCCGAACGGGCGCAGCAGCTTTATGGCTACCCCAACTTCATCTGCGATACGGGCGGGTCGATCTGCGAATGGGTGAACCCCGATGATGACAACGATCCTTTGATGACCACGCTTAGCTCTGTCGCCTTGCCCATCTGGATCAAGGGAGATGAAGCCCACACAGCCGCCTTGATCGCCCGCTTTGACCGCGCCCCAAAACCAATGGCCTACCAGCCAGAATTTCTGCTGGAGTGCTGGCAGACCTATCTGAGCGAAACAGGGCTGGCCGAAGACAAGGTAGACCCGGATGCGTTCGTACGCTGGACCTATGCACGCGCCCTGGCCCACCGCCAACCAAGATATGAAGCGATGGCACGCTGGGGCGTGACCGTTACCGCGGACGACGTTGCTGCCCTGCGCTCGGAAGGCGAATTTGTGGACCTTGTCGCTCGGCAACTGTCCAACCGGAAGACGTAGTTTCGACTGCTGGATCGCGGTGACCAAGATGCTGGTGCCTCTGTATTGCGGGATTGTCGGCGTCACCTCGCCGTCAACGTTTGGTTACCAAAGCCTACACATCTGGAAACCCGGGCCATCTACCGCTATCTGATCGCGACCAAAGCGAAAGATCCGAGCCATGCCTATCAAGTTACCATCGACCCTGCCCGCCTATGACGTTCTGACGAACGAGGGCGTGATGGTGATGGACGAGGAACTGGCCAGCCATCAGGATATCCGCCCACTCAAGATCGGGCTACTCAATCTGATGCCCAAAAAGATCCAGACCGAAACGCAGTTTGCCCGGCTGATTGGGGCAACGCCGCTGCAGATCGAGCTGACGCTGATCCGCATGTCAGATCACGAGACAAAGAACACCGCTGCCGAACACATGGAAAGCTTCTACCGCCCCTTTCAAGAGGTGAAGACCCAGAAGTTTGACGGGCTAATCATCACGGGTGCGCCGATCGAACACCTCGATTTCGAAGATGTCGATTACTGGAGCGAGCTGGAAGAGGTCATGGATTGGACCCAGACCAACGTGCATTCCACCTTTGGCGTGTGCTGGGGTGGTATGGCGATGCTGCATCACTTCCACAAGGTGCCCAAGCACCTGCTTGGGTCGAAACTGTTTGGGGCCTACCGCCACGCAAACCTATCACCTGCCTCACCCTATCTGCGCGGGTTTTCGGACGATTGCGTCGTCCCGGTGTCCCGCTGGACAGAGGTACGTGCCCCGGAAGTCGCGGCCGCCGGCCTGCCCATTTTGCTTGGATCGGACCTGACCGGTCCGTGTCTGATCGAGGATCCGGCGCACCGCGCGCTCTATATCCTGAACCACTTCGAATATGACAGCGACACGCTGAAACAGGAATATGATCGCGATCTGGCCAGTGTGCAGGTCGAGGGCGCAGAGATTGCCCTGCCCGTTGGCTATTTCCCCAGCGACGACCCCACGCAGATGCCCGCCAACCGTTGGCGCAGCCATGCGCATCTTCTGTATGGCAATTGGCTGTCCGAGATTTATCTCACCACCCCGTACGATATGAATCGGATCGGGCAGGATCGCACCGATCTGCGGGGGTAAGGAAATGAAGACGTTGTTGGTTCTGTTGGTCGTGCTGACCATTGTCGGCATTGGCACCGTGCAATTCTTGGCCCAGAAACGTGAACGCGATGCGGCGGCGCACTATCCGCCTCAGGGTATGTTGATCGATATCGACGGAGTGACCGTGCATGCCGAACAAATGGGCCAGGGTCCCGACCTTGTGCTGGTGCATGGTGCCTCGGGCAGCACGCGTGATTTCACGTTTGCCTTCGCCGATCTGCTGAAGGACCGCTACCGGATCACGATATTGGACCGTCCCGGCCTTGGCTGGACCGACCGTGCCGCACCGCAATATAATCGGGTCTGGAGCAATGCCCACGAAGATCCAATCACGCAGGCGCGGCTTTTGCGTGCCGCCACACAGCAACTGGGTGTCGAGAACCCGATTGTTCTTGGCCATTCCTTTGGTGGCATCGTGGCGCTCGCATGGGCGGTCGAGTTCGACGATCTGGCTGGTGTCGTATCTGTTGCGGGCGTTGCAAATCCCTGGCCAGGCAAGCTGGGCTGGACTTACACCATCGGCGGAACTGCTGCAGGCGGTGCGCTGGTGATTCCTCTGCTTTCAGCGTTTGTGCCGCAAACCTATGTCGACGCCACTGTCGCCAGCATCTTCGAGCCCCAAAGCGCGCCAGACGGATATCTGGTCCATGTCGGGTCAGCCATGACCTTGCGCCGCAATGCAATGCGCGCCAACACGCGTCAAGTGAACTGGCTGCGCCCGCATGTTGTCGATCTGTCCGCGCGCTATGGTGAGATTGCCGAACCGGTCGAGGTCGTGCACGGCGACGCAGACACGATCGTTCCGTTGGACGTGCATTCCATCAAACTGCCCGACCAGATTGGCAGCGCAAACCTGACGGTTCTGCCCGGTGTGGGACATATGCCGCACCATACCCACGCGGGTGAAGTTATTGCCGCAATTGACCGTATCGCAGACCGTGCGGGTTTGCGTTAACCGTCCGTCTCGCCCATATTACATGTTAAGAGCAGTAACTTGGGGTCTCGGACCATGAGCCTTCCCTTTGATGGCGCAATCAGTGAATTTTTCGAGACCGGTGCGCCCGATGATATTCGGGACAAGATCCGCACCGCGGACAAGGACGACATCCTGACACCCACCTACCCGCACGACGAGCGAATGGGCAAAAAGGCGTATGAGCGCCAGATGGATGCGCTACAGATCGAACTGGTCAAGATGCAGAACTGGGTGTCGAACACCGGCGCCCGTGTTGCCTGCATTTTCGAAGGCCGCGACGCGGCTGGCAAAGGCGGCACGATCAAGCGCTTCCGCGAAAACCTGAACCCGCGGGGTGCCCGCGTCGTAGCCCTGTCAAAACCAACTGAGACGGAGGCGTCGGAATGGTATTTTCAGCGCTACATCCGCCAGATGCCCGCGGGGGGGGAGATCACCTGTTTCGACCGCAGCTGGTACAATCGCGGCGTTGTCGAACACGTGTTCGACTTCTGCACGCCAAAACAGCGGGAACACTTCTTTGTACAGGTGAACCCGTTTGAATCCATGTTGGTGGATGACGGTATTCACGTCTTCAAGTTCTGGCTAAACGTCTGCCGCGGTGAACAGTTGCGTCGAATGATGCAGCGTGAACGTGATCCGCTCAAGCAATGGAAGCTCAGCTGGATTGATGTTGAGGGCCTGAACAAGTGGGATGCCTACACCAGTGCAATCCGGGAAACCCTTGATCGCAGCAATACCAGCCATGCACCATGGACCGTGGTCAGGTCAGATGACAAGAAACGTGCGCGTTTGAATGCGATACGTACCGTTCTGCACGGCCTTGATTACACGAACAAAGACCCACAAGCCATTGGTAAGATAGAAAAAGAAATCTGTGGCGGATCGGATATCTGGGATGCCTAAACGCGGCTACCACCACGGTAATCTGCGCCAGGCCCTGATCGAAGCTGCCCTGCAGTTGATCGAACACAAGGGCCCCACCGGGTTCACGCTGTCCGAGGCGGCCAAGCAGGCGGGCGTAACCCCAGCCGCTGTCTATCGTCATTATGAAGGGCGTGAGGATCTGATCGCGGAATGCGCACGCCAGGGCTATGGGATTTTTGCAGATCTGATGGAGCACGCGTACCAGTCAGGGCAACCGTCGGCACTGGCGGCTTTCGAAGCCACCGGGCGTGCCTATCTTGCCTTTGCCCGTCGTTTTCCCGGCCACTACATTGCCATGTTCGAAAGTGGTATTTCGACCAATCGCACACCCGAACTGGCGGATGTGGTCACACGTGCGAACCACGTATTGGAAAAGGCGGCTGCGGATCTCTCCGAGCATATCCCAGAGGACAAGCGCCCACCCGCGTCGATGTTCTCGGCCCATATCTGGGCTTTGAGCCACGGGGTGGTTGAACTGTTTGCACGCAACTCACCCGGCACAACATCGCCCTTCCCGCCCGAGGATTTGCTGGAAACCGGGATCGGTATCTACCTACGTGGGCTTGGCCTGATCCGGCCGGACAGCTAAGGCGTCGCTTTTACGCCAACAAGAGCAACGCCTGCAAGCAAGCCTATTCCGCTGGCTCGTTGGTGTGCCGGGCCTCTTTCTCGGCAGCGTATTTGGCCTGTGCCGTCTCGACAGCTTTCATGTGAATGTCCGCCAGTTCTGGGCGCAGCTTTTGCGCACGCATGGCTGCATTCATGGTGGACAGATGCTGGCCCTGGAAATGTGGGAACACTTCACGCGTGATCAGGTCGTAGGACTTTTTGGTCGCTTCGAAATTGGCCCAATTGTGCGCGAGCATCAGGTAAGCACCAAAGCCACCATTCGACTGTTTCCAGAGCCGATCAATTTGCGCTTTGCACATTTCCGGTGTGCCGATGGCACCAAAGCCGCTGTCGTTGATGAAGTCGATCATCTCTTTTGCGTTCTGCCCTGGCATCGACATTTGCGGGAACGCCGCGATTTCCTGGAAATAGTTGAACCAGTGTTCAATCCCGTATTCCACGTCGCGCCGCGCCTGTTCTGCAGTCTCGGCAATGTGGCACAACCCCACCAGGCGCCATTTTGAGCGGTCGGGTGTGTGGCCGTGATGTTTGGCCTCCTCCTCAATCACATCCCAATGCAGGGCCAACGCGTCGAATCCGGCAGCCGTTGTGGCCCCGATCGAGATCAGGCCGGTGCCGTATTTACCGGCCAGTTTCGGTCCGGTGGGCGAGGCAACCGCAGCCGTCGCAAGGTCTAAGTTAGAATAGGGCCGCAGATGCAGGCGCGCGTCTTTCAACACCCACCTGTCATTTTCAAAATTGACAGGCTCATCCAAACGCAGCAGCCGGGTGATGACATCCAGGCCATCAGCAAGCAAGCCACGGGTGTCCTTCTGGCTGAGACCGATCATTGCCGCATCGGTGGGCAGTGACCCGGGCCCAAGGCCAAGCATCGCACGTCCGCGGGTAAGGTGATCAAGCTGCACGATCTTTTCAGCCACCCACAAGGGGTTGTGATAGCTGACCGATACAACACCCGTGCCCAGCTTGATCCGGCGGGTACGAGGTGCTGCCGTTGCGATCATGAGCTCGGGGCTGGCCGAAATTTCGGAACCGGCAGAGTGGTGTTCACCAAACCAGGCCTCGTCATAGTCGCACCGATCGAGCCATTGAACCAATTCAAGATCCTGTTCGAGCGCGAGTGTCGGATTGATGCCCGGCTTGTGAAACGGGGCAAGAAAGATGCCAAAGCGCATCCGGTCCATGGTGTTTCCTCCCAGATAGAATTTTGGTGACGTTGGGTCAGCGTACGGCAGTGTACCTTCCTCGCAAAACCAATTCTGGGTTGTAGGCCGACTTTCGCGAGCCACAACCACGGTGCGGGTGTACGCCGGACGCAACCATTATCGGCGGGCAGCGCCACTGTGTTACTGCTCAAATTGGCACGACTTCAGGTTCTGATCAGCAATGCTCTGCCGGCAAAGCACGCGTGCTTCGGCCAGCCCTTGCCCGACACAGTAGTTTTACAAAGCTGTCACTCACCTGTCGTGAAACAGCGATCAAAGCTGCATGCATGAAAGAGCGCTTGGACCCGTTGGTAGCTGAACGCGCCCCATGGCTGTTCCGCTCCGGAACAGTCAATCGATTTGCGCGGCGCACACTAATGTCTCTGTTGCGCTATGATCGGACAATTGATCTGGCATCGGATTTGCAGCACCAAAAGGCCAATGCATTGATGCTGCACGTCGGAGATTTACTGGCGCAAGATGTGAAGGTGGCGGGTTTACACAATGTGCCACGGACCGGATCGGCCATCGTCGTCGCAAACCACCCGACCGGCATTGCAGACGGTATCATGCTGCATCATGCGCTGGCCCCCTTGCGCCCGGATATGTTCTTTTACGCAAATGCCGACATTCTGCGCGTGTTGCCACAATTGTCCGAAATGATTGCGCCAGTTGAGTGGCGCAAGGACAAGCGGTGTTACAGCAGGACGCGCACAACGATGACCTATACCCGCGAGGCCGTGGCGCGGGACCGATTGGGCATCATATTTCCTTCGGGCCGCTTGGCAAAACGGCGAGGCTTGCGGCTGTACGAGCGTCCGTAGATGGCGTCGGCCGCCATGATTGCCCGGAAATACGATTTACCGGTGATCCCGATCCATATCCATGCCAGCAATTCCGCGCTGTTCTACATTCTGGATCTCATCCACCCGACCTTGCGCGACATCACCCTGTTTCACGAGACACTGAACAAGGACCAACAGCCGTTTCGGATCACGGTGGGCGCGCCCATTCCAGCCGCCAGTCTGCCCCGCAACTCGGAAGACGGCATTGCGCTGTTGCGCCGAGAGCCCCTTATGCTCGGAGTCGACCCGACCGGAAGTGTTGAAGTGCGCCCGCGTTGGTACGTTGCGCGCAAGGCGACAGCACAGGTTTATTAAAACCAAAAAAGCCGCCCCGAAGGACGGCTTTTCCAGTGATTTGATCGCCAGCTTAACGCTTGGAGAACTGGAAGCTCTTACGCGCTTTGGCTTTACCGTATTTCTTACGCTCGACCACACGGCTGTCGCGGGTCAGGAAGCCCGCGGCTTTCAGCGCACCGCGCAGGGCGGGATCATAGAGCTGCAGCGCTTTCGAGATGCCGTGCTTGACTGCGCCGGCTTGACCCGACAGGCCGCCGCCCTTGACGGTAGCAGTCACGTCGAACTGGTCCTCGACACCCGCAACCTGGAAAGGCTGGCGCAGGATCATCTGCAGCACGGGGCGTGCAAAGTAGGTGTTCAGCTCTTTGCCGTTTACGGTGACCTTGCCGGAACCGGGCTTGATCCAAACACGGGCAACCGCATCTTTCCGTTTGCCGGTGGCGTAGGCGCGGCCAAACTCGTCACGGACGGGTTCGCGTGGCGTCATTTCGACTTCGACCGGGGCAGCGTCGCCAGCAACGGCTTGCAGGTCTTCGAGTGTGTTGATTTCGTCAGCCATCTTCAAGCGCTCCGGGTGTTTTTCTTGTTCATGGACTTCACGTCCAGAACTTCGGGGCTTTGTGCCTCATGCGGGTGCTCGGCACCGGCATAGACACGCAGGTTGGTCATAATCTGGCGGCTCAGACGGTTGCCGGGCAGCATCCGCTTGACGGCCAGGGTCACCACGCGTTCGGGATGCGCACCTTCAAGGATCTGTTCCTTGGTGCGCGACTTGATCCCGCCGGGGTGGCCGGTGTGCCAGTAGTGATGTTCCTGGCGCTTGTTGCCAGTCAACTGGATCTTGTCCGCGTTGATGATGATCACGTTGTCGCCACAGTCCATGTGGGGTGTGAACGACGGCTTGTGCTTGCCACGCAGACGCATGGCGACGATCGAAGCAAGGCGGCCCAGAACAACGCCCTCGGCGTCGATCAGGATCCATTTCTTGTCGATGTCCGCAGGTGTTGCGGTATAGGTTTTCATATGAGTGAATCCCTTGAAGGGTGGAATTTCGGATTGCGTGGTTATACAGCAGGGCAAATCTGCGTCAACGGCAGTAGGACGGTTTTAATCGAGCAGAATCATGTACTTGAAAATAAGGTATCAAAATACCCCATGCTGCAACTTGGATATTCGATATTGTGTTGATGGAACTGGCCGCACCTGCCCTTGCGGCTTTGGCTCTGTTGGTCTGTGCCACCGCTATCGGTACGCCCGCCATGCGCAAACTGATCACCGTCTATGAAGCCAAGCATGAACTGAAGCATGGGTCAGCTGGCTGGCTGCGATCGATCCGAGGTTGGTCGATGGTTGCATTCTGGCTGATGACCACTTGGTTCGTCGCCACCATCATTGGGGATTGGGCTTTGAATGGCGATCTCGGGGGGGCAATCGATCGCGGATGGCTGCGCCTGCGTATTTTGCTTGAGATTGCCATGGCCATCATGGAGTCCGACTGATGCACGACCTCAGCGCCGCGCAGTCCGAACTGCAATGCGCCAATTGCGCCGGGCAGTGTGTATATGACCCTGCGCAACAAGCATTGGTCTGCACCAGCTGCGCGACTCGGTTCGGGCTGGAGACCGACAATGATGATCGCGCCGCGCAAGAGTTCGATTTCGATCCCGACGCGTCAGAGGACGACGTGCCCGTCGTAGCCGAGACGCGCGCCCACCATTGCCAGACCTGCGGCGGAGACGTTGTATTTGTAGGCCAGACCTTGTCCGAGAGGTGCGCATATTGCGACGGACCGGTGATCCTGGCGACAAGTGACACAGGATACCAGACCAAGGCGCTGATCCCGTTTCGCGTCCCCGAATGCGATGCTCAAGCCGCCGCAGTGGGCTGGGTTGCAAGGCGGTGGGCCGCGCCATCCGACCTGAAGACTGTTGTGGCCAAAGCACGCGTGGCCGGGCTTTACGTCCCGTTCTGGACCTTCGACAGCAACGAAGCAGTGAACTATTGGGCCAAGTACAAGGTGCGCCGAAACAAGCGGACAGTTGTGCGGAAAACCTCCGGCGCGCTGCGCATCACCTTTGATGATCTGCTGGTCCCCGCCTCGCCCCATGTCACGCCACTGATCCGCGACGGCATCCTGCACGATTTTGAACCACGTCGCCTGCGTCCCTACCGCCCCGGTTATCTGGCCGGATTCGGAGCGGAGCGTCACCACCAATCCGTGGCCGAGGGGCTGGCGGAGAACGCCGATGACAAGGACCTGCTGATCCGCAACCGGATCAAGGGACATGTCGGAAAGTCAGGCGTACACGACGTACGTTACATCACCGACACGAGCGGCGTCCGATACAGGCGCATTCTATTGCCTGTCTGGATCTTGCATTACCAATACAAGGGCAAAGCCATGAAGGTCGTTGTTTGCGGAATGCAGGGACGCACCTATGGTGAACGTCCGTTTTCGTGGTCAAAGCTTGCGGGCTATGCAGCAGCTTTGTCGGCGCTGACCATTGTTTTTGGCCTCGGGTGGGGTGCTGGCGGACTGCTTTAGACCCCGATCTGATCTGGTGGGTTGTCGAGCAGGTCGCGCAACCGCTCGATTGCGGCTTCGAAGGATTGCAGGCTGACTCCGGCGTTGATGGCGATGCGCACAGCGTGCGGCGTGCGGGCGTCACGGCAGGCGTAGTCTTCGGCTGCGCGTATACCGACGCCCTGCTGGGACGCCGCCTGCACAAATGCACCAGCGCGCCAGCCCTCGGGCAACCGCAGCCACAGGAATGGCACGTCCTTGCGCCACACGATGTCATATCCGCCCAGAACATTGACTGCCCGCTGCACATACGTACCGATGCCCTTACGTGCGCTCGCCATGAGGTCGGGCAGTTCGGGATGCACAAGCAACAACGCGAACAGGTCCGTCATTGGCGTTGCCAGACCGAAAAAGGAATACTCTGCCGTGCGCCGCAGGACATTGGCGCGCCCCTTTGGCGCCACGGCAATGCCAAGGCGCAAGGCAGGTGTGATGGATTTCGAGATCGACGAAATGTACCAAGTCCGCTCCGGTACAATCATGCGGTAGCCTGGCGCCTGCGCCTGCCCCAGCCTGTAACAATCATCTTCAAGGATCTGCAGATCATGGCGCCGAGCGACGTCGGCAAGCTCCTCGCGCCGGGCCTGCGGGGTGAAACCGCATGTGGGATTGTGCACTTCGGGCGAGGTGCAAAAGACTTGTGCATCATGTCCCTTGGCTGCAGTTTCTAGTGCCTCCGGAATGACACCATGCGCGTCCATTGCGACGGGCACTGCGTCCGCACGCAGCAACTCGGCGGCCCGTCGAAAGCCCGGATAGGCCAGATCTTCGACCAGGATTGCCGGGCGTCGCCCCTTGAGAAGAGCCTGAAGGATCAAGAGAATCGCATTCTGCCCGCCATTCGCCAAAACGATGTCATCCGGTCCAAAAGATCCAATTGGCGCCCCTGCCAGCCACGCCGCCGAGGCCGTGCGCGCCTGCGCGCCGCCTGCCCGCGTCGGGTAATGCATGACGCCGGACGGAGGGTCTTGGGCCACATTGGCCAGAAGCCTGCGGATCAGGGTCGCCTGTCCGACACTTGGAAGATGGGGAGAGAACAGGTTGACGTTCCAGGTCTGAGCTTCGGCATTGTGCGTCGCGCTATCTACCTCTAGCGGGACGTCGGCATAAAGCGGCCCCTTTTCATCGGGTTGCGCCACGAAGGTGCCTCGCCCGACCTCTGCCGTCAGGGTCCCGTCATCAGTCAAAAGCGTGTAGGCGCGCGCCACCGTGCCGGGGGTAATCCCTAGGCTCCACGCCAAATCCCGGACAGGCGGCAGCTTGTCCCCCGGCGTCAAATCATGATCGGAAATGCGTTGACGGATGACGTGCATCACCGCCTTGTATTTCGGTCCCTGCCCATCCAGCAGTTCCGGTGACCAAATTGTACCCATTACAATGTTTCCGTAGCGTTACTTGCTTTCGCATTGTATCATTAAACCATGGCAATACCGCCACATTGTGTCAATACAATTTAGGAGATTCCCATGACACATCACACGCAAACGCCCGCCTCGCACCTGGCTTACCTGACTGCGCAAAACCGCATTCCGGCGACCTCGGTTGTCGCGCTGCGCATTGCTGTGATGCTGTCGAAATGGGCAGAGCGTCGTCGTAGCCGCCTGGCTTTGCGCCAGTTGGATCCACACTTGCTGCGCGACGTGGGACTGACACCCGCCGAGGCTGACTACGAGTCCTGGCGCGTGTTCTGGCGGGCGTGACATCCCCGTGGCACCTGCCAGACCTCTTCCTTACGGCCGGGCTTGTCCCGGCCGTTTTTTAAGCTTGCAAGTCAACGCCTTGAGGCGGAATAGCATAGGTCAAGCTCGCCCGCGCAACGGGCTTATCATCCCCCTCTGAAAACAGAAGCGCATCCGTTACAGATAACTGCTTGCCAAGCTTCAACAGGCGCCCACGGGCGATCAGGTCAACGCCCGCCTTGGGTTTACGCATGAAATCAATGGAGCAGTTGGTTGTCACGGCAAGTGCCCGCGGCCCGATACGCGCCAGCGTCACCATGTAGGCGGTCACATCCGCCAACCCGAACATCGCTGGTCCAGAGATTGTGCCACCCGGCCGCAAATGCCGCTCTTGTACCAAGAGGCGCAATACGACCCCCTCTTCCGTCACCTCTTCGACATGGAATTCGCCCGCAACTTCCAAAAACACCTTTTGCAGGAACGCGTTCATCTCAGACGCGGTCATCACAACTGTCATGCTTTTCCTTCCCTTATCCCTGCCCTAGGGTGAGACGCAAAGACGCTGGAGGGCAAGATGGCAATTCTGGAACGTGAGGTCACGGGCGCCGTGGTACATTTGCGCATGAACGCGCCCGACAGGTTGAACGCACTGTCCGACGAGATGATTGCCGAAGTGCATGGTGCCCTCGACGACGTGGCCAACGATAGCTCTGTGCGGGCCGTGGTGCTGTCAGGCGCAGGCAAAGCATTTTGTGCGGGACATGACCTGAAACAGATGACAGCCGGGCGTCAGGCGGTCGATGGCGGCACAGCCTATTTCAAGGATTTGTTCGATCGCTGCGCTGCGATGATGGCGCGCGTCCAGTCCCTACCCCAGCCAGTCATTGCGCAAGTTCACGGCATCGCGACTGCGGCCGGGTGCCAACTGGTGGCAACATGTGACCTGGCTGTTGCTGCACATGGGACACGGTTTGGTGTCAATGGCGTGAATATCGGTCTCTTCTGCTCAACTCCCATGGTGGCGCTGAGCCGAAACATTCCACGCAAACAGGCGTTCGAGATGTTAACCACGGGCGAGTTCATCGAAGCCGCGCGCGCCGTCGAGCTGGGTCTTGTTAACCATGCCGTGCCGATAGAAGAACTGCCAGATACAGCGCACCGCCTTGCCACCCGGATCGCCGACAAGCTTGGCAGCGCGGTCAAAGTCGGCAAGCAGGCGTTCTATGAACAACTGCAGATGCCGATAGGCCAAGCCTATGCGTATACAGGCGAAGTGATGGTGACCAACATGATGAACCCGGATACTATCGAAGGCATTGACGCGTTTATTGAAAAGCGTCCACCGGACTGGTCGCAATAACCCTGCAAAAGCGGATAAAATCCGATACGACTTTTGGTTGTTTCCAAATCGTGCACCGACTATTTCCAAGTTACGACTGGCAATTTGGGCGGAAATGAGGCACAAATTGGACACGGTTAACAAACCGATGACGATTTTGGGTCGCCGAGTGCGGAAGGTCCCTCCAGGTCAGCCTCTCTCTGACCGACCATCCCCGCAGCGGCGACCCCAAAAGCCTTCCTGAAAAATCCAAGATACTTCCCGAGCCACCGATAGGCGCCTTTCCTTAAGTGACCGGTCCGCAATTACCGGGTGGTGCCACGATTACAGGATCCTCGGGGCCACATGGCTCGCCGCTGATCGGATAGCGATCAGGCTCCTCACATGCTTGCAGCGCAAGGAGCGCCGAAACCACAAAACCTAGTCTGAGAAGTGTCATTTTTCTGTCCTGTGTTGTTGTACCTCCTGCTTAAATACGGCCAGATACGCTCGCATTGATCTTTGTCAAACTCCGCGGCCACCAGCACATGGATTGCGTGCTCGTCCCGCATGCCCTACATCCCCGCCATGACACAGATCCTTCACATCGTTGGCGGCGGCATGGCCGGGTCAGAAGCGGCCTGGCAGGCGGCAAGTATGGGCGTTCAGGTGGTGATCCACGAAATGCGGCCAAATGTGGCAACATTTGCGCATCAGACGGGGCTGCTTGGCGAAATGGTCTGCTCAAACTCGTTCCGGTCGGATGACAGCGAACAAAACGCTGTTGGCCTTCTGCATTGGGAAATGCGCCAAGCCAACGGGTTAATCATGCAAACTGCGGACAAACATCGTTTGCCGGCAGGTGGGGCGCTGGCGGTGGATCGCGATCCCTTTGCGCAAACAGTGACTGATACTCTGATGGCGCACCCGAACATTTCGGTCGAATACGGAGAGATCGCCGCCCTGCCCGATGACGGCCACTGGATCATCGCCACGGGCCCGCTAACATCGACGGCATTGGGTCAAGCAATTGCAGATGAGACCGGCGCAGAAGCACTGGCCTTTTTCGACGCCATTGCCCCCATCGTCTATTTCGACTCGATCAACATGGACAAGGCGTGGATGCAATCGCGCTATGACAAGGGCGAGACCGAGGAAGAGCGAACCGCCTATCTCAACTGCCCCATGACCAAGGACCAGTACGACAATTTCATCGATGCCCTGCTGGCCGCCGACAAGACAGAGTTCCACGAGGGCGAAACAGCTGGCTACTTTGATGGCTGTCTGCCCATTGAAGTGATGGCCGAGCGCGGCCGCGAAACACTGCGGCATGGCCCGATGAAGCCCGTGGGCCTGACCAATCCACACCAACCTGACGTCAAGGCGCACGCCGTCGTACAACTGCGGCGCGACAACAAGCTTGGCACGCTCTATAATATCGTCGGCTTCCAGACCAAGATGAGGTATGGCGCGCAGGCCGATGTTTTCAAAAGCATTCCAGGCCTTGAGGACGCGCGTTTCGCACGTCTCGGCGGGATTCACCGTAATACGTTCCTGAACTCACCCACATTGCTGACGGCCGATATGCGTTTGAAATCGCGCCCCAACGTCCGCTTTGCCGGACAGATTACCGGGGTCGAGGGATATGTCGAATCCGCGGCCATGGGTCTACTGGCGGGCCGCGCAGCGGCTACCGAACTCCTTGGTGGATCGCTAGACATGCCACCGCCCACCACAGCCATGGGCGCGTTGATCACACACATCACAGGTGGCGCGGAGGCCAAGACGTTCCAGCCGATGAACGTCAACTTCGGCCTGTTTCCTCCGGTCGAAGGGCTGCGGGGCGGTCGGCGTGGACGCAAGGACCGCTACAAGGCCTACACGGATCGGGCCAAGGCCGATTGGCAAGCCTGGCTCGCCCCACAGGCCGTCGCAGCCTAGACACTGGACGGACGCGGCAGTGACCAGTTATCCTACTGGCATGACGAAATTTCTGGACAGGGCCTACCAGGCGCGCGACGCGACCTCGACCCGGGCGCTCTATGATAATTGGGCCGCCAGCTACGAGGCCGAGGTGGCCGAGAACGGCTATGCCACGCCGGGCCGCTGCGCAGATGCGTTGAAGAAGTATGTATCCGATGTCTCTGCCCCGATCCTCGACTTTGGCTGTGGTACGGGGCTTTCCGGCCTTGCGCTGAAGCTTGCCGGGTTTCAAGCCATTGATGGCGTAGACCTCTCTGCCGAGATGCTTGAGGGTGCGCGGGCCAAGGGTGTTTACCGGCATCTTGACCAGATTGAAGCAGATAGTGGGTTGCCACGAAATGGCTATGCAGCCATGGCAGCGATCGGGGTCATCGGCGCCGGGGCCGCACCGATCGATGTTCTTCACACGCTGATGCGCGCGCTGCCCAAGGGCGGCAAACTGGTGTTCTCTTTCAATGACCACGCGCTGGAAGATCCCGCAAACGAAGGCGGTATCGCCGCGTGGACCGACTGCGGCGCGGCGCGCTTACTGTTCAAGGAACACGGCGATCACTTGCCTGGCATCGACTTGAACTCAACCGTATACGTGCTTGAAAAAGCGTGACCTTTACAAACCGGTTTGCACCATCCCCGACGGGACCTTTGCACCTTGGGCATGCGTATTCCGCGATGATCGCGCACGACATGGCGCGGGCTGAGAATGGTGTTTTCCTGCTGCGGATTGAGGACATCGATCAATCGCGCGCGCGCCCTGAATGGGAGGCCCAGATATATGACGATCTGCGCTGGCTGGGTATCGGCTGGGATGGGACAATACTGCGCCAATCAGACAACTTGCCCGCTTATGGCCGGGCACTTGATGAACTCTGGGATCGCGGTCTGATTTATCCCTGCACATGCAACCGCAAGGACATTCTGGCAGCGGTGTCGGCCCCACAAGAAGGCGCCCTGCTGGTCGGTCCGGATGGTGTTGTTTACCCCGGGACCTGCCGCAATCGTACACCTCTGCCCCGTCACACGACGCCGAGGCCAGACAACACCGCCCTACGTCTTGATTTGGGGCAGACACAGTTCGCCAGAAAAGAGTTCGATCACCGGATCACGCCAGACAAACCCCATGACAGACTTGCTGTGTCATTCATGGAAACCGGCTCTGGTCCAGACTGCCAAACAGGGCAGATCGACGTCTACTTGCATGATATGCAACACGGGATCGGGGACGTAGTCTTGGCGCGCAAGGACATGGGGACATCCTATCATCTCAGTGTGGTTCTGGATGACGCGGCTCAGGGCATTACACATGTGGTACGTGGCCAGGATCTTTTTGACGCGACCGCCATCCATGTCTTGCTCCAACGTCTGCTGGACCTCCCCACCCCCATATACCACCACCACCGCTTGATCCGAGACGACGCAGGCAAACGGCTCGCAAAGCGCGACGACGCGCGCGCCATCTCGAAATACCGAGCCGAGGGCGCCACTCCGAACGACATCAGGCAGATGGTTGGCCTTCATCCTGTCCAGTGAGCGGACGCTAACCCATCGGTGCCATCAACTCGATCTCGGCCCCATCGGTCACATCCGTGTAAAAACAGGTGCGCCGCCCTGTATGGCAAGCGGGTCCTGACTGATTAACCTGCATCAACAGACAATCGCGATCACAATCCACGCGTAGCGACACCAGCACTTGCACGTTGCCAGAGGTTTCGCCCTTCACCCAGAAGGCCTGACGCGAGCGCGACCAATAGGTGACACGGCCCGTCTCCAAGGTGTGCGCCACAGCTTCGGCATTCATCCACGCCATCATCAGCACCTCGTGACTGTTGGCATCCTGCGCAATGGCAGGGACCAGTCCCTGGTCGTTGTATTTCAGGCTGTTGGGATCGAAATCCGACATGGCAAAACCTTTTGCATCTGTGTCCGAGCCGCTTATGTAGGGGGAAACGACACACGACACCAGAGCGGAGGGGCCATGCCCGCCGATACCGACCTGATCAAGCTTTATTCCAGCCGCATTCTTGGGCTGGCTGCTGATATCCCACACCATGTACGGCTGGCCGATCCTCAGGCTACGGTCAAGAAACGATCGCCCCTTTGCGGCTCCACCGTGACCATCGATGTAGCGGTGGAAGACGGACGTATCACTGCCTTTGGTCAGGACGTCAAAGCATGCGCCTTGGGACAGGCTGCGGCTGCCGTCACAGGCGGGGCAGTCATAGGCTGCACACTGGACGAAGTGCTCGCTGCGCGCGATGCCTTGCGCGCAATGTTGAAATCAGGCGGCCCAGTCCCGCCCGCCCCGTTTGACGGGTTCGAAGTGTTGGAACCTGCGCGCGACTACAAGAATCGACATGCGTCAATCCTGTTGAGTATCGAAGCCACGGCCGAGGCTATGGAACAGGCATTACAGTCAGATTGTGCCTGACATCGGCTCTGGGCACAGCTCGACGAGTTCGGTAGCAACTCTGTGTCTCTGCTAAACCAGTTGAGGTTCCAAGGAGCCTGGACCGCCCATATTTCAAAAGCATCTATCCCCCGACATCACCACGATTTTGCGCACTCGAACGGGTGAATGCCCTGAGACATGGCATGGCGCCTGGACTGAACGGGAGCGTTTGCACCGCACTCGCAAAAAAAAGCGCCGCACATCCGGGCGGATGGCGGCGCGAGGAAAGCGTCTCTTGCGTGGGACAGATCCAAACCCCGCGGGAAACGGGGCGCGTTCAGGCGGCAGGCAGAGCCGGTGAAACGCGGGACAGCACCTGGGACGGGCGCGGTATGGGATCAAGCAAGATCGCAGGCAGAAACTCAGATCAAAGACGGCAGGTGCAGCCCCACAACCAGCATCACAGTCAGGGCAGCAGCGCCCGCAGCATCCTGAAGCAACGTGGCTTCGGCGCGGGAGGCGATATCCTTGATTTGGCGCAACGTGGTCATATCGGCATCTCCATCTTCGAGTTGCCTCTTTGTTCTCATATTCTTAACGATGTGTAAAGAACTTTTTGAGAACATTTGCGAACTTTTCGGAACAAAACGCCTAACCCACTGAAATCAAACGGATCGCTTCGTCCTGCCTCATAAGCCACAACAGAACGCGCGCCGCCTGTCCCCGTGGGGACAAAAGCTCTGGGTCTTCATTCAGCAACTTACGCGCATCCGATTGCGCAACAGCCATCAATCCCGCCTGTCGATCCAGATCCGCGATCTGGAATCGCGGCACCCCGGATTGCGCTGTGCCGATCAGATCGCCATGCCCGCGCATTTGCAAATCAGTCTCCGCAATACGAAACCCGTCTTCAGTCTCCCGCAGTACTTCCAGCCGCTTTTGCCCGGCATCTGACAACGGGGATTGATAGAGAAGCAGGCAGGTCGATGCCGCCTCTCCCCGCCCCACGCGGCCCCGCAACTGGTGCAACTGGGCCAGACCGAATGTCTCTGCGCGCTCGATCACCATGATCGTGGCGTTGGGGATGTTCACGCCAACCTCGATCACCGTAGTAGCGACCAGCACGCCGGTTTCTCCCGCCTGGAACCGGGCCATGGCCGCATCTTTTTCAGCGGGTGGCATCTGACCATGCACCAGCCCCACGCGCCCCTCGCCCAAAATGGCACGCAGGCGCTTGAACCGTTCTTCGGCAGCGGTCAGATCGACGGCTTCGCTCTCCTCGACCAAGGGACAGACCCAGTAGCACTGCCGTCCTTCGTCCATCGCGGCTTGCAATCGGCCAACCACCTCGTCCATCCGTCCCGTGCTGACCATGGCGGTCTTGATCGGTTTGCGTCCGGGCGGCTTTTCGTCAAGCACAGACACGTCCATATCGCCATATTGCGCAAGTGCCAGCGAACGCGGGATCGGCGTTGCGGTCATCACCAGCACATCTGCTGACGCACCTTTTTTACCTAGGGCCAAACGCTGCCGCACACCAAAGCGGTGCTGTTCATCCACGATAGCCAGCCTCAAGTCACGAAACACGACGTCGTCCTGAAAGACGGCATGTGTGCCCACCAGTATTTGAATGTCACCCCGCGCAAGGGCCGACAACTTGGCACGGCGCTCCGCCCCCTTGTCCCGCCCGGTCAGAAGCTCAAGCACCACGCCCGCGTCTTCGGCCAGGGGTTGCAATCCTTCCAAGTGCTGCCGTGCCAGAATCTCCGTAGGGGCCATCATCACACCCTGCCCGCCCGCTTCCACGGCAATTAGGAGCGCCATGAACGCCACCAGCGTCTTGCCTGCCCCCACATCCCCTTGCAAAAGACGATTCATGCGGGTGGACCGAGCCATGTCATCGGCAATCTCTGCAATGGCGCGTTCTTGTGCCCCCGTGGGTGCGTAGGGCAGCGCTGCGCGCACGCGGGCTTGATGCCTTTCCGTGCCTTTGGACACCAGCCCAACTGTCTTGCGCTCGGAGGCGCGCGCAAGTGCAAGTGTAAGTTGATGCGCCATTAACTCGTCATAGGCCAATCGTGTCTTTGCAACGGTATCCGGAGAAAGGTCACCCTGCGCCAGCGGCGTGTGCACGGCTGTCATTGCAGCAGCAAAATCAGGCCAGCGTTCTTGCTCAACTTGCCCCGGGTCAATCCACTCCGCCAATTGCGGCACACGGGTCAAGGCCGAGCGGGAGGCCTTGAACATCGTTTTTTGCGTGACCCCTGCCGTCAGAGGATACACCGGTTCGTAGGATGGAATATCCCCGATCTCGGCCTCGGGCAGGATGTGATCGGGGTGCACCATGTTGGCAATGCCATCGAACAGCTCGACCTTGCCCGATACGACCCGCGTGCTGCCTGTCGGCAAAACCTTACTCAGGTAGTCGCTGCGCCCGTGGAAAAAGACCAGTTGAAAGCTGGTCTGCGCATCCTCCACATGAATGCGATACGCCCCCCCTCGATTGCGGGCCGGATGATGCGCCCCCACAGTTACCTTGACCGTCAGCGTCTTCGGCAGTGCGGCCCCCTCAACCGTATCGCGCAACGCCCGGTCAACACCCGTGTGCGGCAAGGTGAACAGAAGGTCGCGCGGCGTGGTGATGCCCATTTGGCCCATATTCTGCGCCGTCTTCGGCCCGACACCCTCCAGGGCTTCAAGATCGGCAAACAGCGGGAATAGGATTTCGGGGCGACTCATGCCGTGCCAATCAGGTCCAGCCAACCATCTTCGTCGATGGTTTCAATGCCCAGATCCGCTGCTTTCTTCGCTTTCGACCCCGCCCCGGGACCAGCCACCAACAAGTCGGTCTTCGCGCTGACCGAGCCGGACACCTTGGCACCCAACGCTTCGGCCCGGGCTTTTGCCTCGGCGCGTGTCATCTTTTCGAGCGTCCCAGTGAAGACAACCGTCTTGCCAGCAACCGGACTGTCAGCAGTGTCGGGGCGCACCGCCTCTTCAATGTTCAGGTGCGCAACAAGGCGATCAATGCTGGCCAGTTCGGCCTGCTGGTTGAAGGTTGTTGCAAGTGATCCCGCCATAACCGCTCCGACACCATCAATACTGATCAGATCTTCCCATGCGTCATTGCCGTCTTCAGCGGTGCGCATCGCCACACTGAACGCCTCCCACATGCCATAGTGCGTGGCCAGCAGGTTGGCCGCCGCCTCGCCCACATGGCGGATCCCGAGGGCAAAGATCATACGCCCGAGTCCGATGTTGCGCCGCTCATCTATGGCATCAAACAGGTTTGTTGCCGATTTCTCGCCCCAGCCTTCGCGGTTTTTGAGTTGCTGCAGGCCTGTGCCGTAGCGATCGCGCAAGGTAAAGATGTCAGCCGGTTCCGCGATCCATTTGTCGGCGTGGAATTGTTCCACCTGCTTTGCACCCAGCCCGTCGATGTCAAAGGCGGCACGACTGACGAAATGTTTAAGCTTTTCGACCGCTTGCGCCGGGCAGATCAATCCACCCGTACAACGTCGCACGGCATCACCGGGCTCGCGCACTGCCTCGCTGTTACATTCGGGGCACCGGGTCGGCATGACATACGGCTGCGCATCCTTGGGCCGTTTTGACAGGTCCACATCTGCGACTTTTGGGATCACATCACCCGCGCGATACACCTGCACCCAATCGCCGACGCGGATGTCTTTGCCATCGCGAATCTGTTCACCCTTGTTGTCGCGGCCAGCAATGTAGTCTTCGTTGTGCAAGGTCGCGTTCGATACCACAACGCCGCCAACTGTGACGGGTGTCAGCCGGGCCACGGGGCTGAGTGCGCCAGTGCGACCCACCTGGATGTCGATAGCATCCAGCCGGGTCCAGGCCAGTTCCGCGGGGAACTTGTGGGCAATCGCCCATCGCGGCGTCGTGGACCGGAACCCGAGCCGCGATTGCAAACCCAGATCATTCACCTTGTAGACAACCCCGTCGATGTCATAGCCGAGCGTCGCGCGCTCCTGTTCGATTACCCGATAATGGCTGATCATCTCATCCGGCCCATCACACAGACGGGTAAGTGGATTTGTCTGGAACCCAAGGGCGTGCAGACGCTCAATCGCCCCCATTTGCGTATCCGCGAGCGGATCGGACAGCGCGCCCCAGGCGTAGGCAAAGAATCGAAGCGGTCGGGCGCGCGTGATGTTGGCATCCAGTTGACGCAATGACCCGGCTGCAGCGTTGCGCGGATTGGCAAAGGATTTTTGACCTGCGGCAGCCTGCCTGTCGTTCAGCGCTTCGAAGTCCGGATGCGACATGTACACCTCGCCCCGCACTTCCAAGACAGCCGGAGCGCCCTTGAGCTGATCAGGAATGTCCTCGATCGTACGCGCATTGGCTGTCACGTTTTCACCCACGGCGCCGTCACCGCGCGTTGCAGCCTGCACAAGAACCCCGTCTTCATAGCGCAAGGACAAGGACAAGCCGTCGATCTTCGGTTCTGCCGTGTACGTCAGTGACACATCGGACGTGAGGCCCAAATATTTGCGAATGCGGGCGTCGAACTCGGAAACATCGGCATCGTCAAACGCATTTGAGAGCGACAGCATGGCGACAGCGTGAGTGACCTTGGAAAACCCGTCGGCCACGGGTGCGCCGACTTGTTCACTGGGGCTGTCATCGCGCTTCAGATCAGGAAAACGGGCCTCGATCTCGGCATTGCGGCGCTTGAAAGCATCATATTCCGCGTCGCTGATGTCTGGTGCGTCGTCGGTATGATAGGCCAAGTTGGCCCGTGCCAAAATGTCTGCAAGACGCGCAAGTTCTTCCTTGGCCCCGTCCCGGGTTAGCGCGTCGATCTTGATGGTGTCCGTCACAAAGCATCCCCTGCCGTTGTCGCGCCAAGAGATAAGAGCCGAAGCGCAGGCGGTCCAGTCATTGATGCAAAACCAAGCGCGTGAAACGAAAAAGGGCCGCCACACCAATATGTGCGGCGGCCCTTCTTCGGAGGGTTGTAGCTGCCTCTAAGCGCCTATGGCCATTGGCGTGTTGTCCGTCATCTCCGATGGTTCGGGATCGCGCAGCACGTATCCACGGCCCCAGACGGTTTCGATATAATTCTGACCACCCGTTGCATTGCTGAGCTTCTTGCGCAGTTTGCAGATAAACACATCAATGATCTTGAGTTCCGGTTCATCCATCCCGCCATAAAGATGGTTCAGGAACATCTCTTTCGTCAGCGTGGTGCCCTTGCGCAGGCTGAGCAGCTCAAGCATCTGGTATTCCTTGCCGGTCAGATGCACCGTCTTGTTATCAACGCTGACCGTCTTGGCATCCAAGTTCACCGAGATATCGCCGGTGTCGATGACCGACTGCGAATGTCCCTTGGACCGGCGGATGATTGCATGAATACGTGCCACCAACTCTTCTCGGTGAAATGGCTTTGTCAGGTAGTCATCGGCGCCAAAGCCGAACCCTTTAATCTTGTTTTCGGTATCATCCGCGCCGGACAAGATCAGGATCGGTGTTTCGACACGTGCCAGACGCAGCTGGCGTAGTACCTCGTGACCATTCATATCAGGCAGGTCAAGATCGAGAAGGATTAGGTCGTAATCATAGAGCTTGGCCAGATCGATTCCCTCTTCCCCCAGGTCTGTCGCATAGACGTTCAGGTTCGCATGGGTCAGCATCAGTTCAATGCTTTTCGAGGTTGTCGGGTCGTCTTCTACAAGCAATACGCGCATTCTTCGGATCTCCACACAAGGGCGTTCGGGTGTTGAACTGAACGTGAACCGAAAAGGTTAACCACACGTTACCCTTGATGCAGTCGTATAATAACAACCTAAAGTTGTCTATATTTTTGTAACGTTGTTGCCTTCAACGCCTCCTCTCCGTGCGTCGAAACGGCGCGAATCCATTCATGGAATTCTTCTTCGCTTAACCCGTAGCGGTCGAGTGCAGCCTCCTGCGTGAGAAGGCCATAAAGCACACCGCGCACGACAGCCGCTTTGCGTGACGCGACCCACCGCCGTGTCGTGGCAGGAGGTAGATCCGCCTGCGTCAACACAGTTCCATCCGGCAGGGTTACAGCTCGTGGACCATCCACTTTCTTCAAATACATCACACACCGCTCATTATTCATGTTTGAGCAGAGCTTGGAGCGATTGCGTTTAATGCGCCGTTAAACGGGGCCTTGAGACTATTTCGGATTTTCATATATATGCGCCCAATCCCCTCGGAGATCTCCCATGCTTGACCAAAGCGGTCCGCTCAACTCATTGGGCTTTGCCAAAGCCCCAACTGACACTCGTGTCGTCGTCGCCATGTCTGGCGGCGTGGACAGTTCTGTTGTTGCGGCCGAACTGAAAAGCCAAGGCTATGATGTAGTGGGCGTGACATTGCAGCTTTACGATCACGGTGCAGCCCTTGCCAAAAAAGGCGCCTGCTGCGCGGGGCGCGACATCCATGATGCGCGCCGGGTGGCCGAAGAGATGAGCTTTCCCCACTATGTTCTCGACTACGAAAACGTATTTCGTGACGCGGTGATCGACGAATTTGCCGATAGCTATTTGGGTGGCGCCACGCCTGTGCCTTGCATTCGCTGCAACGAACGGGTGAAATTCAAGGATCTGCTTGAAACTGCTAAGGATCTCGAGGCTGACTGCATGGCAACCGGCCACTATATCCAACGCAAAATGGGTGCGCACGGGCCAGAGCTTCATTCTGCTGCGGACGCAGGTCGTGACCAAAGCTATTTCCTGTTTTCAACCACCGCGGAACAGCTGGACTACCTGCGTTTTCCACTGGGTCACCTTCCGTCCAAAGACGACACGCGCGCCTTGGCCGCAAAATACGGGTTGGGCGTAGCCGACAAGCCTGACAGCCAGGACATCTGTTTCGTGCCAAATGGCGATTACGCCTCTGTCATCCGCAAGCTGCGGCCCGAAGCGGCGGCGCCGGGTGACATTGTCGATCACAACGGACGCGTCCTGGGCAATCATGAGGGTGTGATCAACTACACGATTGGGCAACGGCGCGGTCTGGGCATCGGCGGCTTGGCAGACCCGCTTTTTGTCGTGAAGCTGGACGCTGAAAATCGGCAAGTTGTTGTCGGGCCAAAAGAGATGTTGGCCACCCGCACCATTCCCGTACGCGAAGTGAATTGGCTGGGTGACACCCGATTCGACAGCAAGGATGAATGGCATGTGGCCGTCAAAGTCCGATCCACCCGTCCGCCAACCGACGCTGTCATCCGCCCAATCAGTGCAACCGAAGCCACTGTAGAGCTTGCGGCAGCAGAAGCGGGCGTGTCCCCCGGGCAGGCCTGTGTGTTCTATGACCGCGACGGCAGTCGAATTTTTGGTGGTGGTTGGATCCACAAAGGATAGCCCCGTTGCCTTGTCAGAGGACGTTGCTTCCGGTTAACTGAACACATGTTCATATTTTAACGGGGAATGGCTCGCATGAAACTCGACACAACCATGGCGGTCGTCACTGGCGGTGCGTCCGGACTTGGCGAAGCGACAGCGCGCCATTTCTCGGCACAGGGTGCGCGTGTGACACTGCTGGATCGGGATGCGCACCGTGGCCCGGAAGTCGCAAAAGAGATTGGCGGGCACTTTGCAAAAACCGATGTGACTGACGAGGCTTCTGTCGCCGCAGCGATAAACCTGGCTCGGGACAAGATGGGTGGGATCAACGCGGCGGTGAATTGCGCCGGTATCGCTGTAGGCATCAAGACGGTGGGCCGCGACGGCCCGCACCCTCTTCCCGCCTTTCAAAAGACGATCGACATCAATCTGGTCGGCAGCTTCAATGTCGCGCGTCTGTCCGCTGCCGCCATGGCCGACAACGTTCCCGAATCGGACGGTGCACGTGGCGTGATCATCAACACCGCTTCCATTGCAGCCTTTGACGGGCAGAAAGGGCAAGCCGCCTATGCCGCATCGAAGGGTGGCGTTGTGGGGATGACATTGCCGATGGCACGCGATCTTGCAGCGTCGGGGGTGCGGGTGATGACGATTGCGCCGGGTATCTTCAAGACACCAATGCTTGCGGGCCTGCCCGAGGATGTGCAGGCCGCGCTGGCCGCCGATGTGCCCAACCCGCCCCGTTTGGGTGATCCGAACGAATATGCGCGGCTGGCAGCCTTTATCGTCGAGATGGGATATCTGAATGGCGAGGTCATCCGACTGGATGGCGCGCTGCGGATGCGCTGATGCCAACCGAGCGGGAAAAGATGGATGCTCGTGACTGGTACACCTGTCTTGATGACACGTTGGAAGAGTTGCGAATGGTGGCGTTGAACGCCGTACACGCGCACAACCATTTGCCGCCATCAGAACGCCGGACGCTCAGCGTGCCGCTGCGTGGGCTTTTTGCCGATGCGGGCAAGGATTGCCTGATCGAAGCACCCTTTCATTGTTCATATGGTCGCAACATCCACCTTGGGACCGAGGTGTTCATCAATAGTGGTTGCGTGATCCTCGACAGCGCACCGGTTCGGATTGGGGATGGCACCATGATTGGCACAGGCGCACAGATCCTGTGTGCGGATCACCATCGCGACCCGGTCAAGCGGCGGGCCGGTATAGAACGGGCCTTGCCCGTAACGATTGGTGCGGATGTCTGGATCGGGGCCGGTGCGATCATCATGCCGGGCGTCACGCTCAAAGACCGGGTGATCGTGGGCGCTGGTGCTGTTGTGACCAAAGACGTTTCACAGGGTGAAACTGTCGTGGGCGTCCCTGCCCGCCCGGCCTAGGCGTCGGCCTTTTCCTCGAGTGTCAGCCACTCCTCTTCTGCCGCATCCAGCTTTTCCTGCCGCTCGGCAAGCGCCTCGGTCGCCTTGCGGAACTTGACCGGCTCGCGGGCGTAGAGATCGGGATCGGACAGCAACTCTTGCAGCTTGGCCATCTCGGCCTCGAGCCGCTCAATCTCGGCTGGCAGGGCTTCGAGCCGGTGCTTCTCTGTAAAGGACAGGCCAGCCTTCATTTCTTGCTTTGACTTGGGCGCGATCGCCCCCGTTTTCCTTACGGTTTCAACGGGTTGAGCCGTCTCTCTGGGACCGCGCTGGGATTGATAATCACTCCAGCCACCGGCATATACGGTGGCCTTGCCATCACCTTCCATCGCGATCGTCGTCACGGCCACGCGGTCAAGGAAATCCCGGTCGTGACTGACCAGCAACACGGTCCCGTCGTATTGACCAAGCAAGTCCTGCAAGAGATCCAGCGTCTCGACATCCAGATCGTTGGTGGGTTCGTCGAGCACCAGCACATTGGACTGCCGCGCCATGATGCGCGCAAGCAGCAGACGCGCCTTTCCCCCCCCTGAAAGAGACCGGACAGGCGCACGGGCCTGCGCTTCGTCAAACAGGAATTCCTTTAGGTATCCAACGACATGCTTCGGATTGCCACGCACCATGACCTGATCGGCCTTGCCGCTGACACGCATGTCCGGATCACTTGTCAGACTGTCCCAAAGGCTCGCATCCGGGTCGAGCTTCGACCGAGCCTGATCAAAGACAGCCAATTCCAGATTGGTGCCCATTGTGACCGTGCCGGTGTCGGGCGCCACCTCACCGATCAGCATCTTGAGCAAAGTGGTCTTGCCCACGCCGTTCGGGCCGACAAAGGCGATGCGATCGCCGCGCTGCACCTTGAGCGAGAATGGTTCGAGGATCACCTGCCCATCGTACGACTTTGAAATACCATTTGCTTCCAGAACCTTGCGACCAGACTTGGGCCCTGCATCCAAGGCCATGGCTGCCGCCCCTTGGCGCTTGATCTGGGACGCCCGTTCCCAGCGCAAATCCTGCAGCGCACGCACCCGACCCATGTTGCGTTTGCGGCGGGCACTGATGCCTTCGACAGCCCACCGCGCCTCCGCCTTGATCTTGCGGTTCAGTTTGTGGCGGGCAGTGTCTTCTTCATCCCAGACCGTGTCGCGCCACGCTTCAAAGGCGTCAAAACCTTTTTCTTGACGGCGCACACTTCCCCTGTCTATCCAAAGGGTTGCACGGGTAAGTTCACGCAAAAACGCACGGTCATGAGAGATGAGGACGAAACCGGCGCGCGTGGTCTTCAACTCGGTCTCGAGCCAGGCAATGGCTTCGATATCGAGATGGTTCGTAGGCTCGTCCAACAGCATAAGATCAGGCGCTTCGGCCATGAGCCGCGCCAGCGCGGCCCGGCGGCGCTCCCCGCCCGAGGCGGTGTTCACAGGGCGCGCCGGGTCGAACTTCAGCCCTTCACCTGCACGTTCGACTTTGTAGAGATCGGAGGGCTCCAAGCCGTGGATCGCAAAGTCGCCGAGTGTGGAAAACCCTGCCATTTCAGGATCTTGCTCCATGTATCCCACGCTCACTCCGGGCCCAGGCACGACCTCTCCCTTATCCGGCTCGACAAGCCCACCCATCACTTTCATGAGCGTCGACTTGCCCGATCCATTGCGGCCGACAAGGGCGACACGATCACCGGGTTGGACGACCAAAGACAAGTCATCAAAGATCGGATCGCCGCCGAATGTGAGCGAGATATCGGAGAGCTGAAGCAGAGGAACACGAGCCATATCCGGGCAGCTAGTGGGTCAATCCGGGGGCGTCAACCGGGGTGTCACCCCCCGTGCAGCATCCGTACACCCCCTGTGCACCCCCAACGCGCGCTGAAATGCCTTGGTGCGCAACAGGGGCAGACCGCCTTGACTTATAAGCACTTTGGTCTCGACGTGCTGAAATCAGCCGACGACCGCGCGTAGCAGCTTTTTTCGCGCTGGAGGAATGGACCCGATTTCGACCCCGGTAAAAACGTGCAGCGTGTTCATCTTGTCATCAACCACCGCATGGTCGCTGACCCACCCGCCCATCATCAGATAGGTCCGCAGCAAGGGCGGCATGCGCAGCATCGCCTTTTTCGCATCCGGCTTGCGGCGCAGACGCGCGGCATATTTGAAGACTTTTGGCGCCTTGACCCGCGGCAACCAGCGTTTGGGGGCAAGGTGGCGGGCCTTGAGCATCGCGAAGGCATCCAGATATTCTGCCGTCTCGGTGCCCGAGAACGACGAACAGCCAAAAAGCAGTTCGACCCCTTCGTCATCCACATATGCGGTCATTGCCCCCCAAGCGACACGCAGGATGTCCGGGTCCGCCGCAGCGGGATCGACACAAAAACGGCCCATCTCGACCATCTTGCCATCAAAAGCTTCCAGCGCAGTGAGTTCATAGTACTGGGCCGAATAGCTGTGCGAGATTGTGGCCCCGGTGAGAGGCAGCATCCGGAAGCAGCAGACAAGCGCGTCATCCGCGATTCGGTGGATCAAGATATGCTTGCACCGGTCATCAAAGACATCCGCATCCGACACCAGCCCAAAACAACGGGCGCGCAACCTCTTGGCAGCTTCGATGTCAGCAAGGCCCTCGGCTTGCCGCGCCACATACCGCCCTTTTTTCAACCTGATCATCGGTTCAGCCTCCTGCCCAAGCCATATGTTGCCCCGATAACATGGAGCACATGACGTGCGGATGAACCCAAAAGATCAGAGGACGCCCTGTGGCCCGATGCGGCCGATATTGCCCAAAAGCTGACGCAAGAAGCTGGTGTCGGTTACACCGCTTTCGGTCACACGACGCGACAGAGCAACCACACGTCCGTCTTCAAGGCCAAAGCGTTCGATGTTCTGCAACACACCATCGGCATCGAAAGTAATTGCTAAAACCTGACGTTCTACAACTTCTGGGCGGCGTGGCCCGAATGTGCGCACCTTGCTGCGAATATAGAAGTAATCCCCGCCTTCTAGAACACCGCCTGCTGTTGGTGGTCCAACCACATCTTCGACCGATGCGCGTGTGTCGATGCCGACGACGAGTTCCGCAAGATCTTCCTCGGGTGGGACATATCCGTGATTGCGGAACGTGGGCGAGCATCCCGCGACACCAAGCGAGACGATCAGGGCAAGCCCTGCAGCGGATAGTGGTGTAAAGGTCGCCATCTGACCCCCCTTGTTATAAGCCACCCCTTGCTCAGGGCGCGTGGTGCTTTTATCTCGACTTACTCAAGCTTTGGCCTTGGTTCAAGAAACGAAAGCGATCCATGTCACAGACGCCCCCTTCCACCACTGCGCTACGCGTCAGTGGTTTGGCGCAAAACGCCTCAACACCGTTCCAGATTTTGCCGGATGCCAAAGCAATGGCAGCCTTGGCGGACGCATTGGAGTTGAGCGGACTGCGCAAGTTGCGGTTCGAAGGGCAGATCGAAGCCCATGGTGCAACAGATTGGCTGCTGACCGGCACGCTTGGCGCAACGGTCACGCAGCCCTGTGCAGTGACGCTGAAGCCAGTGACCACGCGGATCGATTTGCCTGTTCGCCGTCTGTATGTGCGCGACTATGAAGAGATCGATACGCCGGAGGCAGAAATGCCAGAAGATGACGAAGTTGAACGCCTAGGCAACTGGATCGACCCCGAGACCGTCATGATCGAATCCCTGAGCCTTGCCATCCCGGATTTCCCACGGGCCGACGGTGCCGAGTTGGGTGAGATGGTGCTGACCGAACCGGGTGTTGCGCCCCTGACAGACGAAGCTGCCAAACCCTTTGCCGGTCTGGAGGATCTGAAGTCGCAGTTGAGCGACGAAAAAGACGACTGATTTGCCCTTGCGTCCCGGCCAAGGATGCGTATTTTGCCGCCCTCACGAGATTTTGGGTTGGACATGGCGTGGCGCTTTGCCTAAACGCTGCTCAACCCGTACTTGGAAGACCAAACACCCGATCCGGGACCACGAAACACCTCGCATCCGCGCACGATACGCGGCGCTGCCCGAACCAAAGGCCCACTTCAATGGCTGTACAACAGAATAAAGTGTCGAAATCGCGCCGCAACAACCGCCGCGCCCACGACAGCTTGACCCCCGCCAACCCCAACGAATGCCCCAACTGCGGTGAGCTGAAGCGCCCGCACCATATTTGCGCGGCATGCGGTCATTACGACGACAACGAGATCGTCGCCATGACCGAAGAGGTTGATCTGGAAGACGACGCGGCCTGAGTGGCGTCACAGGCGACAAGGCAAGACAGCGCGCAATGACGGCCCCTTCCACAGACCCGGCCGACGCGGCAGCAGAGCTTGCCTTTCCCATTATTCTTTCGGTCGACACGATGGGCGGGGACATGGGCCCCGCCGCAGTCGTGTCCGGCTGTTCGACATCTGCGAAAAAGAATCCAAAGCTGGGCTTTATCCTGCATGGTCCGCGGGAAGAGCTGGAAACGCTGATTGGCCGCCGCAAAAATCTTGTGGGTCGATGCGTGATCCGTGACGCCGCGGGCGTTGTGACAATGGACGACAAACCCAGTCACGTGGTGCGCAATGGCAAGGGCACCTCGATGTGGTCCGCCATCGAATCTGTGCGCGCGGGCGATGCGGACGTGGCTGTGAGTTGCGGAAACACCGGCGCGTTGATGGCATTATCGATGATCCGCCTGCGCAAGCTGCCGGGTGTGAACCGCCCCGCCATTGCAGTCCTGTGGCCCAGCCGGAACCCGCAAGGCTTCAACGTGATGCTGGACGTAGGCGCAGATGTGCGCGCCGACGCAGATGATTTGCTGCGCTATGCTCTGATGGGCGCGTCCTATGCCCGGAATGGCATGGACCTGCCCCGTCCTCGAATCGGCCTGCTAAACGTAGGTACCGAGGAACATAAGGGCCGCGCGGAGCTGAAAGAGGCATACGAACTGATTGGTGCACAGGCCGATGCCGCAGAGTTTGATTTCGTGGGCTTTGTCGAAGGTGGTGACATTCAGGGCGAGGTTGCAGATGTGATCGTCACGGATGGTTTTACCGGAAACGTCGCCATCAAGACCGGCGAAGGCACTGCCAGCCTGATCGGTGATCTTCTGCGGGAAGCGTTCAAGTTCACCCCCCTGTCGCGCCTGGCCTATCTGCTGGCCTTTACGTCGATGCGACGGCTGCGCAAACGCATTGATCCGCGCCGTGTGAATGGCGGTGTTTTCCTTGGTTTGAACGGAACGGTTGTCAAATCGCACGGCGGAGCAGATGCTACGGGTGTTTCGGCGGCCATAAAACTGGCAGCCCAATTGTCCGAACAAGGCTTTAACGACAAGCTCGCCGCCCGGGTCGCCCGGGCCACGCAGCGGGCAGAGGAGAGCAATAGATGACGCTTCGTGCGGTGGTCCGTGGCGTGGGGCATTACCTGCCCGAACGCGTGGTCGAGAATGCCGAATTCGAGGCAACGCTCGACACATCCGATGAATGGATTCGATCCCGTTCGGGGATCGAGCGGCGCCACTTTGCAACCGAAGACGATACGACATCGTCCATGGCGACAGCAGCGGCGCAGGCCGCTCTTACGGATGCCGAGTTGGTTGCAGACGATATTGACGCAATTGTGCTGGCCACATCGACCGCAGACCTGACCTTTCCCTCTGCCGCAACGATGGTGCAGGCCAAGCTGGGGATGACCGGCGGATTTGCGTTCGATGTGCAAGCGGTATGCGCTGGCTTTGTCTATGCCTTGTCAAACGCCAATGCCCTCATCGTATCAGGTCAGGCCAAACGTGTGTTGGTCATCGGGGCCGAGACCTTTTCCAAGATCATGGACTGGACCGACCGCAGCACATGTGTGCTGTTCGGCGACGGCGCAGGCGCGTTGGTTCTTGAAGCCGGTGAAGGCACGGGCACTGCCGCAGATCGTGGGATTTTGGCAACGGACCTGAATTCCGACGGACGGCACCGAGACCTATTGTACGTCGATGGGGGCGTCAGCACGGGCACGAGCGGGTACCTACGCATGCAGGGCAACCAGGTGTTCCGTCATGCCGTGGAAAAATTGGCGGCCACGGCCGAAACGGCCATGGAACGCGCGGGTGTGACAGCAGATGACGTCAACTGGGTTGTGCCGCACCAAGCCAATATCCGCATCATTCAGGGCACCGCCAAGAAGATGGGAATCGAAATGGACCGTGTCGTCGTAACGGTTCAGGATCATGGCAACACCTCTGCTGCCTCAATCCCCCTGGCTTTGTCGGTGGGCCGCGCGAACGGGCAGATCAAGGATGGCGATCTTGTGGTGACTGAAGCCATTGGCGGCGGCCTGGCTTGGGGCGCAGTCGTGCTGCGCTGGTAGCTGATTTAGCAGCGCGCATTACCAACAGAATCACCTTACAGAATCCTACACCCGCCGGAACGTCTGGCGCACGGTACAAACGGTGCCGTTCAGGCCAGCGACACCCGCAATGCCTGAGGCCTGACACCGAGTGTGTCCAAGAACGCATCGGTGAGTCTATGCTGCGTTTCAAAGCCCGTCACAAAGGCGATTTCGCTCAAATCGAAACGCGTATCGATCAAAAGTCGTACCGCCATATCAACGCGCAACCATGTCAGGAAATGCATCGGCGGCATGCCGGCATGTGCCTTGAAGGCGCGACGAAACGCATGTTTGCGCATTGGGCCAAGCGCACAGATCATCTCTTCGGTGATGTGTTCATCGATGCGCGCACGCATCCATGAGACGATCCGATCGTACGTCTTTTTACTCAATGACTGCCCCCGTCGTTCACGTGTCCGAATGCCACCACCTGCAGCACAGGGATCAGAAGCGGGTGAGATTGAGGAAATGTGTGAAATGTCGTTCAATACGGCAGCTTGATGCGGCACGGTTTCTCCTCCCGATGCGTAATCATAGGTTGAATTTACACGAGATCGGTTGCCCCGTCTTTCGTGATCTGGTGCCTGTTTTTCGGCATCGCAACTTTTCCGCGGATTTTCGCCTACCTTCGGGATACGATAGCGTTTGGCCGACTCTTCGCGACAACAACCAGCGGAAATGCAGGAAAAGCGGACCTGACCGGCTATAAAATGTACATCCGGTGTCATGGCCAAGGTCTTGATATTGACTCGGAATTTCCCCCCGCCCTATGCTTCGCCAAAGGGGAGAGCTTATGACTGATAAGACTTTGACGCGCATGGATTTGAGCGAAGCCGTATTTCGCGAGGTTGGATTGTCGCGGAATGAAAGTGCGCAACTGGTAGAAAGCGTGCTGGATCACATGTCGGATGCGCTTGTGCGTGGCGAGCAAGTCAAGATTTCTTCCTTCGGGACATTCTCTGTGCGGGACAAGTCTGCCCGCGTAGGTCGAAACCCAAAAACAGGAGAAGAGGTGCCGATCAACCCACGCCGTGTCCTGACCTTCCGGCCCTCGCATCTGATGAAAGATCGCGTGGCCGTGGGCAACAAGTCCTGAACAGATGACCAAGTCCGCGGACGCCTTTCGCACAATTTCGGAAGTTGCCGAGTGGTTGGGCGTTCAAACCCATGTACTGCGCTTCTGGGAAAGCAAGTTCACGCAAGTCAAACCGGTCAAACGTGCGGGTGGCAGGCGATACTATCGCCCAAGCGACATGCTGCTGCTGGGTGGTATCCGCAAGCTACTGCATGAAGACGGGCTTACCATCAAAGGCGTGCAGAAGATTCTTCGCGAAGAAGGCATGGCGTATGTCGCTGACCTGTCGCCGCCGCTAGATGCAGAAACGGACGCTCAATTGGACGCGGACCTGACCGCACGTATGGACGAAGATGTCGAGCCGCAGCCGGTGGAGGCAGACGTCTTGCCGTTTGAGGCGCCATCAGAACCAACTGCAGCGTCTACCTTGGCGGACGACATATCAGAGGACGTCGAACCGAACCCGGAAGCACCGGAGGCTGAACCAACGGACGTCCCTCTGCCCTCTTTCCTGAAAACGCCGACACCCGCATCCGACACAGTCGAGCCAGACGTGGACGACCACCCCGGTCTGCCCTACCCGCCGCTTGTCGAGGACGTCCTGGCGCCGGAACAAGAAGACATAGCAGACAAGGATGCCCCGGCCCTGACGGAGGACCTTTCAGATGCAGAGCCGGAAGAACAACTTTCGGCCTCTGCATCGGACGATACATCTCAGGACGATACTGCTGCTCCGCCAGAGACAGTAGCTGAGGCTGAGGCTGAGGCATCAGAATCGGAGACGGAACAAGCACAGGCGCCTGAGGACGGGAGCGGGGAGATCAAGCAGGACGCGGAGCCTGTTGCAACGCTGCCGTCGTTCCTGTCGGACTACTCTGGAACCACGGAAACCGAAGATGAGCCGGACGCGGCCCAAGCGCAGGACACTGAACCTGCGGCGGCAACACCAAGCCCACGGATTGTCAACGTTCCCGATGATCCTGCGCCCGATAGCATTCCCGTCTCTCCGTCCGCATTGAGTAAAACAGCAAGCCTGACACATCTAAGCGATGCGCAGCGCAACATGATCCGCCCTCTGTTGGCGCAGCTGACCGCGTTGCGCGATCAGATGGTAAGTAACCGGCGTGAGCCGCGGTAAGAAGAACGCGATCCTCGTGCAAATCCCCTCTTGCCCCCGGCCAGAAATCGGGTATGACACCCCACACGTCGGGCTATGGCGCAGCCTGGTAGCGCGTCCGTCTGGGGGACGGAAGGTCGCAGGTTCGAGTCCTGCTAGCCCGACCACTAAACACCGCCCCGGCGCTACGGGGTCGCTGGCCGCAGGCCCCACACAACCACGCGAGGGGGCGATATGATCGGCGTACTTCCCGATACGGAACTCAAGGCGATGATCGAACGCGGTGAAATTACCGCAGAGCCAGTTGTGATTCCCGCACAAGTGCAACCCGCGAGCCTCGATCTCCGCGTGGGCACTGTCGCCTACCGGGTGCGTGCGTCGTTTCTTGCCGGCCATGATGCGCGCGTCAGCGACCGCCTGGCGGAATTCCAGATGCATGAGGTCGATCTGTCAGGCGGCGCCGTGTTGGAAAAAGGCTGCGTCTACGTTGTACCCTTAATGGAAGCGTTGGACCTGCCCGAGGGCGTACAGGCCGTGGCCAATGCCAAAAGCTCGACCGGGCGGTTAGATATTTTGACTCGGACGATCACCGATGGCGGGACCGAGTTTGACCGCATCCCGCCCGGTTACACCGGCCCGCTCTATGCAGAGATTTGCCCCCGCTCCTTCTCGGTTCTGGTGCGGCCCGGCATGCGTTTGAATCAGATTCGTTTTCGCGCGGGCCAAGCGGTGCTGAGTGACGATGCGCTGAGCAAGCTGCATGATGACACACCGCTGGTAAACGGGACCGCCGTCATTGATGATGGCCTTGGGTTTTCTGTCGATCTGCGCCTGCAGGATACAACGTTGGTGGGGTACCGGGCCAAGCCGCATACGGGTGTTATCGATCTAGACCGGATTGGACACTACGATCCGGCCGAATACTGGGAAGAGGTGCACGCGCGCGACGGCCACATCATTCTGGACCCGGGTGCGTTCTACATTCTGGTCAGCCGCGAGGCCGTCCATATCCCGCCGGACTATGCCGCCGAAATGGCGCCGTATCTGGCAATGGTTGGAGAATTCCGCGTGCACTATGCCGGGTTCTTCGATCCCGGTTTTGGACATGACGCGGCAGGCGGCACCGGGTCGCGCGGCGTGCTTGAAGTGCGCTGTCACGAAGCGCCTTTCGTGCTTGAACATGGGCAGATTGTTGGCCGTCTGATTTACGAGCGGATGGCGGCACAGCCAGAGCAGCTTTATGGCGCGGGGATTGCGTCGAACTACCAGGGCCAGGGTCTGAAGCTGTCAAAGCACTTCGCAGCGCCGAAAACCTAACCGTCCTGTGCGGGTTGGGCTTCGACGTCACCGTTTTGCGTGGCGGACGGGTCAGGTTTGAAAATACGCTTGCCCGCCGACTGGATCGAGGCAAAAGCGTCTTCGGCCATGAAGCCTGACAGGAAGGCAATAAAGGCCACCGTGTAAGGACTGAGTTCGACGTCGTTGGCAGGCCCGCTGCCCTGTGTCAGGGCCAACATCCCTGCCCCGGAAAACAGGAAGATGGCGATTGCGGCAGCAATCCCCTCACCCACATTCACGAAAAGCCGGGACAGGGTCAGCGTATCGGCATGCTTCGATGAATAGTAACGGCGCGAGAATGCAACGACCGTGCCCAATCCCCCCGATGCGATGGTCACGATCAATGTCAGGAAAATGGTGGGAAAGCTGACAAAGCGCATCAGGATGTCGGGAAAAATCGGAAAGTTGAGCGACAGCGCCGACAGGCGTGCACGCGCAGGATCACCGGGCCCCAACGTGTCTTGTAGTGCAAGGATCTGATCGTTGTGACCAGCCCAGCGTTGCCGCAACTCATCAATTTGGGCTTGCATGGCCGTTTTTTCAGCCTTGATCACTAGCGAGGCACTGTTTGCGGCCTCGACTTCGTTGGACAAAATATCAAGTGCACCGATAGCCTCGTCATGCAAAGCCGTGAACCTGTCCGTGGTGTCCAGATCAACATCGCTGTTCTCAAGTCCGTCGCCCAGCGTCCGCATCAATGCACGCAATTGCAGCTCGGCAGTCTTGGCCCTCAGGGTTGGCTGCGCGGTCGATACGGTCGCGTACAAGGTGTCGAGCGTGGTGTCATATACAAGCCGTTGCGGCCCAGCCAATGCGAACTGGTACTCGGACAGTTTGCCCAAGGTCGCGTCGACCTCGGCCCGCAAAGCTGACTTGGCAACCGAAATTGCACCAAAAGACCGGCTGTATCTGGCTTCGATATCCGACATCCTGGCGGCGTGGATTTGGATATCTTGCGTGACATATGTTTTGGCCCGCTCCAAATCCTGCTCGCGCTTGATGATGAACAGCAAGTTGTCGATGTCCGCCACCAGCGTTTGGTGTTCCTGCGGGGCAGACAGCGCGACCGGTTCGGCCTGCCACGCCGTACGATAGATGTAGCTGCCAAAGCCAATGGTGACGAACAAGACGAATATCACGTACAGTCCGATGACCGTGACACCCAAGGAAATCGAAGATACAAAAAGGCTAGGCTTGGTATGTGCCATAAAAAAATCCCCCAGAACAATGAGGGTTACGCTACGGCACCAAATTTATGCAATCAACGGTGGTTTTCCCCACCTTATTGCCCAATTGAGCAAATAAGTGGCTATTTTCGGGACCCTTTTGCCGCTTGCCGTGCCTGACGCGCTGCGCGTTTGGCACGCCTTTGCTCGCGCACTTCGGCCTGTGTTGGACCATCATGATCGTCCAATTGATCCTGTCGCTGAGGCTGCTGCCGACCGCGCGTGGCGCGGTTCACCCCGGCATCAATACCCTTGCTGATCGCTTTGCGCATGATGATGCGCATGATCATGTTTATGATCTGGTTTGCATTCATGGGACTGCTCCGCCCTGTTCGCTCGGATCCAATATAGCGATAAATACGTCAACTTTCAGACCCAATGTTCCCTCAATCTTCGAAAAGCTCGGACTGGCCCTCTTCGCTTTCGTCTTCGGCGTCGGTTTCAGGACCGGGCAGTGCGCCGGGCGGGGGTCGGTTTTCCAGCAACCCCGCAGCGCGCAGTTCCTTGAGACCCGGCAGATCACGGGCGTTTTCAAGCCCGAAGTGATCCAGAAAGGATTGTGTGACCACGAAAGTGACGGGCCGTCCCGGTGTCATTTTGCGGCGACCAAAGCGAATCCATTCCAATTCCAGCAGTTGGTCCACCGTACCTCGGCTGACACTGACGCCCCGGATCTCTTCAATCTCGGCCCGCGTGACGGGTTGATGATAGGCGATGATGGCCAGCGTCTCGATGGCAGCACGGGACAATTTGCGCGTCTCGACCGTTTCCTTTTGCATCAGGAACCCAAGGTCGGCAGCGGTGCGGATCGCCCAGGCGTCACCGACCTTCATCACCTGAACGCCCCGTCCTTCGTAACGTTTGCGCAGATACACCAACGCCTCGGCCGCATCGCAGCCATGCGGCATACGCGCTTCCAGCTCGCGCGTGGTGACAGGCTCTGTCGTGGCGAACAGGATGGCCTCGACCATGCGTTCCTGTTCGGCCATGGGTGGCGCTTCGAACAGGCTTTCTTCTTGATCTTCAGTTGCTTCGGTCACTTTGTCCATCTCTCTTGCGCAGCTGAATAGGCGCAAATGTTTCGGATTGCCGGATCTCGAGGTGCCCCTCCTTCACCAGTTCCAAGCTGGCGGCAAACGTGGCCGCGGTGGCCGAGCGGCGCTTAGTCGGGTCCATTTCCCAACCCTCGGGCAGATAGGACAATATGTCAGTCCAATCCCCGGCAAAGCCGATCAATCCCCGCATCCGATCCAACGCTTGTTCCATGGTGAAAACCGCGTCACGGTCCATGACAAAGGGACGGAACTCGTCACGCGTACGAATGCGGGCGTAGCCCTGCATCAGATCAAGCAGCGTAGCGGTATATGTCACCTTGCGCACCCGTGTGACCATCTCGGATTGACCGCGGGCAAAGAAATCCCTGCCCAGTTGGTCACGCGCCATCAGGCGCGCTGCAGCGTCACGCATGGCCTGCAAGCGTTCGAGTTGGAAGGCAAGATGAGCGGCCAGCTCTTCGCCCGATGGTCCGTCTTCCGTCGGATCCGGAGGCAACAGCAAGCGCGACTTGAGGAAGGCCAGCCAAGCCGCCATCACAAGATAGTCAGCCGCCAGTTCGAGCCGCAGCTGCTTGGCCTTCTCGACGAAGGCCAGATATTGATGTGCCAGTTGCAGAACCGAAATCTTGCGCAAGTCGACCTTCTGGGTGCGACTGAGGGTCAGAAGCAGGTCGAGCGGCCCCTCAAAGCCGTCGACATCGACAATCAGTGCCTCCGCCGCAAGGCGGTCAGCTACCGATACGCGGTCTTCCTCGAATGTGTCTTCAGCCATGCCCCTGCCCGCTCAAAAGCGCTTCAAGTTCGGCGTTGAGCTCGGCAATGTCAATGTCGTCGGGGGTTTGCCGTGCGGCAAGGGCCGCCTCTGCCCGTGTTTGGGCGGCGTCCGTCATTTCACCAGCAGCGTTGGCCGATGCGACACGATCAGTAAGCGGCGCGTTGCAGTGCAGGATCACATCACAGCCTGCATCGAGCGCGCGGCGCGCAATCTGGTCTGGTGTGCCATCGAGCGCTTTCATCCCGATATCATCGGTCATGATCAACCCGTCAAAGCCGATGTCGCTGCGGATCAGCGCCATGGTGTCAGCGGACAGTGTTGCAGGCGTTTCATCCACCGCCTCGTAGACCACATGGGCCGTCATCCCCATGGGGAGATCGTTCAGAGCGCGGAACGGTGCGAAATCCGTTTCGTGCAAGGTATCAAGGCTCACATCCACGCGTGGCAGATCGTGGTGGCTGTCCAGATCGGTGCGACCGTGACCGGGAATATGTTTCAGGACAGGCAGCACGCCACCATCCAGATGTCCCTGAGCTGCAGCGCGGCCTAAGACAGCGATATCACCCGGCGAGGTTCCATAGCAGCGGTTGCGCAGGAAGTCGTGAGTTTCCTTGACCACGAGGTCGACCATCGGGGCGCAGTTACTGTCAATGGACAGCGCTTTAAGTTCATATGCTATGTATCTGTAACGTAAATATATTGCGCGTTCAGCATCATCGCCCGCTGCATGAATAAACTCCAGTGGCGGCGACCATTCCGTCCAGGTCGGGCCGCGCAGGCGCTGCACGCGCCCGCCCTCTTGATCAATGGTGATCGGCGCATCGCGCCCGACGGCCTCGCGAAACTCGGAACACAGGCCATAGACCTGATCTGGCATGTCGATATTGCGGGCGAACAGGATAAAGCCAAACGGATCGGCGTCGCGGAAAAACGCCTTTTCATCCTTGGTCAAACGCAGACCATCCGCGTCGAGGATGGTCGCGCCAAAGTTGCTCATCGTGTGACGACCGGAATGCAGTCTGCCCCTTCGGCCACAAGGGCTGAACAAAAGCGACGCGCGTCACTGAGGTCTGCGAAGCCATGGGCACGCAACCTGTAGAAGGTGCGGCCACCTGATTGCGCCTGCTGCACGATACGATCCTTGTCACGCAAGAGATCTCCAAAGCGTCCTTGCATCTTGTCCCATTCCGAGCGCGCTACCTCGGGGCTGTCGAAAGCGCCAAGCTGCACCAATCGTGTCCCCGCGGGGACGTTTGTTGCGTCGAGATCCGTGGTTTGCGGTTCTGCCCGTGCAGCGGGTGTCGGCACAACGGTTTGCGGCGCGGATGCGGGGCGCAGCTGGGGCCGCTTCGACGCCTTTGGCCCCGGTCCTTTCACGACCGCCGGAACGGGCGTTGGCGCCTCTGGCAGGTCGGCGGTTGTGACACTGGCGAGCACCGGCTCTGCTTCAACTGCGTCGGCATCAATGGTGTCGACACCGCTTGTCAGTTGCCTGACCAACTCATCGATATCGCCATCGCCAAGTGTGGCTGCCACGTCGACCTGCGCGGCCTCCAGGCTCGCGGCGACATTCAGCGGTTCGGGCTGTTGCACGGGTGCCACCGTTTGGGCGGGGATCGGCTGATCTTCTTCCGTTAACTCGACAGGGCGCGGTGCAAGAACCACCTGATCCACGGGGCCGGATGCCTCGCCCGCAGCAGCCACTTCGTTCACGGCCAGACCTGTATTTCGGGCGAGCTGCCCACCGGGATCTTGGGGACGTACACGCATCTCGCCCTCGGCGGCGCGGACAACCGGTATGCCGGACACATCCCGCATCACCAGCTTGTAACCCCAAACCGACACCCCGGCGATCAGTGCCAGAGATACGGCGGCGCCCGCAAAGTTCGTAAGGTTTTTCAACATGTTCGAGGGCGGCACTGGCGCTTCTTCATGTGCGCCATAGCCCCCGTGACCCAAGTCGTGGGAATAATGCATATCTGCCATCTGTTGCCTCGTTGCCCGCGCGGATACGTGCCCACGCAAGTCGTCTTGTTGATTATGCCCGCCCGGTGGCGCGCCTTGGGATATGTGCCTGTGTGCCCCTTTTGGCGGAGCGTTAACGCAACTCTTCGGCTGGTTTCACCCCAAGAATACCAAGGCCCGCTGCAATTACAACGGCGGAGGCACGCGCCAGCGCGATTTTTGCCTGAGAGGTTGCGACATCGTCCTGCAGGAAGCGCAATTCGGGTAGGTCATTCCCCCGGTTCCACAAACCGTGGAACACGCCCGCCAGATCATAGAGGTAGAATGCGATCCGATGCGGTTCGTTGGTCCGGGCGGCCGTTTCGACCAGCCGCGGCCATTCAGCCAGCTTGGCGGCCAGCGCCAGCTCTGCCTCGTGATCCAGCTTGGACAGGTCAGCAGCCGCAAGCGTTGCATCATCCACCTCGACGCCTGCCTCGGCCGCCTTGCGCAGAACCGACTTCACCCGCGCATGCGCGTATTGAACGTAGAACACCGGGTTTTCCTTGGACTGCTCAAGCGCGGCGTCCAGATCAAAGTCGAACATCGCGTCGTTCTTGCGCGTCAGCATCATGAAGCGAGTCACATCGGGGCCAACCTCGTCCACCACGTCGCGCAGAGTGACAAAGGTCCCTGCCCGCTTGGACATCTTGAATTCCTGCCCGTCCTTGAACAGCTTCACCAGTTGGGTGAGCTTGACGTCCAGCGGCACCTTGCCATCGGACAACGCACTCACAGCCGCCTTCATCCGTTTGACATAGCCGCCGTGATCCGCACCAAACACGTCGATCAGCGCATCGAACCCGCGCTGCACCTTGTCGTAGTGATAGGCAATGTCAGGCGCAAAATAGGTCCATGACCCGTCCGACTTCATCACAGGGCGGTCCACATCGTCACCATGATCCGTGGATTTGAAAAGGGTTTGCTCGCGTGGCTCCCAATCCTCAGGCTTCTTGCCCTTCGGCGGCTCCAACACACCCTCATAGATCAGGCCTTTGCCGCGCAAATCATCCAGCGCCGCCTCGATCCGGCCCGTGCCGTACAGCGACTTTTCGGAGTAAAAGACATCCATCTCAACCCCGAGCGCCGCAAGGTCATCCCGGATCAGGTCCATCATGGCTTCGGTCGCAAACTCGCGCACCTCGGCCAGCCAGAACTGTTCACCCTTGCCAACAAAGGCATCGCCGACCTTGTCCTTGAGCGCTTCACCCACTCCGATCAGGTAGTCACCGGGATATGTGCCATCCTCAAACGCAACCTCCTGCCCGTGCGCCTCGAGATAGCGGAGGTAGACAGACCGGGCGAGAACATCGACCTGCGCGCCGCCGTCATTAATATAGTATTCGCGCGTGACGTCGTGGCCCGCGAAGTCCAACAGCGAGGCCAGCGCATCGC
Organism: uncultured Tateyamaria sp.; assembly: GCF_947504105.1. Taxonomy (GTDB): domain Bacteria; phylum Pseudomonadota; class Alphaproteobacteria; order Rhodobacterales; family Rhodobacteraceae; genus Tateyamaria. The sequence goes on from NZ_CANNGP010000001.1 coordinate 120,130, forward strand.
CAAAAACCGCGCCGCGCGTGTGACCGACATGCAGGGGGCCGGTGGGGTTGGCCGACACGTATTCGACATTGACCTTCTGACCAGTACCCAGACCGGACCGGCCATACTCCGTGCCAGCGGCCAGCACTGCACCAACAACCCCCTGCCAGACCGATGGCGCAAGCCGCAGGTTCAGGAAGCCGGGCCCAGCCACTTCGGCACTGGTGATGCGGTCGTCTTCCGCGAGACGCTTGGCCAAGGCTTCGGCAATGTCGCGCGGCTTCATCTCGGCAGGTTTGGCCAGCACCATTGCCGCGTTTGTCGCCATGTCACCATGCGCTGCGTCGCGCGGCGGCTCGACCGTCACGTTGTGCGTCGCCAAATCGGCAGGCAGTTCCCCCGCCTCGGCCATGGCGGCGAGGTTGGTCAGCACAAGAGCGCGGATATCGGCAAAAAGGTTCATGAGGGGCCTATTCATTGGATGCGCGGGGTGTATCACGCGCACCCCAAGCGTCAAGCATGACTACCCGATCAGACGGGCGTGTTCCTGCAGGGCAAAGCGATCCGTCATGCCCGAGATATAGTCGGACACGCTGCGGGCCAGTGCCACCTCATCCCGTGCATCGACATTGCGGCGCCATTCCGAGGGCAGCAGGTCAGGCTTGGACAGGAACAGTGGGAACAGATCGTTGATGATGCAAGTCACTTCTTCGCGTTTCACCATGACCGAGGGGGCGCGGTACATGTTAGTGAACAGGAACGTTCGGATCTGTTGCAGATCTGCCCAAAGCGCATCTGAAAAGCGGACTACGGGGCGGCCAAGATGGCGGATGTCATCAACTGATTTTGCGCCGCTTTCCTTGAGCAGATGGCGCGATGTATGCACGACATCCGTCACCATGGCTGCGAAGACGCGCCGCAGCCCTTCGTGGCGCCGCCGCATCGGTTCGAGATCAGCATGCATCGCATCAATCTCGGCAAAGGCCGGGCCAATCATGGGCAGGTGACAGATGTCGGCTTCGTCAAACAGCCCGGCTCGCAGACCGTCATGCAGGTCATGGTTGTTGTATGCGATGTCATCAGACAGCGCCGCAACCTGTGCTTCTGCACTCGCATGGGTGCCAAGTTCAAGGTCGTGTTCGGAATCGTACTCGGCCAGCGCATAAGGCAGATCACCAATGACTGGACCATTATGTTTCGCAATACCTTCAAGGGTTTCCCAGGTGAGGTTCAACCCATCGAAATCGGCGTAGTGGCATTCCAGCCTGGTCACAATCTTGATCGCCTGAGCGTTGTGATCGAACCCGCCATAGGGGGCCATGAGTGACTGCAGCGCATCCTCTCCGGTGTGTCCGAACGGTGGATGGCCAAGATCATGCGCCAACGCCACAGCTTCGGTCAGGCAATCGTTCAGACCCAAGGCTCCCGCGATCGTACGCGCCACCTGCGCAACCTCGATCGAATGGGTCAGGCGCGTGCGGTAGTAATCGCCCTCGTGCTCTACAAAGACCTGTGTCTTGTGCTTGAGCCGACGAAAGGCAGAGGCATGGATGATCCTGTCCCGATCCCGCTGGAACGGCGAACGGAATGACATCTCTTCCTCCGGCCAGCGCCGTCCGCGGGCACGGGCAGGATCAGAAGCATATGCGGTTGGCATTTCCGGTGATCCTTGTCGGCTGTCTCAGCTGCGCATATATTGCACACGCAGCACGATGAAAACCGTCCGGAGCAGATGCGATGCAATTGCCACCCAAAGTCACAGAACGCGCCTTTGAACGCCTGGCCGAGATCGGAGCCGCCGACCAAGGGCAAGCCTTGCGCGTTGCTGTCGAGGGTGGCGGCTGTTCGGGCTTTCAATACGAAATCGCGCTGGACGACCCAAAGGCGGACGACCTTGTTTTAGAGGGTGCGGGCCAGAAGGTCGTCGTGGACAGCATCAGCCTGCCCTTCCTGTCGAACGCGGTGATTGATTTCTCCGAAGAACTGATCGGCGCGCGCTTCGTCATCGAGAACCCGAACGCCACCAGCTCTTGCGGCTGCGGCACGTCGTTTTCCATGTAGCGGTCAGGCGCGCGCAAACAGCTCGAAGAACGGTTCGAACTGGCTGGTTGACGCAATCGTCGTTTCAAGAACAAACGCCGCATCATCGTCCAGCAGATCAAAGATATAGTCACGCATTTGACCCCAGTCGCAATTGCGCGTTTGTGCAGCGCCGAGTAACGCGGCAGAGACCCCACGCAATGCGCTGGGTCGTTCAACACTTTGTTTGAAAATCGCCGGTCCGTAGGGCACTGCGCCTCCGATATCGTCAAAGCCAAGCGCGCGCATGGCCCAGGATGCCACCAGGTATTCATGATAGTCGTCAGCCACCGGCCCGGCCGGTTCAGTGACGATCTCAAATCCTGCCAGAGATTTGCGCACCGCATCAATCCAGATCGGAGCGGGCTGTTGCCCCGCCTGCAGCAGAGCTACGCAAACCTCGGCCAGCAGATCGATATTCTGCTCCAGATAGGCCAGTATCCCCACATATTCGAGGCTGCGCAGGGTCATCGCATCCAGACCGGGATCGCGACGGCCATATTCAGACAAGTAAAAGACGATATGCGTCAGTTCATAGGCCGCCTTCTTGTTGGGCAGCGCAAATGTCTCGTGTCGTGCTGTGAACGCGCGCAATCGGTCATCCAATCCGGCATCGGCGGCGGCGCAGTTCACGCCCCGCCGCGCCAGCAAACGTCGTGCTTCCGCCCGCTGCAGATCGCTGAGTTCGGCATCCACCACCCCCTGTTGCGCAACCCAGTGGCAAAGCTCTTCCATCTGTGTCCCCGGCACGCCGAGGTCTTCAAGATCCAGACCAATGGACAGCAGGAAGCGATAGTACTGCGGAAAGAACTGCAGGCGCTCTGCAAGCTTGTTATAAAAGTCATGATGCGGGGCAAGTGCATTGGCACAAACGGGCGTGCCAGTGCACTCCAGAATACTCAGTAGCTCCGCATTTTCCTTGAGCCAGAACACGTCATCTTGAAGTCGGCGCTGAGTTGCGAACAAGTCAATCAACCCTTCCGCCCGCTCATCAAGACGCTGTCGGCGCGGCGGGACGTTCAGTGCAATAACATTTGACATTTTATGTTTACCCCTTTGTCTGCTGCATAATCGTCCCGCCGCCCGTCATCAGGATCCTGACGAGAACAGGCTTGTCAGGTCACCACGTAGGGTCGCGCCAGCACCCAAAGAGATCACCTTGGAGGCATCTCCAGGCGCGCTGCTGGTCGAGAACAGTTCGACACCATCCCCAGCTGTTGTTTCATGCGCATTGGGTGCACTGCAGGTGGAAAACATCTCGACACCTTCACCGGCAGCAACGTCGCATGACGTCGGCGTACTGCTGGTCGAGAACATTTCAACCCCTTCACCCGTGTGCAGACCGCTGATCGAAGTGGTGTCCAGAGCGATGTGTGTTTTGCGTAGAGCCGTCATTGCAGCTTCCCTTTCATCTTTTGGTTGTGGTGACCAAAGCGTTGCTCGTTAAAAGAGATTTACAAAGGAAAAATTCTTGTTAAAAGCGAGTTCCGTCTGGTTATCCACATAAGGAAAACCACAGAAGCGTTTGCGCGCACCCAGCTTCACCCCAGAACATTTTTGGAACAAAAAATCTTATCCACAGCACTGTTTTTGCTGCGATTTTCCTGCATTGCACTTGGCAGTAATCGCAATTTAACCCGAATCAATTAGTTAAGAAATAGTTAATTCAGCACCCCAACCGCCAGAACCGTTGGCTCTTGCCCAGAGCAGCAGGATGCGCGACACCAGCGGTGCAGGAGAAACGGGAGCAACCATGAAAATCGCAACCTTCAACATCAACGGCATCAAAGCCCGCCTCGAAGCCCTGCCCCGCTGGCTGGAAGCTGCAAACCCGGATGTTGTACTGCTGCAAGAGATCAAGTCTGTCGACGAAAACTTCCCCCGGGAGCTGTTCGAAGATCGTGGTTATAACGTCGAAACACACGGACAGAAGTCCTTCAACGGGGTGGCGATCCTGTCAAGGCTGCCGCTCGAGGATGTCACAAGTGGCCTGCCCGGCGACGAAGATGACGAACAGGCCCGATACATCGAAGCGACGGTCGTGGGCGATACGCAAGCAGTTCGACTGTGCGGGCTGTACCTGCCAAACGGCAATCCGGTGCCCGGACCGAAATATGACTACAAGCTGGCCTGGATGAAGCGTTTACGGCAACGCGCGATCCACCTTCTGGCCGAAGAAACGCCCTTCTTGATGGCGGGCGATTATAACATCATTCCGCAGGTCGAGGATGCAAAACGGCCCGACGTGTGGCGCGAGGATGCGTTGTTTCGAATGGAAAGCCGCTCTGCCTTCCGCAAGCTGTTGAACCTGGGTCTGACCGAAGCCTTCCGCGCACGCAGCTTTGGACCCGGGCATTATTCTTTCTGGGACTATCAGGCGGGGGCGTGGAACAAAGATGACGGCATCCGTATCGACCACTTCCTACTCAGCCCGAACTGCGCCGACATGATGACGGATTGTCAGATCGACAAGGCCGTGCGGGGCGAGGAAAAGCCATCCGACCACGTGCCGGTCTGGATCAACCTGGCCGCCTAGCCCTGTTCACGAAACGCCGCCCTACATAATCAGTGCGCCCCGCGATTCCTCGGTGAAGACGCGGATGTAGTCCCCTGGTGACGACCCTGCCCAATACACCCACAATCGTGTTGGCAGGTTCTCATCGATCCAGACGTAGTCGCCCTGTTCCAGTCCCCGTAACTCGGTGCTGAGGTAGGTTACCCCTGTATCGGCCAGAAAATCTGTCGCCGCCATCGTGTCCTGAAAAGCTGCTACTCCTAGAATAGGCGCATCAAAATCCACATAGCCTGTGTGAACCCCGGACAGGCTATCGAAAAACACGTAGTGGCTTGCCACAACCGTTCCTGCCGGAATCCACCCCTTTTCACTGCCAATGTCGACACGGATCGGCTCGACCAAAGTGATATTCTGATCTTCGTCGAACCCATAGAGATTGTCGTCGTCAAACGTGTCGGCCCCAACGGCAAATGAGGTCTCAGTGTCCAGCAAAACAAACTGCCCTGCCCCCGCCTGACGAACGATCTTGCCCTGCAGGATCTGTGCAGACACGGGGTGCGCGCATATCAACGCGGCTAAGCCTAGGGCAATCAGAGTATGGCGCATGCCGTCTGTTTACCCGACACCCGCCGGTAGCGCATGGTCAGGCAGATCACGAGCACGTGAGGGCGCAATTCAATTGGCCGAATACATCATCATGGAATGGACCACCACGACCCCATAACGACTTTCGGATTCTCCAAAATCGAGACGCTGGTCTCTCAGGCCTCCAACTCGGCATCCCAATACAGGAAGTCCATCCAGCTTTCGTGCAAATGGTTGGGTGGAAATTTACGACCCATATTGCGCAATTCCTCCGCCCCCGGCTGGCGCGGCGGTTTGCGCAGGGCCATTCCCGTGCGGTGCAACGCCTTGGACCCTTTGCGCAGGTTGCACGGGCTGCACGCAGCCACCACGTTTTGCCAACTGGTCACACCGCCGGATGCGCGCGGCACCACGTGATCAAAGGTCAGATCGCCCCGCGCGCCGCAATACTGGCAGCGGAATTCGTCCCTCAAAAATAAATTAAAGCGCGTGAAGGCCACGCGCTTTTGAGGTTTTACATAGTCTTTGAGGACCACGACAGAAGGTATTCGGATCTCGGTACTCGGGGACCTGACAACCTCGTCATACTCGGCAACGATATCGACCCGATCCAGCCACGCGGCCTTGATCGCCTCCTGCCAGGGCCATAGCGAAAGCGGGTAATAGCTAAGCGGCCTATAGTCGGCATTCAGCACCAAAGCGGGGTGCTGTTTCAACGCAGACGGGCTGCGCGTAAACTCCGTTCTGAAATCGCCGTCCATACGTGACTCCGTCCTCGCCCTGTCTGCCCGCTTGGCACCAGAGCGGGTAACCCGCCCCAGCTTTATACGGTGACTATATCTTGTGGAAAGCGCGTTGCAAGTGCCATGCGCACCACGAGATGTCGCAGTCGCAATAGAACGCTTTGGTGACAGCGATGTGACGTTTTTTTGAGTATCCGGCCCCTTTTGCAGCACTGTCACTCAAGCGCATCCAAAGGCGTGAAATGATCCTGCACCGACGCAGAGAGGATCCAAGTCAGCTGCGAAAGCGCACCATCCTCAAGGATAACAAACCACCCAAGCACATAGCGCCGTCAAAGGCCCAACTTGTCCCGCATAAAGGCCAGCGCCACACTCAGACCATCCGGCGCAATACCATGTGCTGTGCCCTTCATCACATGTGCAAACACATCCTTCCACCCGGCCTCTTGCAATGCGCCGGCAGCCTGCGGCAAGGATTGCGGTGGCACCACATCATCCTGATCGCCATGGATGAGCAAGACAGGCGGGCGGCTGACCACCTCATCGGCCAGCAGTTCAGGGTTCAGCAACCGCCCCGAAAAGGCGACGATCCCCGCGACCGGATCTTCGCGGCGTGGGGCCACGTGCAGTGACATCATCGTGCCTTGGGAAAAGCCAAACAGCACCACCTGTTCGGGCAGCACGTCCTCGTCCACCATCAACGCATCGAGGAAGGCGTTCAAATCCTCGGCAGCGGCATTCAAACCGCGCTCGGCTTCTTCTTCCGATGATCCATCAATCCATGGGATCGGGAACCACTGATAGCCACCGGGATAGCCCGGAATGGCTTCGGGCGCATCGGGGGCTACGAACAGCGTGTCCGGCAAATGCTCACCCAAGGGTTCCGCCAAACCCAGCAGGTCGGCCCCATTGGCACCATAGCCATGCAGGAACACAACGATTGACCGCAACTCACCCGATTGCGGCTCAACCCGCCCTGCATGCAACACCCGTGTCATGTGATCCCCTCTCGACCCTTTGCGACCCGGTAGTAGGTGAAGAACAGCCGGGCAGCAACCGCCCGCCAAGGCGACCAATCATCGGCCATCTGGCGCAGCACTTTTTCCTTGGGCCGCTCCGGCAAATCAAAGATCAGGCGCGCCGCCTCCTGCAAGGCCAGATCACCCGGGGCAAAGACATCCGCCCGGCCAAGCGCGAACATGGCATAGATTTCAGCCGTCCAGACCCCGATGCCCTTCACTGCAGTTAGTGTGGCAATGACATCGGCATCAGGCGCTTGGCGCAATGCGTCGTAGTCGATCCCGGCCTCGGCCAGCGCCAAAGCATAGGCAATCTTCTGACGGCTCAGGCCTGCAGCGCGCAGACCGTCCTCTCCTGCCACAATCACAGGCGCGGGCGCTACCAACCCGGCCTCTTGCATCCGCGCCCAGATTGCATTGGCCGATGCGGTACTTACCTGTTGGCCGATGATGGCATTGAGCAGTGCGGCAAATCCATCTGGCCGGCGCCTGAGCGGCAGAGGACCCGCCAACTCCAGCGCATCCGCCAGCGCCGGATGTTGCGAAGCCAACCACGCAGCACCTTCGGCCACGTCTTCATTGCTGTCGATGATACGCCCGGTCACAGATTGTCCATCCAAGCCAGCAGCGCATCCGTGTCGCTCACAAGCGGCGCGTTGCCTGTGTCAGGTTGCGCAATCAGAATCACCGGCAGTCCCAGCGTCCGGGCGGCCTCAATCTTGGGAAACCCGCTGCTCCCACCAGTGTTCCGCGCCAACAGCACATCAATTTCCAATTCTTTGAACAAAGCCGTTTCTCCGGCCGCGTCGAACGGACCGTTCCCAAACACATAAGCGCAACCGTCCGGCGCAGGATCGTCATGGCGGTGTAATTGTCGCAGGAAGACAGGCCCATCGTGATGCACCAACGTTTCTGCACTGTCGCGGCCAGACGCTGCAAAAACCCGCGCGCCTGACGGCAATGTCGCTACGGCTTGCGCCAGATCATCAACCTCTTGCCAGTGGTCCTCAATGCCTGGCGTCCAGGCCGCCCGGCCCACTCGAACCCTCGGCAAAGCCGGCGAAAACCGCGAGATCATGGCAGGCAAAATCTCGTCAAACGGATGCGTCGCATCGACAACCACATCGGCACTCCGAACGCCAGCACGCAGGGTCGCAGCGCGTGGCAGATCCGCCACCACGGACGCGCGCGACCAATAGACCTGCACGTCATGCCCCGCAGCCTGCAAGGCACGCACCGCAGGTTCGGTCATGGCCGACCCGCCCAGAACAAGGACCCGTGTCATGCCGCCACCCTAGCCCCCTGTCGCCGGTGCGCAACCACCTGTGCTTAATCGCGCACTTGCCGCAGGTCGCGGCCAGGGATAGCCAGCACATATGACCTACGTTGATGACACCCGCGCCAAGCGCAACGTGGCCGTTCTGGTCGCGGCGCAGGCCGTCCTTGGCAGCCAGATCACCATGATGTTCGTGGTGGCTGGTCTGGCCGGACAACAGCTCACACCTTACGCCTGTTTGGCGACGCTGCCCATCTCGCTCATCGTGTTCGGGTCGATGACAACAGCGCCGTGGCTGTCGAACGTCATGCAACGCTTTGGACGCAAGACGGGGTTCATCGTAGGCGCGCTTGGCGGGCTGGCCGGTGCGGCCATCGGGGTCTGGGCGCTAAGCATCGGCAGCTTCTGGCTATTCCTCGCGGGCAGTTTCATGACCGGCATCTACATGTCGGCACAAGGTTTCTACCGCTTTGCGGCTGCTGATACGGCTTCTGACACCTTCCGCCCCAAGGCGATCTCTTACGTCATGGCAGGTGGCCTGCTGTCGGCCATCATCGGACCGCAGGTTGTGGGCTATGTGACCGCAGACACAGCTGATGCCACGGTCACGCGCTACATTCCGATCTATTGGGTTGCCATGGGCTTCAACGTGATGGGCATGGCGCTGTTCATGTTGCTTGATATTCCCAAGCCAGCCCCACCGTCAGCGACAGAAGGCGCGGGACGCACGCGCAAGGAATTGCTTCGGGATCCGCGCATCGTGGTCGCCGTGATCTGTGCCGCCGTATCCTATGCGCTGATGAACCTCGTGATGACCTCCACACCGCTCGCCGTGGTCGGCTGCGGGTTTACTGAACCAGACGCGGCAAACGTGGTCACAGTGCACGTTTTGGCCATGTTTGCTCCGTCCTTTTTCACCGGCCACCTGATCTCGCGCTTCGGAGCTGAGCGGATCATGGGTCTTGGCCTTGGCATCCTTGGTGTGGCTGGCGTTGTCGCACTTCAGGGCGTCGACCTCGCCAATTTCTACTGGGCCCTGTTCTTCCTGGGACTGGGCTGGAACTTTGGGTTCATCGGGGCCACCTCCATGCTGGCCGGGGCCCATTCAGCGCAGGAACGGGGGCGTATGCAAGGCATGAACGACCTGATCGTTTTCGGCGGCGTCACCTTGGCATCGCTGGCATCCGGCGGCTTGATGAACTGCGCAGGCGGAGACCCAGTCGAAGGCTGGGCGGCGGTGAACATCGCCATGGTGCCCTTCCTCGTGCTGGCCGGTGGATCGTTGATCTGGCTTGTGATGCGGAAACGCGCAATCGCCGTGTAAGGCGCATCTTGATGCGCCAGCCTGCGGGCTACAGCATCACGCGCCCAGTCACAGCGCTGAAACTCAGCCGCCAGGGCGCGACGGTGGGCACGCGCCCCTCAACCACCATCGCTGGGTCGCGCGCGATCTGATCCAACACGGACCGGACGCCAATCGCAGGCCAGAGCGCTGCCCGCGCCGATGTGGGCAATCGTGGAACCGTAAGGCGCATCCTGATGCGCCCAGCCAAGGCCGCAACACCGTCCTGAGTGCCATCAAGCAAGGGAATGCGGCCCGCGTCTTCCAGCTTGGGAACAGCCCGCAAAAATGCAACAAGCCCAGCCGCCAAGGCAACGGACCGCACAGAACTTTCCTGACCAGCAGGCGCCCCAAGACATTCTGCTGCGGTCCACATCAGGTGGCCCGCCGTCTGGTCGATATAGCTGTCAAAATGCGCCTCATCTTCAAATGGTTCGCGATAGACATCCCAGCGCCGCGCCGCCACGCTTTCGTCCAACCGCCGCGCCATGGCCGCCGTCAGCACCCCAGCCAAAGGCGTTGTGACCTCATGCTTACGCACCTGTCGCCCCTCCGCAATCTCCTCGAGCGCATCCCGCCACCATTGCAAACGCATCTCGGCAATCATCGCCTCTTGCGTCACCCATGGTGCACGTGACACCTCCACATTCAGGGCATAGTGCGGGAACAACACCGCGCGCGCCGACACCGGCGCCGCCATGACCGTCCGAAACCGATCGGGATCTCCCTGCTCGACAATCCGCGCGCAGGGAATGACCATCTCTGGCAGGCTCATTCCGGTGCCACGATCAACAGCGCATAGGCAATCTCGTCCCGGGCGGCATGCCACAGGTCAATCTCACGCTGGCATTCGGCCACGGCTTCCGCGATCACCGGATCGGTGTTGGTCGCCCGCAAATGGTCAATCCGCGCCTGCATTGGGTCATAGTAGGCCATCCAAGGCGCGCCCACGATCATGCGATGATCCAACACCCGAGAGCCGGCAGCCAAAACACGCGCCTCTATCCCGGCAAGATCGGTGATCTGCGGGTACTCTTCCCAAAACGCCGTTGCGCCGGCCGACAAGGGCCCCAAAGCAACCGGTTCGGAAAAGACGACATGCCCACCGGGTTTCAACGCATCACGCCACAGGGTCAGTCCTTCGGTCACGCCCAGAAAATACAGCGCCCCGGCACACCAGATCAGGTCATAGGTCCCACCCGGCTCGGCCATGCTGCCAAGCTCAACGCGCACACGGTCCCCGAACGGCGCAAGACGCGCTTGTGCATGGGTTACAAACGGCTCTGTCGTATCAACCGCCCTGATCCGCGCCTCGGGCAAAGCCTGCGCCAAGGTGACAGTGTCCCCCCCTGTCGCGCAGCCTGCGTCAAACACGTCAACCGCGCCGGAAATGCCAATTCGGTCCAAGGCCCAATGCACGTCCTCCGGAGCACCCGGCCCTTCGCGTGGCAGGTCCTTGTGGACTTCCAGAAAAGCCGACCATTGTTCAGGGGTCATTCCGCACCGTCCCGTACCAGCTTCCACCGGATCGCATCCAGCAGCGCCTCGAACGACGCATCCACTATGTTCGCTGACACACCCACGGTCGACCAGCGCCGTCCCTGCCCGTCCTCACTGTCAATGATGACACGGGTCACGGCCTCGGTCCCGCCTTGCGTGATCCGCACCTTGAAATCGACCAGACGTATATCCTCGACATTCTTCTGATACCGGCCCAAGTCCTTCGCCAGCGCCTTGGCAAGGGCATTCACGGGGCCTCGGTCAGTCCCAAGCTCATCCATGGATTCCGACACAGACAACATCTTCTTCCCATCGACCTTCACCACGACAACTGCTTCGGACAGGGACACCATCTTGTCCCGCTTGTTCTTGCGGCGCTCAATGGTCACGCGATAGCGCTTGACCTCGAAAAACTCCGGCAATAGGCCCAACTCGTCCCGCGCCAGCAGCTCGAACGACGCCTGCGCGGTGTCATAGGAATATCCGGCATCCTCGCGCGCCTTGATCCGATCCAGAATGCGCGGCAAGGCCGGGTCTTTGGCAGGCACGTCCAGCCCCATCTCGGCCAAGCGCTTACGCAGGTTCGACTGCCCCGCCTGGTTCGACATCGGAATGATGCGCGCATTGCCCACCGTATCCGGGACCACATGCTCATAGGTAGCCGGGTCCTTTAGGATCGCCGACGCGTGCAAACCTGCCTTGTGGGCAAAGGCCGACGCCCCGACAAAGGCCGCCTGCTTCTGCGGCACCCGGTTGAGGATATCATCCAGCATCCGGCTCGTCCGCGTCAGGCCCGCCAATGCATCCATCGAAACACCCGTCTCGAACCGGCTGGCATAGGGCTCTTTCAACAGCAGGATTGGGATGATCGACGTCAGGTTCGCGTTGCCGCAGCGCTCCCCCAACCCATTCAGCGTGCCCTGGATCTGCCGCGCACCCGCATCAACAGCAGCCAGCGACCCGGCCACCGCGTTTTCGGTGTCATTGTGGGTGTGAATGCCCAGACGGTTTCCATCGATGCCCGAAGCAATCACCGCCTTGGTGATAGCATGGATGTCATGCGGCAGCGTCCCGCCATTGGTGTCACAGAGCGCAATCCAACGCGCCCCTGCGTCATAGGCCGCATGGATCGCCTCAAGCGCATAGTCCGGGTTGCTCTTGTAACCATCAAAGAAGTGCTCGGCGTCAAAGATCGCCTCGCGCCCATTCGCGACGAGGTGGGCAAAGCTCTGGGCGATGTTGTCGATGTTCTCGGCCAGTGAGATGCCAAGGGCCTTTTCCACATGGAAATCATGGGTCTTGCCAACCAGACAGACGGCTTGTGTACCGGCATTCAGGACGGCAGCGAGGACATCATCATTCTCGGCACTGATCCCCGCCCGCTTGGTCATACCAAAGGCGGTGAAGGTCGCGCGGGTCTTGGGCGCGTCCTCGAAAAACGCGCTGTCAGTGGGGTTGGCACCGGGCCAGCCGCCTTCGATGTAGTCTATGCCAAGAGTATCCAGCGCTTGCGCGATCTGGTGCTTCTCGGGGGTCGAGAACTGCACGCCTTGGGTCTGCTGCCCATCGCGCAACGTGGTATCGAAAAGGGAGAGGCGTTCCTTGGTCACAACACGTCCCCACTCTTCTCTGCTCCAGCCGTGGCGCGAGCGTCACGGCCAGCCCCCGACCGCCCCCCCAGGCGGGGGCTACCCCCCCACCCGCAGCCGGGAGCTGGTCTTTGATTGTGATTCAAACTAGTTGCAAGGGCGATGTTCATCATTCGCCCCCCCAGACCCGAGCTAGTTCATCGACATCGAAACTCGGAAGCTTCTCAGGTTCCGGCCCACTCGGCAAATCGACAACTTTCACCCCAGCGCGCTGCAAACCGTCTCGAATTCGATCAGCTTCCACAAAGTCTTTGTTCCGCCTCGCAGCGTCCCGCATTCGCAAGAGATCAAACACCGCACCCATTTCACCATCATGGAAACCAGGCACTGAAGCCCAAACCGGAACGCTACCCGACCAAAGACCCAGAAGCTCAAGTCCAAAGCGCAGCGAATTGACGTCGCCAGCGTTGGCAAGTTGGTGCAGACGGGTGATTGCCTCAGGTGTATTCAAGTCATCTGCAAGTGCATTTTTGGTTACGGGATCTGGCTCAGATCCTCCAGCGAGACCGACAATGCGATACCACTTCCGCAATGTCTTTTCCGCCTCAGCTCGCTTCTTCTCTGTCCAATCCATCGGCTTGCGGTAATGCGTTGACAGCATCACAAACCGGATCACCTCCCCGGGCACGCCCTGATCGAGCAAATCCCGAACGGTAAAGAAATTGCCCAAGGACTTGGACATCTTCTTGCCCTCGACCTGCAGCATTTCGTTGTGCATCCAAAACCGGGCAAACCCGTGACCAGCGCATTTTGACTGCGCAATCTCATTCTCATGGTGGGGAAACTGCAAGTCGTTGCCCCCACCGTGAATGTCGAACGTATCACCCAGCAAATCATGCGCCATGGCCGAGCATTCGATATGCCAACCGGGCCGCCCCCGTCCCCACGGGCTGTCCCACCCGGGCAGCTCGTCATCCGATGGCTTCCACAGCACGAAGTCCATCGGGTCTTCCTTGTAGGGCGCGACCTCGACCCGCGCACCTGCAATCATGTCATCAACGGATCGACCCGACAGCGCGCCATACTTGTCATACCTGCGCACCCGAAACAGGACATGACCGTCCTTGGCATAGGCAAAGCCTTTGCCTATCAGATCTTCGATCATGGCAACCATTTGCGCGATGTATTGGGTGGCCCGAGGCTCTTTCGTCGGGCGCAATGCACCCAGCGCATCCATATCCGCGTGATACCATTCGATGGTCTCGTCCGACCGCTCGGCAACCAGTTCTTCCAACGTGCCCGATGCACCCGCCTCTTTCCGCGCAAGTGCGGTGGCATTGATCTTGTCATCCACATCTGTGAAGTTTCGCACATAAGTCACTGCATCTTCGCCATAAACATGGCGCAGCAGCCGGAACAAAACATCAAACACAAGCACTGGCCGCGCATTGCCCAGATGTGCGCGGTCGTAGACCGTGGGACCGCAGACATACATGCGCACATTGTCAGGATCGAGGGGCTCGAACACCTCTTTCCGGCGGGTCGCAGTGTTATGAAGCTGGATTGTCATGGCAGGGTCTCGCAAGGCATGAATTCGGGCGCAGGGTTGGCGCGGGCCTAGCAATTCTGATCTGTCATGGAAACAAAGAACCGGCCCGCTGAAGAAATCAGCAGATAATGCAGCAAATGATGCAGATGGTCCGGGTCATAAACTGTCAGTAACGCGCAGGGGTGACACCGGTCAACCCTTGTTTCGGCGCACTGGCCCCGGCACAGTCGGACCATGACACTTGATGACGCAAACCGCATTTGCGCCGCACTCCCCGGCGCGTGGTATCACTCCAGCGCCGACGGCGGGCTTGAGGCGTGGAAAGTCGGCGACAAGATGTTCGCCTGCTACGGCCACGCGCTCGACGGCATCTCGGTCAAAACCGCAGATGCCGAAAGCGCCCAATTCTTGATCGAGATCGGGGCTGCCGAAAAAGCAAAATATTTCCACCGCTCTTGGGTTCGTATCCCCTTCGATCACCCGGGGGCTGAGGCGCTTAAGGACCGCATCCACACCTCCTATGGCATCATCCGCAACAGCCTACCCCAAAAAGCCCAAGCCGAACTCGCCGCCTGGCAAGACGGTACCTGACCTTCTTCTGGCTTAAAATACCTCGGGGGTCTGGGGGCTGGCCCCCAGTCCATGTGTTGACATCCCCCGCCCCCTCTGACCCCTTGGCGCCAACACATGCCAAGGAGCCAAACATGAACCTCTCCCAACGTATGCAAACGCTGACAGGCGGTGGGTCAGATGGCTGGGACGTGTTCATCAAGGCGCGTAAAATGATCGCCGAAGGCACACCGGTGACAGAGCTGACCATCGGCGAACACGACATCCGCACCGCTGCCCTCATCCTCCAGGATATGCACAAAAGCGCCCTTGGCGGCCATACCGGCTACGCCATGGTCCCCGGCACGGACACGCTGCGCGACACGGTGGCAAAACGGACCAGCGAACGGACGGGCGTCCCCACAACCCACGACAACGTGCTGATCACACCGGGTGGGCAGTCAGCCCTCTTTGCCGCCCACGCAGCGGCCTGCGACCCAGGTGACACGGCGCTCTACCTCGACCCGTACTACGCCACCTATCCCGGCACGATCCGCGGGGTCTCCGCCATCCCCCACGCGATCCAGACCCGGGCCGAAGACGCCTTCCAGCCCCGCGCTTCAGACATCACCGCGCACGCCCAAACTGCCAAAAGCCTGCTGATCAACTCGCCCAACAACCCAACGGGCACGGTCTATTCCCGCGACACGCTTGTCGGCATCGCCAAGGTCTGCATGGACAACGACCTGTGGCTGATCTCGGACGAAGTCTATGACACGCAGGTCTGGGAGGGAGAACATATCTCACCCCAGTCTCTGCCTGACATGGCGGAACGCACACTGGTCGTCGGTTCCATGTCAAAAAGCCACGCCATGACCGGCTCGCGCTGTGGCTGGGTGATCGGACCGGAAAAGGTGATTGCGCACCTGATCACGTTTGCGACACACACGACCTATGGCGTGCCCGGGTTCATTCAGGACGCCTCGGTCTTCGCACTGGATCAGGGCCCGAACTTCGAAGCCGAGATTGCCGCACCGTTCAAACGCCGTCGCGCCATCGCACAACGGGTATTGTCAGGCCAGAACACCATCGGCCTGATCCCGACCCAAGGGGCCATGTACCTGATGCTGGACATCCGTGCGACGGGAATGACCGGTGACGACTTCGCGAACGCCCTTCTGGACGAACACCACGTAGCTGTCATGCCCGGCGAAAGCTTTGGACAAGCTGCCGCCGGTCACATTCGGGTCGCCATGACAATTGACGACGCCGACTTTGAACAAGCACTGCACACGCTTACGGCATTTGCCGAAGCCCGCGCAGCCTGAGATCAGAACCGGATCGAACCGCGCACGGTCAGCGTTGTGGCATCCGCATCGACGCCCGAGCCGTCGATGTCGTCAAAGCTGTGCTCCAAAAGCTCCGCCCCAACGGTGTAGCGGTCGTTGATCTGATACGCGACGCCAATACCATAAAACTCGCCCGTTTCGGACCCGATCGATGTGTCCAGATCGGCGACACCGGCTGTGAAGTACCCCAACGTCCGACCGAAATCATAACCGGCCTGCAACTTCAGACGGGCTACGCTATCAACATCGGCCGCACCATTCAGGTCGATATCGGCAAAGTCATAGTCAAGCTCACCGCCCAGAACGAAAGTGCCGAAGTCATATCGGTACCCGACATGCGCACCATATAGAATATCGTCACCATCGGCATCGCCGGATCCATCAACATCGCCATAGCCCAACTGCAAACCGGCATAACCACCCGTCCAGTCACCGCCGAAAGTCTGTACAGGCGCGGGGGGCGGGGGTGCGACAGGCGCCGCAGGTTCGGGTGCTGGGGGCTCCAAGCTGCCAGCAAGGGCCGGGCCAGCCAGGGCCGTTACCAAGCCAATCGCAAAAATGCGCGTCTTCATAAGTCTGCTCCTTTTTTCGTGGCACAGCGCGATCACGCGCCGCCCCGTACACAACGGTGCATGACGCGGCACAGTTCCAGTCCTCACCGCTCACAGTGTAGTAACTGCGCATCAGACCGCCCAAATCCACGCAAAGTTGCAGTAATAAGCCGCGTGCACAGTGTCGCAAACAGACAAGACAGGCGGCGTTTCGCACGTCAGCGTGACAAAGAGTGACATGTTGAAACAAAGGTGACAGGGGGAGTCGCACGCCGTGCAGGGCACCTTTAGCAAGATTTCACTGGTGGCACGTACCATCGGGGCCGAACGCGGCAGAGCCGCGCGTGGGCGACCCCTATCGTTGTGATCTGACCTCACTCGATACCTCGCCACTTACCCACGGACCATGCAAATGAACGACCAATCACCCTCTCGCTCTGGCGGCCGGGCTGCTCGCCGCGCCGCGCGCGCCACCGCCCTCCCCGACCATCTGCGCCCGGTGCGCCCCGGCCTTGAAGGCGGGCGCTACAATCCACTGACCGACGCAGAGGTTCAGCGCATCCACACGGCTGCACTCAACGCTCTCGAAACCATCGGTCTCGCCGACGCTCCACCGTCAGGTGTGGAGTACCTGACCAATGCAGGCGCGATCCTGGGCGAAGATGGGCGCATTCGTTTCCCTCGCGCACTTGTCGAAGACACCATTGCGCGCGCGAACAGATCCATCACACTATGCAGCCGCGACGGCAAGCACGACCTCGGCCTCAGCGGCTCACGCGTCCATTACGGCACGGCGGGTGCGGCTGTGCATATGGTCGATATTGACGGACGGAACTACCGCGACAGCACAGTGCAGGACCTGCACGACGCGGCGCGTATATGCGATGTGCTCGACAACATTCACTTCTGTCAGCGGCCGATGATTTGCCGTGACATCCCCGACACGGTCGAGATGGAGTACAACTCGGTCTACGCTTGCGTATCGGGCACAACCAAACATATCGGGACCAGCTTTTCCGAACCGCATTGCGTGGCTCCGGCCGTCGAAATGCTGCACATGATTGCAGGCGGGGAAGACGCCTGGCGCGCCCGGCCCTTCGTCTCCAATTCGAACTGCTTCGTTGTCCCGCCAATGAAATTCGCGTCAGAAAGCTGCCAGGTGATGGAAGAATGCATCAAGGCTGGACTGCCCGTCCTGCTCTTGTCGGCAGGAATGAGCGGGGCCACTGCTCCCTCGACCATCGCTGGCGCAATCGTCCAAGCGGTCGCCGAATGTCTCGCTGGCCTGGTCTATGTCAACGCTGTCAAACCGGGTGCGCCAGCCATTTTCGGCACATGGCCCTTCGGCCTTGACCTGCGCACGGGGGCCATGTCGATCGGATCAGGCGAACAAGCGCTGCTCACGGCGGGCTGCGCACAAATGCACCGCTTCTATGACCTACCGGGTGGGGCCGCCGCCGGGGCGTCCGACAGCAAGATGCCCGACATGCAGGCCGGATGGGAACAGATGTGTTCCAACGTCATGGCGGGCCTGTCTGGACTGAACATGGTGTATGAAGCGGCGGGCATGCATGCCTCGCTTCTGGGCTTCTGCCACGAAAGCCTGATCCTGAGCGATGACATCATCGGCCAGGCCCTGCGCTGCACGCGTGGGATCGAGGTGACAGATGAAACGCTGGCTCTCGACCAGATGGCCGATGTCTGCATGAATGGCCCCGGCCACTATCTTGGCACGGAACAGACCCTCTCGCGGATGCAATCCGATTGCGTCTATCCCAGTTTCGGCGACCGCACATCGCCCAAGGAATGGGCAGAGCTGGGCAAACCGGATCTATTGGAAAAGGCCACCGCCCGCAAAATAGACATCCTTGTGACACGCCCCGCAGCAGGCTTTGCCAAGGATTTGGACGTGGATATCCGGAACAGGTTCAACATCCACCTTCCGCCATACTGACGCGGTCACACGCCGAACCCAAACTCATCAAACATCCCTCCGATTCACAGCCGGGGGGATTTTGCCCAAACGAGGTCATATGACGCCCCGCGCCAATATGCGTATCCGGTGATCACCGTACGTTGCTTCAAAGCCTACCTGAGCGCCCGTCCCCGGTGCACAGGGGGCGTGCAGAGTGTGGCGCCCTGTCACCGAGCTTAATCTTCATGAAAACAAGGGGAATCCAAGTGCAAATCCTTCACCGCCCTACCTCAACAAAATGAGGCCCGGCCCCTGGGGGGAGACCGGACCTCACACCCCCACCATTCACCACGCGGACAATGACACGCGGCAAAAGTCGGGTGTTCTGGTTAGCCGTCGGTTGGCGGCATCAGACCCGCTTCTTGAGCAGCGGCCACTTCATCAGCGTCCAGAGCGCCATCGGCGTTCAGGTCCATCGCGGTGAAAACATCTGACGTTACATCGGGAAAGCTTGCTTGAACTTCATCGATGGTCAGTACGCCATCCCCATTCGTATCAAGTTCTGCTGCGCCTTGGCCCATGGCAAAGGCAGGAATGGTCAGCGCGGCTACGAATGTCAAAGAAGCAATCTTAGTCATTAGGTGAACTCCTATTGAGTTGGTTGTTGAGGGGCCGTTTCCGGCGCCCTCACTGTACATGAGCACAAATTGCGCCAATACATCCCCGCCTTCACACCCAAGGCCCCAATCGCGCGACCGCCTGCCGATCGGGGTCGTTACAATGCGCGGCGGACTGCCCAAAAAGGGCGCACAAAAGAGATCGGCGAAAACCCCCGGGCTGTTCAATGGATTTGGGAAAGCCCAGCCTCATACACATGACACAGCACATCACTCCCCGCCGCCTGGTGTCGCTTATCCCCTTGTTGACAAGGCGCGCCCGCAGGCTGGCCCGCAGTCGCGCCGAAGCCGAAGATCTGGTGCAGGACACGCTGCTCAGCCTCTGTCAGCGGTTGCATGACGGCAGCCGGGTCGACGATCTGCCTGCTTACGCGATGCGGATGCTGTCCAACCGTGCGCGCCGTGGCTTGCGGGTGCAGGCCACGGATGAATTGGAGGATGATCACGCTCTGACAGAGCCTGACGCACTTCTACGCCTCGATTGTGCCGACACGCTTGCCGCGATTGCAAAGCTACCAAAAGCACAGCGTCAGCTAATGGATCTGGTGGTGGCTGGGGAAACCTCGCCCCGCGCGCTCTCGAACGCCACAGGCCTACCGCTTGGCACTGTCATGTCACGTCTGGCCCGGGCACGGGCAAAGCTGCGGTTTGTTTTGTCTGACTAAGAACCTGAACCATCCCCGCTTTGAAGGGGCGGTGGGTGGGCGAATTTGCAAAGCAAAGAGCGCACTCCACCGCAAAGAAAAAAGGGGGACCAAAAGGCCCCCCTGTGAGTTTCGCCGTTCAGGCTCAATATGTTAACCGCCCGGTACTTTTCTGCCTGCGGCCTGAACGTCGTTAGGGGCGAGCGCACCCGCCCCGTGTAAAGGTGGGAAGGACTAAAGTCGCGCCCCACCCTATTCTGTCTTCGTCGGGAGCCAGACCAGACGAACCGGTCCAGCCCCCTCGCGCCCCTTCCCCGGGGTGCGTAACTTGGCTCAGCTACACCCAGACGTCCCGCCGCAAGTGTTGCATTTCATGCAGGTGCCGTTGCGCACCAGCGTGTAGTTTCCGCACTCTCCGCAGGCCTCTCCTTCGTAGCCCTGCATCTTGGCCTTTGTGCGTGCGTCCATGGTTGTCGTCGCCGCTGTCACGGTGGTCGTCGACACGGACGCAGCTCCATTTACAGCCACTTCTGGAACCAGCGTTTGCAATGCGACCTCGGCGTCCAGACCTGTTTCGGCCATGCCACCCTGTAACACCACAAGGTCCTGCGGCAGACGCTTACGCAGGTAGCCGGTCGAACTGATTTGCTTCAGCACTTCCAAGGACTTGGACGCCGCTGTTTCGGACAGTTCAGAAACATTGCTCACGCCCTCTTCCTCACCACGACCGATGTCATCGAACGTGGCACCCTCGGGTTTCACGTGCGCCAGATCGGTGCGGTCCAGGTAGGACACGGCCAGTTCACGGAACACGTAGTCGAGGATCGACGTGGCGTTCTTGATGCTGTCGTTGCCCTGCACCATGCCAGCCGGTTCGAACTTGGTGAAGGTGAACGCGTCCACGAACTCTTCGAGCGGCACACCATATTGCAGGCCAACGGATACAGCGATGGCAAAGTTGTTCATCATCGCACGGAAGCCAGCGCCTTCCTTGTGCATGTCGATGAAGATCTCGCCCAAGTTGCCGTCTTCATACTCGCCTGTTCGCAGGTAGACCTTGTGGCCCCCAACGATAGCTTTCTGGGTGTACCCTTTACGGCGCTGAGGCATCTTTTCGCGGTGAGATTTCACAATCTCCTTCACGATGATTTTCTCAACAATCTTCTCGGCCAGCACGGCGGCTTTCTCGGCGGGTGCACCGCTTTCCAGCACCTCTTGCGCGTCCTCGTCATCCTCGACCAAAGCAGCAGCCAGAGGCTGCGAGAGTTTCGAGCCGTCGCGGTAAAGCGCGTTGGCCTTCACACCTAGCGACCAGCTGAGTTCGTAGGCACGTTGGCAATCCTCAATGGTTGCATCGTTCGGCATGTTGATGGTCTTGGAAATCGCACCTGAGATGAAGCTTTGTGCTGCGGCCATCATGGTGATGTGGCTGTCAACGCTAAGGAAACGCTTGCCTTTCTTGCCGCAGGGGTTCGCACAGTCGAAGATATGGTAATGCTCTTCCTTGAGGTGCGGGGCGTCTTCCAGCGTCATCGTTCCGCAAACGTGATCGTTCGCAGCGTCGATATCGGCCTTCGAGAAGCCCAGCGATTTCAGCAGGTCAAAGGTTGGATCGTTCAGCTTTTCGGCCGGAATGCCCAGCACGCCTGTGCAGAACTCTTCGCCGAGCGTCCACTGGTTGAACACGAACCGGATGTCGAAGGCGCTTTCCAACGCCGCATCCACTTTGGCCAGCTCATTTGCACCAAAGCCATGTCCGGTCAGAGTCGTATGGTTGATCGCTGGTGAATTGCCGATGGAGCCATGGCCCACCGCGTAGCTGATGATCTCTTCGATCTGAGCCGATCCGTAGCCGAGGTTTTCCAGCGCCGCAGGCACCGAACGGTTGATAATCTTGAAGTAGCCACCACCGGCCAGCTTCTTGAACTTCACCAAGGCAAAGTCCGGTTCGATCCCTGTGGTGTCGCAGTCCATAACCAGACCGATGGTGCCGGTCGGTGCGATCACGGTGGATTGCGCGTTGCGGTAGCCGTTCTTCTCGCCCAGTTTCAGCGCTTCGTCCCAGGCCCCCATGGCGACGTCGATCAGACGTGGATCAGGGCAGTTGGCGTGGTCCAGAGCGACCGGTTTGACCGCCAGCTTCTCATAGCCTTCGGTCGCGCCATAGGCGGCGTTGCGGTGGTTGCGCATGACCCGCAGCATGTGGTCAGCGTTTTTCTTATAGCCCGGGAACGGACCCAACTCACCCGCCATTTCGGCGGAGGTGGCATAAGACACACCCGTCATAATCGCCGTCAGAGCGCCACACAGGGCCCGGCCTTCGTCGCTGTCGTATCCGTGGCCCATGTTCATCAGCAGACCACCGATGTTGGCATAGCCAAGACCCAGTGTACGGAAGTCGTACGAGCGTTGCGCGATCTCTTTCGACGGGAACTGCGCCATCATGACCGAGATTTCCAATGTCACGGTCCAGAGACGGGACGCATGCATGTACTCTTCGACCTGAAACTTTCCGTCCTTGAGGAAGGTCAGCAGGTTCATCGATGCAAGGTTACAGGCTGTGTCGTCCAGGAACATGTATTCCGAACAGGGATTCGAGCCTCGGATTTGTCCGTCTTCCGGGCACGTATGCCAGTCGTTTACGGTGTCGTGGTATTGGATACCAGGATCGGCACAGGCCCATGCGGCGTGGCCCACCTGCTCCCACAGATCGCGCGCCTTGATAACTTTGGTCACAGAGCCATCAATGCGGCTGGTCAGTTCCCAATCAGCATCTTTCTCGACAGCCGTCAGGAAAGCGTTGGTTACGCGGATCGAGTTGTTCGAGTTCTGGCCCGAAACCGAATTGTAGGCTTCAGAGTCCCAATCGGTGTCGTATGTCGGAAATTCGATCGAGGTGTGGCCCTGCCGGGCGTAATCAAGCACGCGCTTGACGTATGTCTCCGGGATAGCAACCTTCTTGGCTGCTTTTACCGCGTCTTTCAACGCATTGTTTTTCTTGGGATCGTAGGCGTCCGCTTCGGCGCCGTCCCATGTGCCGATGGCTTCAAAGATGCCGTTCAGCTTTTCCTCGTGCATCTTGGAGCCTGCGACGATGCTCGCCACTTTCTGCTCTTCGATGACCTTCCAGTTGATGAAATCCTGAATATCAGGGTGGTCCGCATCCACGATCACCATCTTGGCCGCACGGCGTGTTGTGCCGCCGGACTTGATGGCCCCCGCTGCCCGGTCACCGATTTTCAGGAAGCCCATCAGGCCCGAGGATTTACCGCCGCCGGACAAGCTTTCGCCCTCGCCGCGCAGCGACGAGAAGTTGGTGCCGGTGCCCGAGCCATACTTGAACAGGCGCGCTTCGCGAACCCACAGGTCCATGATGCCACCATCGTTTACCAGATCATCCGCCACTGACTGGATAAAGCAGGCATGCGGCTGCGGATGTTCATAGGAGGACTTGGATTTGGTCAGCTTACCAGTCTTGTAGTCGACATAGTGGTGGCCTTGAGCCGGACCATCGATACCGTATGCCCAGTGTAGACCGGTGTTGAACCATTGAGGCGAATTTGGCGCGGCGCGCTGGGTCGCCAGCATATGGCGCATCTCGTCATAGTAGGCACGTGCATCTTCCTCGGTCGAGAAATAGCCACCCTTCCAGCCCCAGTATGCCCATGCACCTGCCAAGCGGTCGAACACTTGCTTGGACGACGTCTCGCCACCCATCTCTGCATCGCCAGTCGCTTCGGAACGCCACAAGAATTCCGGTACGTCCTTCTCTTCGACTTTTTGCAGCTTGGACGGTACGCCCGCTTTGCGAAAATACTTCTGCGCGATGACGTCGCTGGCCACTTGGCTCCATGTGCCTGGTACTTCGACCTCGTCCAGGCGGAACACCACGGTCCCGTCGGGATTGCGGATCTCGGACGCGGTCGTCACGAAATCAAGGTCCGCATAGGCGTCCTGACCGGCTTTGGTGAACTGTCTTTCAATCTTCATCGCGCTGCCTCGTTCCCAGCTGGTGTTCCGAAAGGTGCACCTGACGTTGCAGGGCCCCATGTTGATGCCGACACGAAGTCACTGAACCACCCACCAGACCTGCGTGAGTGTCTGACAAAGCCCCTAACATATGGCGGTGTTTCTGTCCCTCGTGCCCGGCGCGTCACCCATAGTGTTGACCACTAAATGTAGTGGTGATGCACCCGGCTCACACAAACTGACGTATAGGGAGGGTACACGTCAACGATATTTTAAAAGTTTTTTGACATCTTTTTCCTTGACCACTGCAGTCGGTCTTATCGAATGGCATGCCACCCGATTCACTTCGTTAACGCGCTGGCAATGCGACAAAATTTAATCCCCCGATGTCATGCAGAAAACTCGTGCCAATCTGACCACTTAAACAAAGATGTGGATGCTTCACGTGAAGTTATCCACAGTTAACACACGTTAAGACAGAAAGGTTTTGCCGCGCTGCGGAAAATGTGTTGAGTTCGGCCTATCCCTGAACAGAGGCCCTTCAATGCGACCCTTTATAGCCTGTTTCGCGGTCGCGCTTGGCGCCTGCGCACCACAATATGTAGAAACAGTTGTGACATCAGAACAAGATCTGCCCGTTCGACGGGCAACCTTTGCCGCGAATCCCGCGCCGCTGGATGATGCTTTCCGCTCATCTTGCGATGCGCCCGGAGACGAATTGCGGGTGGTATCCGGATCAGTTGTGCAATGCCGGATTTTGCCACCGCCAGATGTCGCAGCTTTTCTGGTGCTGCAATATGACGGTGCGCTCGAAGCACCAACACTCGTGGTGCAAAAGGAAACCGACCGGAACGACGGCGCCTTCGTGGTCGAGCTATCGTATTTCGCGGAAGTCGTGCAAAAATCCGGCAACCCGCGCCGCATCTACATCAAGCAGCGTGCACTGGATCAACTCATGGATCAGTTGCTGGTTGCGACCGGCGGAACAGCATCGAACTAGGTGAAATGGTCGGAGCGAGAGGATTCGAACCTCCGACCCCCTGTACCCAAAACAGGTGCGCTACCAGGCTGCGCCACGCTCCGACCGTGGCGCTGTCTTAGACGGCGTGCGCGCGATTGAAAAGCCCAAAGAATGCAATCAGCAGGGCCAAACTGCGATATCTTGATCAAAGCTGGGGTGTCGCAGTTGTGCGCCTTCACGGATCCCCATCAGACGGGCCAAGCCACCGTTGATTTCAAGCACGTGCGTCAGCCCGTCCCCGCCGGGAATCGGAGTTTCATCCAAAGGAACGGCCTCGTGATGAACTCTGGTAACGGTTCCTGTCGGATCAACGAACAGCATGTCGAGCGGAATAAGCGTGTTCCGCATCCAGAAAGACAAAGGTTGAGGACGGGGATAAACAAACAGCATCCCTTCGCTTGTCGGCATTGAAGGTCTGTTCATCAGCCCAATGGCCCGTTCGCGATTGGTGTCGGCAATCTCAACGTTAAAGCGGGCCGAGCCAAAGTCACCGCGGATCCAGACGGTATCATATATGCACTTTGCTGCACCAATCTGGGCGCAAAGACAAAAAAAGGCTGTTGCGAGGGCCCGACACAGCGGGTTCAGCACGATCAATCGTCCTTTTTGGGTAGCGCAGCTTCCCATGCAAGAACTTCAGCTGCCATGTGACCTCGTTTGCCGTCGATCACCCGCAATGCCAACGCTTCACCGGGCTGCAGGTCGGAAAGGCCAGAACGGCGCAACACCTCTACATGCAGGAATACGTCATCTGAACTGCCAAACACGTTGGCAAACCCAAAGCCCTTGCCTTTGTCGAACCATTTGACACGGCCCGGCTGAAGCGGCGCATCGGTGACATCGTGATGCTCCATCTCTGCCAGGTCGTTGAGGGACGACGAATCCGTATGGTCAGGCGGCGTGATGGAAATGACCTCAACCGCCTGAACGCCACGCTCAGTGTGTTGGACACGGACATTTACATTAGCCCCATCTGCGACTGATGATTGGCCAAAATTCCGCAACACATTGACATGCAGCAGAATATCCGGACCGCCGGCATTGGCCACGATAAAGCCAAACCCTTTTACAGGATCGAACCACTTTACTGTTCCAATGACCACATCCGTATCTTGAGTGTGTTCTGACACGACTTGTCTTTCTATGAGTGCATTATGCCGCATAACAAGACTTGCGCCATTTTCACCTCATAATTCAAGCACGAAATACTGTTTATAATTCAGATATTTACATTTCACGTTACATGAAATTCACGGGCTGAGCCGCGTCACGTGCCACGCTGAACCGGGTTTTTCGCGCCGCCAACAGAACCGATCATGCAGTCGAAACGCGCCGTCAGCCCAGAATTCGATCTCAACGGGTGTGATCCGGTACCCCCCCCAGAAAGGCGGTCGGGACGGGTTTGTGCCTTCCCGCGCCGTGACCTTCGCCACCGTAGCCATCAATGTTGAGCGGCTGTCCAGCGGCGCACTTTGGTCTGACGCCCATGCACCGAGGCGCGATTTTAATGAGCGCGAAGCATAATAGGCGTCGGCCTTTGAGCCATCCTCCTTTTCGACAATGCCACGCACCCGCACCTGCCGCCGCAGCGATTTCCAATGCATGACAAACGCCGCCTTGCCCGCCTGATCCAATTCCGCTGCCTTCGCGCTTGTATAGTTTGTATAAAAGACAAAGGCGTCATCTTCGACGTCTTTCAGCAAGACCATGCGCGCGTTTGGCAAACCCTCCGCATCCACGGTGCTGAGAGCAATGGCGTTGGGATCGTTCAATTCGGTCTCATCTGCGTCCGCCATCCATGCGCGCACGATGTCAAAAGGGTTCTCACCCTCAAATTTCCCGCCCCGGTCTGCCATGTCCGTCTCCTGTTGAGTTTTGAAACAGCTAGCCTCGCGCGCACCCCGGTTCAACTGCTGCACCCTCTCTTGATGCGTCTGGGGCAATGGCATAAAGCTGGCCGCCAGACACAAAGCCGATAACGAGGGACGGGATGGGCAGTAACATGGCGAGCAATCTGATGACGGGCAAGCGGGGTCTGATCATGGGTCTCGCCAATGACAAATCCATTGCGTGGGGCATCGCCCGCACCCTGCACGCGGCTGGGGCGGAACTGGCGTTTTCCTATCAAGGGGATGCTTTGAAAAAGCGTGTTGATCCACTGGCGGCCCAGCTGGGCAGCGACATCGTGCTTCCTTGCGACGTGGGCGACGAAGCATCGATTGATGCCCTCTTTGACGCACTCAAAGAGCGTTGGGGCAAGTTGGACTTCATCGTTCACGCCATCGGTTTTTCAGACAAGAACGAACTGCGCGGCCGCTACGTTGATACGAGTCGGGACAATTTTACCCTGACCATGGACATCTCGGTCTATTCTTTCACAGCCGTAATGCAGCGCGCGGAAAAAATGATGACGGATGGCGGCAGCGCGCTGACCCTCACCTATTATGGGGCCGAGCAGGTCATGCCGCACTACAACGTCATGGGTGTCGCCAAGGCCGCACTTGAGGCGTCGGTCAAATATCTGGCCGAGGATCTAGGCAAGGACAACATTCGCGTCAATGCGATCAGCGCTGGGCCGATCAAGACCCTCGCAGCCTCAGGCATCGGCGACTTCCGCTACATCATGAAGTGGAACGAGTACAACTCGCCCCTGCGGCGAAATGTGACCATCGATGATGTTG
Source organism: uncultured Tateyamaria sp. (assembly GCF_947504105.1). Taxonomy (GTDB): domain Bacteria; phylum Pseudomonadota; class Alphaproteobacteria; order Rhodobacterales; family Rhodobacteraceae; genus Tateyamaria. The sequence continues at coordinate 147,662 of NZ_CANNGP010000001.1, forward strand.
GCAAATCGGCGCTGTTCCTGCTGAGCGATCTGGGGTCTGGCACGACGGGCGAAAATCTTCACGTCGACGCGGGCTACCACGTGGTCGGCATGAAGGCAGTCGACGCGCCTGACATTGAAAAAGGGTAACGGATGAGCCTGACACTGGCAGAGCTTGTTGCCTTCAATACCGTCCTGCTGGCTGCATTGCTTTCGCCCGGAGCCGCCATGCTGTTTATCACCAAGGCGACCGTAGCCGGTGGCCGCGCCGCCGGGATTGCCACAGGCATTGGTCTTGGAACTGCAGCGGCGATGTGGACCCTCGCGGCATTGCTTGGACTTGAGGCTGTCTTCACGCTCTTTCCATGGACATATACCGCCCTAAAGGTCGGAGGGGCGCTGTACCTGATCTGGATTGCGATCCAAACATGGCGACATTCGCGCGACCCGCTTGGCGATGCTCCAAAACCACGGGGACAAGCGATCTTGTCCGGAATGCTTTTGAATCTGGGCAACCCGAAGTCGATGCTGTTTGCCGCCGCCGTGATTGTCGTTGTCTTTCCCAAAGGGCTCGCGCCGGCAGATATCATGGTGATCGTGCTGAACCACTGGCTACTCGAACTGGCGTTTTATACTCTTCTCGCTCTTGCGCTGAGTACCCCGCACATTCGACGCGGCTATGTCAGCCTCAAACCTGTTTTCGACCGCATCGCGGCTACACTGCTTGGCGCGCTTGGCCTGCGCCTGATCCTGGAGAAGTAGACAATGGCAGACCGCCTCCCCCACGAAAAAGGGTTCCACATCAGCTGGGATCAGATCCACCGCGACAGCCGGGCACTGGCCTGGCGTCTTGATGGGCAAGGACCAGACAATGGTGCCTGGCGGGCCGTGGTTGCGATCACGCGGGGCGGCATGGCACCGGCGATGATCGTCAGTCGCGAGTTGGACATCCGCACTGTGGATACGATCAGTGTCAAATCCTACCACCACCAAAGTCAGGGCGAAGTTGAAGTCCTGAAAGCACCTGACGCAAACCTGATGGGGGATGGCACAGGCATCCTTGTCATTGATGATCTGGTGGACTCAGGCCGCACCCTCGAAGTTGTGCGCGATCACTACCCAAAGGCACATTTTGCCACTGTGTATGCCAAGCCCAAGGGCGAGCCGATGGTTGATACGTTCATAACCGGCGTCAGTCAGGACACATGGATATTTTTCCCATGGGACATGGCCCTGCAATATGTCGAACCATATCGCGGCACCGACTAATCTCCGTCATCTTGCCAGATAACTACCGTCGGAGGCTCCGGCGCTTTTGAAACGAGCGACCTCATGACCCTGACGCGCACCGCATCCACTTTCGCTCCTCCGGTGATGGAGGCGCGGCGCTGGATTGAAGGCGTCAATTTCCCTGAAGACCGTCCGCTGATCAACGTGAGCCAGGCCGCTCCGGTCGATCCTCCACCGGATGCCCTGCGCCAAGCCATGGCCGATGCAGCTCTGACCAAGGACGACGCGCATCTCTACGGTCCGGTTCTAGGCATGACGGCCCTACGCGCCGGATTGTCTGACCAGATCAACCGACACTATGACGCGCGCACGACGGCAGAAAACATCGCCATCACCTCCGGCTGCAATCAGGCCTTCGCCGCGGCAATAGCCGCACTATGTAACGAAGGAGATGAGGTGATCCTTCCAACCCCATGGTATTTCAATCATAAAATGTGGTTGGACATGAGCGGGGTTGCCTCTGTGCCACTGCCTGCCGGGGACGATATGTTGCCGGATGTCGCAGCCGCGGAGGCTTTGATCACAGACCGGACACGCGCCATCGCATTGGTCACGCCGAACAATCCAGCCGGAGTTGAGTATCCGGACAGACTCGTGCTGGATTTCTTCGAATTGGCAAAGGCGCGCGGAATTGCCCTGATCGTCGACGAAACATATCGCGACTTTGACAGCCGCAGTGGCGCGCCCCACACCCTTTTCCAGCAGGATGGGTGGGATGAGACGTTCATCCATCTCTATTCATTCTCCAAGACATATCGATTGACCGGTCACCGGGTCGGCGCGTTGGTCACATCCCCTGCGCGCTTGGCCGAGGCAGAGAAGTTCCTGGACACGGTTGCCATATGTCCCGGCCAGATCGGGCAATATGCCGCCTTTTGGGGGCTTGAGAACCTTGGCAATTGGGTCGCCGGAGAACGGAACGAAATCCTTGTTCGTCGCAAGGCCATTGCCGATGGGTTTCCTGTGTTGGCGGACAAAGGTTGGGAGCTTATGGGTTTGGGCGCGTATTTCGCCTACATGAAGCACCCGTTCGATATGTCGTCGGCCGAGCTTGCCCCGAAAATGGTGCAGGAGGCGGGCATCCTATGCTTGCCCGGTACAATGTTCTGGCCGGAAGATGCCGTCGAGGGGCGCCAACAATTGCGCATTGCCTTCGCCAATCTCGACGCCCGCGGCATAGATAACCTTTACACAAGGCTGTCAGCTCTGACCCTTTGAATCCCACGCGCTCTTGCCCGTCTCAGGCAGTGCCGTTAGACATCCTCAACCGCAACGACACCCGTTAGAAGGCGCACATGGCCAAGAGCAAAACATCCATCTCGAAAATCGCCGTTTGGATCCTTCTGGGCCTGTTGTTTGTCGGTCTCAGCCTCGGCTTCGGCCTTGATGGTCTGGGCGGTACAATCCGCACCGTCGGCAAGGTCGGCGACAGGCATATCGACGTGCAAACCTATGCCAACACGCTGCAGCGCGAAATGCAGGCGGTTGGGCAACAGACTGGCAGCCCACTGACGTTTGCGCGCGCGCAGGCGATCGGCCTTGATCAAGCCGTGCTGGCTCGATTGGTTCGTGCTCGTGCACTGGACCACGAAGCGGGCCAGATGGGTCTGAGCGTGGGTGACGAAACGATCCGCGATGAAATCCTCAACATCCCGGCGTTCCGCGGGCTCGACGGTTCATTTGATCGCGATGCCTACCGCTTCGCCCTTGATCAGCAGGGCACCAGCGAATCCGAATTCGAGACCCAATTGCGCGAGGAAGTGTCCCGCTCGATCCTTCAGGGTGCCATCCTGTCCGGCATCAGCATGCCCGAAACATATGCCCGCACGCTTGTCTCCTTCCTTGGCGAAACACGCGACTTTACATGGGTGCGTCTGGGGCAAAGTGATCTTGAAACTACGTTACCCGCCCCTTCGGACGAGGTGCTGCGCGCGTATTACGAGGACAATCTGGACGACTACGAGCTGCCCGAAACCAAACGCATTACTTACGCTGCACTGACACCCGACATGATCCTCGATTCCATGGAGGTAGAAACAGCCACTCTGCAAGCCGAGTTCGAGGCGCGCGCGGATCAATACAACCGTCCGGAGCGCCGCTTGGTCGAACGCCTGGTGTACCTTGACGCGGACGCCGCTGAACGCGCCGCCGCACAGCTCGATGTGAACGGCACCACGTTCGAAGCGTTGGTGACCGAGCGTGGATTGGAGCTTGGTGACGTTGATATGGGTGATGTGACCCGCCTTGAACTGGATGCTGCAGGCGAAGCCGTGTTTGGCGCAGAAGTTGGTGATGTTGTCGGTCCCCTACCCTCGTCATTGGGCCCGGCCTTGTTCCGTGTGAACGGCGTCCTGCCCGCGCGGCAGACCAGCTTTGAAGATGCGGAACCCCAGTTGCGCCAGGAATTGGCGTTGGACGCGGCGCGGCGGCAGGTTGCCGTTCTTGCCGAGGAGTTCGACAACTTGTTAGCTGGCGGCGCCACGCTCGAAGAGCTGGATGTCGAAACCGACATGCAGCTGGGCACTATCGACTGGTTCCCGGCTATGGGCGAAGGGATTGCCGCCTACGATGGTTTCCGCGATGCGGCCGTGGAATTGACCCAAGACGACTTCCCAGAAATCGTGCAGTTGGATGACGGTGGTATCTTTGCCATGCGCATGGATGATACCCTGCCGCCCCGCCCCGCGCCGTTTGACGAAGCCAAATTGAATGTTCAGGGCAACTGGGAAGCAGAACAGACCGAAGCCCGATTGACCGAAAAGGCCGAAGCGCTGCTGCCCGCATTGGAAGCCGGCGAGAGCTTTGCCAGCCGGTCGCTCGAATCCATTGTAGAAACTGATCTGGACCGCAGCGCGTTTGTACAGGGCACACCGCCCGCATTCATGCCCGCCGTGTTCGAAATGGAGCCCGGCGACGTGCGCATCATCTCGGGCTACGGAGCGGTGTTGGTGGTGCGTCTTGATGCGATCAACGAAAGCGGCGACACGCCCGAGACACAGGCTGAAACTACCGCGCTGAGCGCTGAGATGGGTCAAATCCTGGCCGGTGAAATCTTCAACATCTTTGGTGAAGATGTCGTGCTGCGCGCAGGGACCCAGATCAACCAGCAGGCGCTGGATGCCGTGCATGTGAACTTCCCCTGATGGCACTTGTCCCCGATTTTGACAGCTTTGCTGCAGCGTATGCCGCAGGCGAAAACCAGGTGGTCTACACACGTCTGGCGGCGGACCTCGACACGCCAGTATCGCTCATGCTGAAATTGACGGGCGCACAAAAGGACGCGTTTGTCCTTGAATCAGTGACCGGCGGCGAAGTGCGCGGACGCTATTCCATCATCGGTATGAAACCGGATCTGATCTGGCGCTGCGACGGCAAAACGTCGTCCATCAACCGGATGGCCCGTTACGATGCGGATGCGTTTGAGCCGCTGGAGGGCAATCCGCTCGACGCGTTGCGCGCACTGATCAAAGAAAGCCGCATCGAACTGCCAGACGATCTGCCACAAGCCGCCGCTGGTCTGTTTGGCTATCTCGGATACGACATGATCCGGCTGGTTGAACGCCTGCCGGACGTAAATCCGGACCCGCTAGGCCTGCCCGATGCGTTGATGCTGCGCCCGTCCGTCGTTGCGGTTCTTGATGGCGTAAAGGGTGAGGTCACTGTCGTCTCGCCTGCATGGGTGAGTGACGGACAATCGGCGCGTGCCGCCTATGCACAGGCGGCGGAACGGGTGATGGATGCGGTACGCGATCTCGAACGTGCAATGCCAGTGGAAACCCGCGATCTGGGGGACGCCAGCCCGCAGGCAGAGCCGGTGTCGAACTTTACCAAGGACGGCTACAAGGCCGCCGTTGAAAAGGCGCGTGACTACATCAAGGCCGGTGACATTTTTCAGGTTGTGCCAGCCCAGCGATGGACGCAAGAGTTTCGGGAGCCTCCCTTCGCGCTCTATCGCTCCCTGCGCCGTACGAACCCGTCACCGTTCATGTTCTACTTCAACTTCGGTGGTTTTCAGGTCGTTGGTGCCAGCCCCGAGATTCTCGTCCGGGTGTTTGGCAGCGAAGTCACGGTCCGCCCTATCGCGGGCACCCGTCCCCGCGGGGACACGCCGGAACAGGACCGGGAACTAGAAGCCGATTTGCTGGCCGACAGGAAGGAATTGGCAGAACACCTCATGCTGCTTGACCTGGGCCGCAACGATGTTGGTCGCGTGGCCAAGATTGGCACCGTGCGCCCGACCGAAGAGTTCATCGTCGAACGCTACAGCCACGTGATGCACATCGTATCGAATGTTGTCGGTGAATTGGCCGCGGGCAAGGACGCGCTTGATGCGTTCTTTGCCGGGATGCCTGCCGGAACCGTATCGGGCGCACCCAAGGTTCGCGCCATGGAGATCATCGACGAATTAGAGCCGGAAAAGCGCGGCGTCTATGGCGGCGGCGTTGGCTATTTCAGCGCCGGTGGCGACATGGACATGTGCATCGCCCTGCGCACAGCAGTGGTTCAGGACCAGAAGCTTTATATCCAGGCCGGTGGTGGCGTTGTGTATGACAGTGACCCCGAGGCCGAATTCATGGAAACGGTCCACAAATCCGGCGCAATTCGACGAGCGGCGGCGGATGCCGCACGCTTTGGCGGCGGCAATCAGTGACGCCCTTGCATTTAGGTAGGTGGATTGGGTCAATCCACCCCATCAGGCAGGGTGTCCAACGAACACGGAAAGACTGGATCTGCATCTCTGGTCTGGTACGATCCCGTTGATGGCATGCCCCGCGTTTCAATTGGGCGGTGTGGATATTGCACCTGACACGCGGGCATCGGTCGCGCTGCCCGTCTCCACCCTTCAGGATCACACACCCGTGTCCCTGCGCGTTGAGGTGCTGCACGGCAAGCGCCCCGGCCCCACCATGTTCGTCAGTGCCGCTGTCCACGGAGACGAGGTAATCGGGGTGGAAATTGCCCGCCGCCTGCTCCGTACGCCACAGCTCGAAAAAATACGAGGCACACTCCTCGTGGTGCCGATCGTCAACGCCTTCGGCTTTCTCGCAAGGTCCCGCTATCTGCCTGACCGCCGTGACCTGAACCGTTGCTTCCCAGGCAGCGCTGGCGGGTCACTTGGATCACGGCTGGCGCATATCTTTCTCCATGACGTCGTTCTGCGCTGTGACTTTGGCATCGACCTGCATTCGGCAGCCGTTCACCGCACCAACCTACCCCAGGTCCGTGTCACGCCCGGCGATCAAACAACTGCACACATGGCCCGCAGCTTTGGCGCCCCCGTCATCCTGAAGTCGTCCTTACGCGATGGATCACTGCGCGGCGAAGCGGCAGAACAGGGCACGCCCATCCTGCTGTATGAGGCAGGCGAAGGCCTGCGCTTTGGCGAGTTTGCCGTGCGTGCCGGCGTGGCCGGCATACTGCGTGTGATGCGCGATCAGGGGATGTTGGCCTCAAAGGGCATCGCCCGCGCGCGGACCCCATCGCTGATCTGCAACGGCTCTACATGGTTGCGCGCGCCGTCAGGCGGGTTGTTACGCACATTCAGGGCCGAAGGCGATGTGGTCGAGAAAGGCGACGTTCTGGCCGCCGTCTCGGATCCTTCAGGCTCGACGGAAACAGACCTCATTGCGCCCGCGTCCGGCATCCTGATCGGGCGTGCCGTCCTGCCGGTCGTGAACGAGGGTGACGCCGTGTTTCACCTGGCGGATATCAGCCCAACAGCCGACGAAGACACGGTCGAGGCGATGACCGCCCAGTTGGAAACTGACCCGCTTTTTGACGAGGACGAGATTATCTGAAGTTACTGCTGTTGCTCTGCGAGCAGTTGAAGGACGGCAGACACCGGCGCCAGCGCCACGCGCTCCGCCCTGTCCTGCAGCCCCCAAAGAAGCAGTGCCGAGATCGTGTCTGGACGCACGCGGCCTACCATGATCACACCGCCCTCTTGTCCCGCACGAAACGCTGCCTGGTCCAGGAACCGGCGGATCACCGTGGGTGTTTGCCCGGCACTATCAAAGTCACGGAAAATCAATCCAGCGGGAACCCCTTCGCGCGCGGCAAGCTTTTGTGCAGTATTGAGCCCCTTGGATTGCAAGACCAATCCGTGGCCAGTGGCCAAGACTGCAGCGGCAATTTGGTCAGACGCAGCGCGCGTTTCTTGCAGACCGACCCCAGTCCCTTCCATCACAGCGACCGCCTCAGGCACGGCATCCAGCGCCGCCGATAGCGTGACCTCGGTGTCAGAGGGCGTGGCACCTGCCGGAAGGTCAAGAAGCGTCGCAACCTCGAACCCCTGCGCCCTGTACTCTGCCGCGCGTTCCGCTGCATCCGAGAGTGAGGCATTGACAGCAAAGGTCAGCGGATAAGGAAAACTCTGCAGGGCGGCAAGTCCGACACTCCCCCCCGTCAGGTCCGCGCCCTCGTCTATGAGCACGATGGACATCAGGGGGTTGTCTTCCGGGTTCTCGAATGGCGCGGCAAAGGCCACGAGGGGCGGTGCACCCGGGGCAGCAACATCTGCCGCTTCATCGGTAACGACGCCCGGCGCGTCCTCGTCCCCATTGCGATCCACCAAGGACGTCGCAGGTCGCCCGATCGTGGGTCGCCGCGTGTCTATCGTTGGATCCAGCGCCGATGGAAGTGCGGCGGATTGTTCTGGTGATGGATCCGGATCTGTCGGTGTATCTGCAACTTCGGGGGCATCAGGTGCGGGGGTTGCCTCTGGAGTGCCCGGCGCCGGGGCTTCTGCGGTTGGTGTATCCGTCCCGTCAGAGATTTCGGAGGCATCTTCGGCAAATGCGGTTGGCGTATCCGGCACTTGTGGTGCTGGCGGTTGCGCTGGATCAGTCGAAATCGACAACTCCGTCTCGCCGACGGGCGCTTGCGGCGCATCCGTCTGGACACCGGGTTGAAGCGGTGCGTCCGTATCAATTGCAACAGTCGCGCCCTCGCCTGCCTCGGCCGGATCGGCCAATCCCTCTGCCTGACCGGTCTGTGGAACCGAAGGCGTATCCGCCCCGGCCGCCTCCGCCGCATTCACATCATCGGCTTGAGGACTGCCCAATTGTGGCGCATCACCATCCATGACGAGATCGGCATCACCACGTGATTGCGGTGTCTCTCCAGCACCCGCCTGAGGGGCGTCGGCACCTTGCGGTGCCTGAACAACGGCGTCCGGTCCGGTCGGGCTGTCGCTGACAATGGACAGGGCCGCCGCGCCCGCAACGCTCACAACACCACCCCACAAAATGCCGCTCAGAAAACCCCGTGCCATATGTGACCTCTTTGCCTGTCCCGCAACAGCCCCGCTTTGCGGTGTGCCATCGCCTGCTCTTCGTGCCTGTCCTCGCGCCTCCCGCCCCTTGACGCTGGCGGGCAAGCCTGAACATGTATGGCGCAACTATACCGGCCAACGCCCGCCCTTGGAACACAGAATACGCCCATGCTGCTGCTGATCGACAATTACGACAGTTTTACCTACAACCTCGTCCACTATTTGGGATCTCTTGGGGCAGATGTGCATGTCTACCGCAATGATGCCCTGAACGTGCAGGAGGCGATGGCGCTCAAGCCAGAGGGCATCCTTCTGTCGCCCGGCCCGGGCACACCGGATCAGGCCGGAATTTGCCTCGCGCTCACCGCTGCAGCAGCCGAGACGCGCACACCCTTGATGGGTGTCTGCCTTGGACATCAAACCATTGGTCAGGTTTTCGGAGGTAAGGTCGTGCGCGCCGACGAGATCGTGCATGGCAAGATGGGGACGATGCACCATGACGGCATGTCAGTGTTCAAGGGGCTGCCGACGCCGTTCGAGGCCACGCGTTACCATTCGCTGATCGTCGACCGTGACAGCCTGCCGGATGAGCTGGAAATCACCGGCGCGCTCAAGGACGGCACGATCATGGGCCTCGCCCACAAGGAATTGCCGATCCACGGTGTGCAATTCCATCCGGAATCGATCCGCTCAGAACATGGGCATGCGATGCTGCAGAACTTCCTGGATCTCATGCCGGTGGCCGCATGAGTGACGCACTGAAACCGCTCATTGATGCGGCGGCAAACGGACCCCTGTCACGCGATCAGGCCGAGGCAGCCTTCCAAATCCTTTTTGACGGCGAAGCAACACCCAGCCAAATTGGCGGATTACTGATGGCCCTGCGTACACGTGGCGAAACGGTCGACGAATACGCGGCCGCCGCCGCCGTGATGCGCGCCAAGTGCAACCCGGTCAAAGCGCCTGAGGGCGCTATGGACATCGTTGGCACAGGTGGGGACGGCAAGGGCACGCTGAATATCTCGACAGCCACCGCATTCGTCGTGGCAGGCGCAGGCGTGACGGTCGCCAAACACGGCAACCGCAACCTCAGTTCGAAGTCCGGGGCAGCGGATGCGCTGACCCAGATGGGCATCAACGTTATGGTCGGCCCTGACGTCGTCGAAAAAGCAATCGAGGGGGCCGGCATCGGCTTCATGATGGCCCCCATGCATCACCCGGCCATTGCCCACGTGATGCCGACGCGGGCCGAGCTGGGCACGCGCACAATCTTCAACATCCTCGGTCCCCTTACAAATCCCGCGGGCGTCAAGCGGCAACTAACCGGCGCATTCTCGCGCGACCTGATCCGCCCCATGGCCGAAACACTGGGTCAGCTTGGGTCCGAAGCTGCTTGGCTGGTGCATGGGTCGGATGGGACAGATGAGCTCACGATCACAGGCGTGTCGTGGGTTTCCGGCCTGTCCGAGGGTACAGTCACCGATTTTGAAGTGCACCCAGAAGAGGCTGGCCTGCCCACCCATCCGTTCGAGGCCATCGTGGGCGGTACCCCCGAAGAGAACGCCAAGTCGTTCTCGGCCTTACTTGATGGTGCACCCGGCGCCTATCGCGACGCTGTGCTTCTGAATTCCGCCGCCGCACTCAAAGTTGTTGGCACCATCACGGACTTGAAGGAAGGTGTCGCACGTGCGGCCGAAAGCATCGATAGCGGCGCCGCACGAGACAAAATCAAGATGGTAGCAAAGATTACGCAAGCGGGTTGATGCTCTTTCATCTTGCCAGATAAACTCCGGGGAGTGCGAGGGGCTGGCCCCTCGTTCCCACCGTCAGACAAAAAAGCGCGACAGATGACTGATACGATCCTCGACAAGATCAAAGCCTACAAACTTGAGGAAGTGGCGGCCGACAAGGCATCCAAACCGCTCGAAGCGGTGGAAGCCGAGGCGCGCGAGGCGTCCCCTATACGCCCGTTCACACATGCATTGCAGGTTGCGAACCGCGAAGCCTATGGCTTGATTGCAGAGATCAAGAAGGCCAGCCCATCCAAGGGGCTGATCCGGGCCGACTTTGATCCGGCAGTGCTGGCCAAAGCCTATGAAGACGGTGGCGCCACATGCCTGTCTGTCCTGACGGACACCCCAAGTTTTCAGGGCGCAAAGGCGTTTCTGACACAAGCCCGCGACGCCTGCGCACTGCCCGCCTTGCGCAAGGATTTCATGTACGACACCTACCAGGTTGCCGAAGCACGCGCACTTGGGGCCGATTGCATCCTGATCATCATGGCCTCGGTCAGCGACGCGCAAGCGCAGGAATTGGAAACGGCGGCCTTCGAATGGGGCATGGACGTGTTGATTGAAGTACACGATGCCGAAGAGCTGGAGCGTGCGTCAAATCTCAAAAGCCCTCTGATGGGGATCAACAACCGCAACCTCAAGACATTCGAGGTGACGCTGGACACGACCCGCACCTTGTCGAAACAGGTACCCGCAGATCGCACCATCGTGGCCGAAAGTGGGCTCAACACCCCCGCCGATCTGGCGGATTTGGCAATGTACGGCGCTCGCACATTCCTGATCGGGGAAAGCCTGATGCGGCAGGAGGACGTGGCAATTGCTACGCGGACGCTTCTGGCCAACCCACTCACCGCAGGCGGGGGCATGTAGATGGCACTCACACATTTCGATGATCAGGGTGCCGCCCACATGGTGGATGTGTCAGACAAGGACATCACTGACCGCATTGCCGTTGCAGAGACGTGGGTGAAGATGAAGGCGGAAACCTTTGATATCATTACCGAAGGTCGCGCAAAGAAGGGTGATGTCATCGGCGTCGCCCGGCTGGCCGGTATCATGGGGGCCAAGCGCACCGCAGACCTCATCCCGCTCTGCCATCCACTGCCCATCACCAAAGTATCCGTCGATCTGGAACCGGATGCAGACTTGCCGGGGCTACGCATCACCGCAACCGTCAAGATGACCGGCCAAACGGGGGTCGAGATGGAAGCGCTGACCGCCGCCTCCACAGCCGCTCTCACAGTCTACGACATGGCCAAGGCCGTAGACAAAGGCATGGAGATCGGCGGCCTGCACGTTGTCCTGAAGGATGGCGGGAAGTCGGGACGTTACGAGGCGACATGATCACTGTCACCCAAGCGCTTGAGCACCTGTTCACCCTGGCGGACGAGATGCCTGTCGAACACGTCCCGCTCGTAGAAGCCGACGGTCGGGTTCTGGCGCAGTCTGTCGCGGCACGCCGCACGCAACCACCCTTTGCCGCCTCATCGATGGATGGATACGCCGTCAAAGCGGTCGAAGCTGACCAACACGCGCAGTTCAAAGTTGTTGGCGAAGCCGCAGCCGGACATGGTTGGAATGGTACGCTCGGTGCCGGTCAGGCCGTGCGCATCTTTACGGGTGCCCCTGTCCCTGATGGCGCCGACAAGGTCGTCATTCAGGAAGATATCACCCGCAACGGCGACCTGATCACCATCACGGATGATCCCGGCGCCAAGGACAATATCCGCCCTGCTGGCATCGACTTTGCTTTGGGCGACACGCTCGACGCACACCGCGTTCTGGCACCTGCTGACATAGCACTTCTAGCCTCCATGAACATCGCCGACATACCGGTGCGCCGAGCACCAGTTGTGGCGCTGATCGCGACCGGTGATGAGCTGGTCATGCCCGGCGAAGTCCCCGGCCCGGATCAGATTATTGCATCGAACACGTTCGGGCTTGCCGCAATGTTGCGGCGTCTCGGCGCTGTGCCACGCATACTGCCCATAGCGCGGGACAGCGCTGTGTCGCTCACCACTGTTTTCGGTCTGACAACGGGGGCTGACCTGATCGTTACCATCGGCGGCGCATCGGTTGGCGATCATGACCTTGTCGGCCATGTCGCCGGTGAGCTTGGGATGAATCGCAGCTTCTACAAGGTTGCAATGCGGCCTGGCAAACCGCTCATGGCCGGACGGCTGAACGGTACACCCATGGTTGGTCTGCCCGGAAACCCGGTCTCCGCCATGGTCTGTGGCACCGTGTTTCTGACGCCCATGATCCGCGCAATGCTTGGCTTGGGTCAGGCGCAAGCACCACGGGTAAAAGTGCCTCTGTCCACCTCACTGGCTGCAAATGGACCACGTGAACATTACATGCGCGGCCGCGTCAGGGCCGGGGCTGTCGAGGATGCCGGACTTCAGGACAGTTCACTGTTAAGCGTGCTTGCGGATGCCAATGCCCTGATCGTACGCCCGCCCAACGATCCCGCCCGCGATGCCGGTGATATGGTCGATATCATACATTTGAACTGACCCGTTGACACAAAAGGGGAACGTCCGTAGAACAAACCCAAACCAATCGGGCTTGGAGGACGAACAATGTTGACCAAGAAGCAGCTTGATCTGCTCGAATTCATTCACAAACGGGTGCAGCGCGATGGTGTACCCCCCAGTTTCGACGAAATGAAAGAGGCGCTGGATCTGCGGTCCAAATCGGGCATTCACCGTCTGATCACGGCGCTGGAAGAACGCGGGTTCATTCGCCGCCTCGCCCACCGTGCGCGCGCCATCGAAGTGGTGCGCCTACCCGAAAGCCTGGGCGGTGCACCCGGTGGGTTCCAACCCCGCGTGATTGATGGCGACAAGCCCGATGCTCCGCCCCCGGCGGCGGCCCGCCCTGTTGAAACCGCAGATGCTATAACGCTGCCTGTGATGGGCCGGATTGCCGCCGGGGTGCCAATCTCCGCCATTTCCGAGGTCTCTCACTCCGTCGCGGTGCCTGGGCAGATGTTGTCCGGCCAGGGCGATCACTATGCGCTTGAGGTCAAGGGCGACTCGATGATCGACGCCGGTATCAATGATGGCGATGTGGTGGTCATTCGCGAGACATCGACCGCAGATAACGGGGACATTGTTGTCGCGCTGGTCGAAGATCATGAGGCAACGCTGAAACGCTACATGCGCAAGGGTGACACTATCGCGCTCGAAGCAGCCAACCCGGCATATGAGACACGGGTTCTCCCGGTTGGCCAGGTCAAAGTGCAAGGGCGCTTGGTTGGTCTGATCCGCACCTACTGAACCGGGCGCGCACGACACGTGCGCCTTACAGTTGCGATTGCCGCGTGATCTTGGTGCCGTAGGGCGGACCATGGGTCCGCCCTACTTGCTTTGTGCGACAATCCAGTTGTCTGGAACAAGGGCCGTCAATTGGGGCTGCGGGTCTTTGGACCAGCCAGACCACATGCGATCCCCTGCAACGTCGCGCGCCGTCCGAAGATGTAACGTACCCCCCGTTTCAACCAATGCGACGGCCCCTGTGCGTCGAAGAATGGGTGGGGTCAGGACCAGACAAGGCAGCTTTGTGGCTTCGACAAGATCCGTATTGCTGACAACGATATCGCCTTTCACACAGCCGGTGAATGCAGCTGCTGCGCGTTTGCCACTCAAATGCACGATCTGCGGGCCAGTCCCATTTTCCCAACGGGCCGCTGCGGCCACCTGATCAATGCCCTCTCCGTCATTCTCCAACCAGTTGCGAGCGACAAAACCAGAGCCCTTTGCCCGGCTCAATGCACGCCCTTCATCGGTCATCAGCCCGACAATCCCGCCGGTATCTGCCACAAGCACCTGCGGGCGCGACCCGGTTTGCCACAAAAGCAAGGCAAGACCGACGGCCGTCACCCCCACGAAACGTGCACGCCCCTGCCACAGGATGACAAAGAGCATACCCAAAGCCATCAAGGGCAACACGGCGGGGCTGGGTCCCGCAACATAACCCTGCGCGCCATCCAAACTGGAGACCGCATCTGCGACCCAAAGAATCCAGCGCAATCCCAACCCCATCAACCACAAACCAAGGATATCGAGGCCGACGGGTGCCAGGATCAGCGCAAGCACGGCTGCCGGGATCACAAGCGTCCCCATCAAGGGAACGCTCGCAAGGTTCGCAATCAACCCGTAGTGCGCCATCGTGTTGAAATGCGCAGCACCAATAGGTGCGGTCGCAAGCCCCGCCACGGCCGAAGAGATCACCACCCCTAAAACGGGCTGGATCCACTTTGGGCCAAGTGACCAATCAAGATCACGAATCCAGCCAAATACGGCGACAAGCGCCGTGGTGGCGGCAAAGGACATCTGGAACCCCGGCCCCATCAACGCCTCAGGTCGCAACGTCAGGACGATCAGCGCAGCCATGGCAACCGATCGCAAGCTGATGGCACGCCGATTGACCAGCACCGCGCAAAGGGCAACGGCCACCATGACATAGGCACGCTCGGTCGCGACGTTGCCCCCGGACAAAGCAAGGTAGACCGACGCAGCGATCAAGGCGCCGAATGCGGCCAGTTTTCGGGCAGGCCAATACAGCGCGACACGCGGAACCAAGGCAAAGATCAGGCGCAACAGGCCAAACACAAAGCCAGACAACAGGCCCATATGCAGCCCTGAGATGGCCAACAGGTGGGCCGTGTTCGAGGCGCGCAGATCTTGTAACGCGTCCTGACTGATCCCACTGCGGTCCCCTGTGGTCACAGCCGCAGCAAACCCTCCCACATCTCCGGGCAGGACAGAACGAACATGGGTCGAAACAGACATGCGGATGCGAAACAGCGTTTGGCGCAGGTCGAATTCCGCCATGCTGATGGCGACCAGCGGCACGCGGGTATAGCCGACCGCACCCAATTCTGCGAACCAGGCATGGCGCTGGAAATCAAAACCACCTGGCTCTACCGGGCCGCCCGGGGGGCCGAGATGCGCGGTTGTCATGACCCGCAAGCCGGGTTCTGGTGCGACACCCAGACCAACCTCTCCATGCAATGAAATACGAACGCGCTTGGGTGTCTTGGACGGCGCGACGCGGTCCAGCTTGACGTGATCCAAGGTCAGGCGCACCGCATCGGATGCACTGCGATCCATACCAACAATGCGCCCCTCGACCGGCCCATAATACCGCCAGTCCAGCACCGGGCCCGCCACGGAATGGGCGCGCCATCCAGCGAGCACAAAACCGAGCGCAATCATTGCAAGGAACACCAATAGGGGCGACATCACTTCTCCGACGCGCCGGGCTGCAAGCGCAACCCCTGCCCCGGCCCCCCCGACACTCAGGATTAGGACAATGGATGGCTCAAATCGAAGACCGAAGAACAGGGCAATCCCGCATGCCATCCCAACCGGGCACCATCCAAACAGGTGACCACGCTGGATCAGCATCACGTGGCGAAATCCCAGGCCATGCCCCATGCTTGCCCCTCTCGCCCATGGTGAGTATCAGGAGCGCAAACCGTAGACTCTTCGTGGTTAAACAAAGGTAAACGCACACCATGTCCCAACCCGTCGTCACCCGCTTTGCCCCCTCGCCCACCGGCTTCCTGCACATCGGCGGCGCACGCACGGCGCTGTTCAACTGGCTGTATGCACGCGGGCGCGGAGGCACTTTCCTGCTCCGGATCGAAGACACCGACCGCGCACGCTCGACACCGGAAGCCACGCAAGCAATCCTTGACGGAATGGCTTGGCTGGGCCTTGACCACGACGGCGACGTGATCAGCCAGTTCGCGCGCGTAGACCGGCACGCCGAAGTGGCCAACCGGCTTTTGTCGGACGGCAAGGCATACAAATGTTTCTCGTCGCAAGAAGAGATCGCCGCGTTCCGCGAAGCTGCCCGGGCCGACGGCAAATCGACCCTATTCCGCTCGCCCTGGCGCAACGCTGACCCAACCACACATCCCGATGTTCCCTTCGTCGTGCGGATCAAGGCTCCTCAAGTGGGCAACACCGTGATCCGTGACGAGGTGCAAGGCGATGTGACCATCCGCAATGACCAGTTGGACGACATGGTCCTGCTGCGCGCCGACGGCACCCCCGTCTACATGCTGGCCGTCGTGGTCGACGACCACGACATGGGCGTGACTCACGTGATCCGCGGCGATGACCATCTGAACAACGCGGCACGCCAGATGATGATCTACGATGCGATGGGTTGGGACGTTCCGGTCTGGGCCCACATCCCACTGATCCACGGACCTGATGGCAAGAAGCTTTCGAAGCGTCACGGGGCGCTTGGGGCGCAAGAGTACCAGATCATGGGATATCCGGCAGCCGGGATGCGCAACTACCTCGCGCGTCTGGGGTGGAGCCATGGCGACGACGAGTTCTTTACGGATGCGCAAGCCAGGGAATGGTTTGATCTGGGCGGGATTGGAAAAAGCCCCGCCCGGTTCGATGTAAAGAAGCTCGAAAACCTGAGCGGGCAGCATATCGCACAAACCAATGACGCTGCATTGCAGCAAGAAATTGAAAGATATCTGGAGGTCGCTGGTTTAGAACAACTGAAACAATCGCAGAAAGATGGGCTGCTGACGGCATTGCCGCATGTCAAAGAGCGAGCCAAGACTTTGCCGGAACTCCTTGAAAAAGCATATTTTGTTCTGACAGAGAGACCAATAACGCCGGATGAGAAAGCATCAAAAGCGCTTGATAGTGTATCCCGTAGTATACTGTCGCAATTGACGCCGCAGTTGCAAACCGTTACTTGGTCTCGTGACAGTTTGGAGGCGGTCCTGAACAATTTTGCTGCGTCGCAGGACACGAAATTCGGCAAGCTGGCAGGTCCTTTGCGGGCCGCCCTTGCAGGTCGGGCCGTAACGCCTTCGGTCTTTGACATGATGCTGGTGCTGGGGCGCGACGAAACCCTTGCCAGGCTTGAGGATGCTGCCGCCTGACGAGGTTCATCAATCGTTCATGGTGCGCAGTCTAACGATGGGCACGCGGGTATGCCGCGGCCCTTGGCGGCTGCGCCCGCCACGCGACGAAAGGAACGACCCAGATGGCCGATACCCAAAAATCCGCAACCCTGACAATTGGTGACGACAGCTACGACCTGCCGATCCACTCGCCCACCGCCGGCCCAGATGTGCTGGACATCCGCAAACTCTATGGTCAGGCGGGTGTGTTCACCTACGATCCAGGCTTCACCTCGACAGCCAGCTGCGACAGCACCATCACCTTCATCGATGGTGGCAACGGCGTATTGTTGCACCGCGGCTACCCTATCGAACAACTGGCCGGCAAATCCCACTACCTCGAAGTGTGCTATCTGTTGCTTTATGGTGAACTCCCATCGGCATCGCAGCTGGAAGAGTTCGAGAGCCTGGTCACCAACCACACCATGCTGCACGAGCAAATGCAGTATTTCTATCGTGGCTTCCGCCGTGACGCGCACCCGATGGCGATCATGACCGGCGTTGTCGGTGCGATGTCCGCCTTCTACCACGATTCCACCGACATCCATGACGAACACCAGCGCGAGGTCGCTTCGATCCGCCTGATCGCCAAGATGCCGACAATTGCGGCTTGGGCCTACAAGTTCTCGATCGGCCAACCGTTCATCTATCCGCGCAACGATCTGGATTATGCTTCGAACTTCCTGCGCATGTGCTTTGCCGTCCCGGCCGAGGATTACGAGGTCAACCCGATCCTGTCCCGTGCCATGGACCGCATCTTTACGCTGCACGCGGATCACGAGCAGAACGCCTCGACCTCGACCGTGCGTCTGGCTTCGTCCTCGGGCGCAAACCCGTTTGCCTGTATCGCGGCTGGCATTGCGTGCCTCTGGGGGCCGGCACACGGTGGTGCGAACCAAGCCTGCCTCGAGATGCTGAAAGAAATCGGCAGCGTCGACCGTATCCCGGAATTCATTGCGCGCGCTAAGGACAAGAACGATCCGTTCCGCCTGATGGGCTTCGGGCACCGCGTCTACAAGAACTTCGACCCGCGCGCGACAGTCATGAAACAATCCGCCGACGAAGTTCTGGAACTGCTTGGTGTCGAGAATAACCCGGTCCTGCAGGTCGCCAAGGAACTAGAAAAACAGGCGCTTCAGGATCCGTATTTCGCCGAGAAGAAGCTGTTCCCGAATGTGGACTTCTATTCCGGTATCATCCTCGAGGCGATGGGCTTCCCCACGTCAATGTTCACCCCGATCTTTGCCATGTCGCGGACGGTGGGCTGGATCTCGCAGTGGAAAGAAATGATCGCCGATCCACAGAACAAGATTGGCCGCCCGCGCCAGCTTTACCTGGGCGAAACGTCACGCGACTATGTCGATATCGAAAGCCGCTGACGTTTACAAACCCCCACCATCGAGTGGGGGTTTTTCGTTTCAATCGCATGACTTCTACGGTGCTGTTTCTGTCAGTGAAACAATGAACTTCGTCGTCTTGACTGCCTGAGTGGTCTGCCACTAAATCGCCACATAACCATGTGGGGACGGTGAAGATGGGTATCGGTATTACGTTACTTACGTTGTTGGGTGTTGGACTTCTGGTCAGCGTTTTTAATGATGACGACGACGACACTTCAAAAGACGCTGAAAAAAGCGATGATGAACGTTTCGACGGCAGTGACACGAACGACAGTGTCGACGCCGGCGCCGGGAATGACACAGTATTTGGTGGTGGCGGCAACGACGCTTTGTTGGGCGGTAGCGGTGGTGATGCCATATTTTCTGGTGCTGGTGACGACTTGGCTTTTGGCGAAGCCGGAGGCGACGCACTGTCCGGAGGATCGGGCGACGATGAGATCTTCGGCGGTGCCGGAAATGATACGATGATGGGTGGTGCAGGTGATGATTTCATCATCGGCGCGGACATTATCGACGGACCAGGTCTGTTCCGGACAGCGCAGGACCTGGAACGAGACCTGACAGACGAGGAAATTGAGGCTTTTGTCGACCTGACAGCCGACCCTGGCGAGGCGGATACGCTCGATGGGGGTGATGGCAACGATATCCTATTGGCAGGCAGCTCAGATCTGGTCACGTCCGGCGACGGGTCCGATGAAATCGTGATTGGTGAATGGGTCGATCCGTCTGAACCGGTGACCATCACCGATTTTGACACTGCAAACGACGTGATCGAATACCAGTTCAACGAGACATTTCCTTCCACAGCCGGTTTTGTGGAAAGTGACGACGGGACACCCGGTTTTTCGGTGAATGGCGATATTGTCGCCCTGCTGCCCGGTGTTTCCCTCGGGGCGCTGCTACAAGACGGGCAGTTCAACCTTTTGCGGCTGGAAACGATCGGAGACGAAGGCGAAGTCCTGCTTGGGACAGGCGGACCCGACAGTATCGCTGGCGGACCCGGGAACGATATCGTGGATGCCGGACCCGGAAACGACACCATATCAGCGAGTGGTGGCGACGATTCCGTGCTTGGCGGCGACGGTGACGACATTGTTCAAGGTCAGGGCGGCGACGATCTGATCTTTGGCAATACGGGCAGCGATTTCCTGCAGGGTCGCGGCAACACGGATACGATCATGGGGGGCGACGATGGCGACTGGGTTAACGGCAATGACGGCAACGATGAAGTTGCCGGCGAAGGCGGTCAGGACACGGTTGTGGGCGGCGCGGGCGAAGATACCGTGCGCGGCGGTGCAGGTGCCGATCAGATATTTGGTGGCAGTGTTGTAGGCGACCCGCTTACAACATCCCAAGCTGAGGCACTGCAGGATGGTTCACGATCCCTGGCTGAGGTTTTGGGTGTTGCGCCCGGAACCGGACTGACGATTGAGGATGACAATGAAGTCGACCTTCTTGATGGACGGGCCGGCAACGATGCGCTGACATTCGGAGCGGGCGACATTGCCACGGGCGGTGCGGGCGAAGATGATTTCATAATTATCGCAGACTCGGCGGGTAACTCTGCTGGCGAAAGCACGATCACCGACTTCGACGAAGAGGATGACAGCCTCGTGGTCATGCGTGCGGTTGGATCTTCTCCCGTCAACATCACCATTTCCGAAGCGGGCAGCGACGTAAACATCTTCGTCGACGGCGTTCTGACAACGGTGGTTCAGGGCGGCGCGGGACAGATATTCCAGACCGATATCATCCAGATCGAAGGGTACAACGTCGATTTGCTTGAATCGCGTGCCTAGCCGCAATTTTTGAAACACGTGCGCCCTGCATGTGCAGGGCGCCGTGCAACATCGTTTTTCTGTCCAAGAGCGGCATGAGCCAACGTGCAGAAACCGCGGCTATGCCAAGATCAGGCACCCTGTATGCGCGCCTCGGCAACCGTCGAATTACCGCCCCTCGAAACTCGGCTTGCGTTTTTCAACAAACGCCAGAACACCCTCGCGGAAGTCACGGCTTTGCCCGCAGGCCCCCTGCTCGGACGCTTCAGACGCCATTTGTGCCTCAAGGTCGTTGCTCCAGCTTTCACGGATCACGCGCTTGGCGGCGGCAAATGCCTTGGTCGGGCCGTTCGACAGATGCGCGACACGCGCCTTCCAGTGTTCCTCGAACCCGTCATCGGCCACCGCTTCCCAGATCATACCCCAGGCATCCGCTTGGCTGGCCGTGATCTTTTCGGCGAACAGCGCAGCTCCGATGGCTTTGGCCATACCCATCGTGCGGGGCAGCACATAGGTACCCCCGGCATCCGGAATCAGGCCGATGCGCGTAAAGGCCTGTAGAAAATAAGCGCTCTCGGATGCAATCACCACGTCACAGGCCAGCGCAAGGTTTGCGCCTGCCCCGGCTGCCGCGCCGTTCACCACAGCCACCGTTGGCACGGGACAGTCAACAATCGCGTTCAGCATCGGGGTGTATTCGTCACGCAACGTCCGTTCCAGATCCAGGTTGGACGCATTGGCGCGATCCCCCAAATCCTGACCCGAGCAAAAGGCGCGCCCGGCACCGGTCAACACCACAACACGTGCCGATTTACCGGCATGTGTGACAGCCACTTCGATCTCTGCACGCATCTGGGTGGTGAGCGCGTTCATCACATCGGGTCTGTTCAGCGTGATGATCGCCGCGCCGTCTTCCATTTCATAGGTGAGCGTCTCGTATTTCATGGCCGGTGTCCCTTTAGGTTCCGGTCCTCAATATCAAACCGATCAGTTTGGAAAAGCCCCGACGCGCGGTCACTCGTCCATAATCTCGCGCAAACGGCGGGTTTCCTTGTCGCTCAGCCCGTCTTCAGAGGCGACCGATGCCGCGCTACGCCCGCGCAAATAACCAAAGCCGATGCCAGCGGCCAACAAGAACATCAGCGGCCCGGCCGCCCACAACATCCAGCTCGACCCGGATGCACGGGGCGTCATCAACACGAACTCTCCATACCGCTCGACAAAGAAATCAACGATCTGCGCATTGCTTTGCCCTGCCACCACCTGTTCGCGAATAACCTGCCGCGCATCGATGGCCCATTGCGCGTTCGACGACGCAACGGATTCGGACTGACACACCACGCACCGCAGCGCGTGGTCCAATGCGCGGGCTCGCGCCTCTTGCGCCGGGTCCTCCAGCATCTCGGACGGATCAAGCGCCAGCGCTGCAGTGCTCAGAAGCAGCCAGAAGATGATTGCAAGCCGCCTCATTCCGCGGGTACCGCCTGCATCTTGCGCGCGCCCACTGCCACACGGAAACGGCGGTCGCTCAAGGACAACAGGCCACCCAGGGCCATCAGCGCGCAGCCGATCCAAATCCAGTTAGTCAGTGGTTTGATATAGGTCCGCACAGCCCAACCACCGCCCTGTTGCGCATCGCCGATAACGACATAGACATCGCGCGCCAGATCATAGTCGATCCCGGCTTCCGTCGTGGGCATCTGTGCCACCGGATAAATCCGTTTCTCAGGACGCAGTTGCGCAATCTCATCCCCATCCCGCGACAGGGTAATGCTGGCCATCGTGGAGAGATAGTTCGGCCCTTCCAAATCCTCGACCGCATCAAGGGTCAGGTCATACCCCCCAACCGTAAACTGCTCTCCAATCTGGGCCACGCGGATATCCTCGGATTGCCATGCCGTCAGGCCCGCCACACCGATCATGGTGACACCCAACCCGGCATGCGCAACTGTCTTGCCCCAGTCAGCCCGCGGCAAGCGCCACAGCCGACCAAAATTGAAGGTCTTGCCGGTGCGAGACGCGAGATCGACCATCGCCCCCATGACCAGCCACGCCCCAAGGAAAGCGCCCAATGGTCCGGTCAGTGGTTTGCCTGTGTTCATTGCCCATGCCAGCCCGCCGACGGCCAATGCCAAAACGAACACATAGCGCAAGGGCCGAATCGCACGTGCTATTTGTCCCCGCTTCCAGGGGATCATCGCGCCGATGGGCAGGATCAGACCAAGGATCACCATGAAGGGCGTGAAGGCCATGTTGAAGAACGGCGGCCCGACGCTCAACTTGCGGTCAAAGAACATCTCGGCCACGAGCGGCCACGTCGTGCCCACGAAGACGACAAAACAACTCACCGCAAGCAGCAGGTTGTTGACCACCAACGCGCTTTCACGACTGACCATGCCAAAGACCCCACGCGCTTCCATCGTGCCTGCACGCAGCGCGAACAGGATCAACGCCCCGCCCATGAAGAAACCCATGATCATCAGGATGAACACACCACGCTCAGGATCGTTGGCAAAGGCATGGACCGAGGTCAGCAAGCCTGACCGCACGATAAATGTGCCAATCAACGAAAAGCCAAAGGCCAGGATGGCCAGCAGGATGGTCCACGATTTCAAGCTCTCACGCTTCTCAACCACGATGGCGGAATGCAGCAGCGCCGCTGCCAACAACCAGGGCATGAAAGACGCGTTTTCGACCGGGTCCCAGAACCAGAAGCCGCCCCAACCAAGCTCGTAATAGGCCCACCAGGACCCCAACGCGATCCCGATGGTCAGGAACACCCAGGCCGCCAGCGTCCACGGCCGCACCCAACGACCCCAGGCCGCATCCACGCGCCCCTCGATCAAGGCCGCCACCGCAAAGGAAAACGCCATGCTCAGGCCGACATAACCGAGATACAGAAACGGCGGATGAAATGCCAAACCGGGATCCTGCAGCAATGGGTTGAGATCCTGCCCGTCAAACGGCGGCACAGCCAAACGCAGAAACGGATTTGATGTGAACAGAATAAAGGCAAGGAAGGCGACACCAATCGCCCCCTGCACTGCCAGCACACGGGCCCGCAGGGTTGGCGGCAGATTGTCTCCAAACCAAGCGGCCATGGCGCCAAACAAGGCCACAATCAGAACCCACAGCAGCATGGACCCTTCGTGGTTCCCCCAAGTGCCTGAAATCTTGTAGAGCATCGGTTTTGCTGAATGGCTGTTCAGCACCACCAGCCGGAGAGAGAAATCCGAAACGATGAACGCCCACATCAACGCCGCAAACGAAAAGGCGATCAACAGGAACTGTGCGGAAGCCGCAGGCTCTGCCACCGCCATCCAGCGCGCATCGCGGCGCCATGCCCCGACCAGGGGCACCACGGCCTGAACAATAGCAATCAAAAAGGCGAGGACGAGGGCAAAGTGACCGAGCTCTGTAATCATGACCTCGTTATATGTCGCCCGCTCCCCGTCGCCAATGGGTCTGCCGTTTATGTCGCATCACGTCTGCGCCAGCGACCGTTGATTACGCCGCGGCGCGCCACTCTTCAAGAGCGGCATTGTCCCCCTGCGCCAGCGACGCAAAGGTCAGCGTAGCGTCCCCATCCGTCGCAGCAGCACCGATCCCGTCATGACGCATTTTCCGCAGGGCCGACACGTTCTCCATCACCTGCGGAACATGTGCCATGGTTTGCACGATCTCGCGCTGAAATTGCTGCGCCTTCACCTGGTGCCGTGCCCCGAAATAGAAGGATACAATGACACCCAACAGCCACCAAAGCGGCTCTGGCACCAGCGCAATGCCCTGCATCCGTTCTGCAAACCACAAGGGTTCGACCATGGCCGACACGAACAGGCCAAGCGTGCCCAAGGCCAGCGCGGGACGCGGCAAGCGGTTGATCGCGTCCATCACCCGATCAAACACGCCCTGGCGCGGCACCGCGAACTCGGCTCCGAACTCGCGCATCGCCTGAATTTGCACGTCATGTGCACGTGCCGACCCCGCTTCGGCGTTTTCACGAAACACTTCGACGGTGTCTTTTACCACGTTGCGGCCACCACCAAACAACAGCCCGAACAGCCGATCAATCATCCCCATAGCTCAACCCTTTCCCCAAACTGCGCATCTGTCAGATGAAAGCGCGGCGCGATGAACTCCTCGGCCCGTTTGATCCAGCCGCCCTTCCCGCCTGCCCGACTGCGCGCGTACTTGCGGCTGGCTGGCCGATTGTCGGCGATGCGGAAGTAATAATTGCGGCGCGCAATCCCATAAGCATCGACCAGATGATCTGGAGCGGCGTGATAGGCTGCGCGCGCAGCCCCGATGCTCTGCGGGCCCAGGGCTCCATCGACCGCAACATTGTGGCCCATGGAATTCAGCAAGCGCTGCAGGATCTTGATCGCGTTGGCACCCGCGTTGACATACATGTCAAAGACGGTTGCATGCAGCGACGCAGGCAATGCGGCAATTTGTGGGCGTTCAAAGTAGTGCATGACAAAGATATCGATGGCCTGCGCACGGCTGAGACGCCGCACATCGCGCACATCCACGTCGCCATCGCGATCCAGATCCAGCCGCAGCCGACGCATGGTGTGAATGGTCACCCCGAAATTCGTGGCTCCACCCGGATCATCCGGGTCGTTCACAAAACCACCCTCGCGGCCAACGATCTCTTCTGCAATGTCTCGGACACTCTGCATAAGCCAGTCCTTCCCCTAAGATGAGATGGGAAGACTGCTTTGATGTTGGTTAACGGGCCTTAACGCGACCGTACGCTAGGTCTCGGGCTCTTGGTAAACACCCTGTTCCTTAAGGGCGTCGACCACCTCCGCGGGCATATAGGTCTCGTCGTGTTTGGCAAGAATTTCAGAAGCTTCAAAGACGCCGTTAATGTAGGAACCGGTGCCAACCATGCCCTGGTTCTCTTCAAAAAGATCGGGCAACACGCCAGTAAAGACAACGGGCACCGTCCCGCCACCATCTGTGACCTCAAAGCGAATCGACTCTCCCTGCCCTCGCATCAGTGATCCTTCGGCCACCAGCCCACCAATACGGAACACTTCCGTTGGACCAGGCGGCTCCGCCAGGATCTGGCTGGGCGCCCGGAAAAAGTTGATGCCATCCCGCATCGCATAGCCAATCAGCGCCGTGGATACGATCAACGCCACCGCTGCAAGGGCGATGATCTGGATACGGCGCTGCTTTTTCAGGCTCTTCATGGGCTCACGTCACGGGAACAACGGGGCCATCATCAGCCCTTCGGTCTCGGAAATACCTAACATCAGATTGGCATTTTGCAACGCTTGCCCCGACGATCCCTTGGTCAAATTATCGAGGGCCGCGATCACAACGGTCCGCCCCGGCGTCCGGTCGGGTGCCACACCGATGTGGCAAAAGTTCGATCCGCGCACATGCCGGGTGCTGGGCACCTCGCCCATTGGCAGCACCTCGATGAACGGCTCGGTCGCATAAGCAGCCGCCAGCACATCATAAATTGCCTGCGCTTCGCCCTTCACATAGGCGGTGCCCAAAATCCCCCGGTTGGCCGGGATCAGATGCGGCAGGAACTGGATGTGCACATCCCGTCCCGCAACCTTTGAAAACTCCTGATCGAACTCGCCCAAATGCCGGTGACTGCCTCCGGTAGCATACGCATGGTAGCCCTCGCTCAGTTCCGCATGCAGCAAATTCTCTTTCAAGGCCCGGCCAGCCCCCGACACGGCAGCTTTCAGGTCCAGAATGATGTCATCCAGATCAATCACACCTGCCGCAATCAACGGCCGCAATGCAAACTGACCCGTCGCGGCGTTGCATCCGGTCCCGGCCACCAGCCGCGCGCCCGCAATCTCATCGCGATAGAATTCGGTCAAACCATAGACCGCTTCCCCCTGCATCTCGACGGCAGAATGCGGGTTGCCATACCACTTGGCATAGGCCTCCGGATCCCGCAGCCGGAAATCAGCGCTCAGGTCCACGATCCGTAAATCCCGCGGCAGGCCAGAGATCACCTCTTGGCTCGTTTTGTGCGGCAAGGCGCAGAAACACAGGTCAATGCCAGACCAGTCAATCTGGTCAAAGGACACCATGGTCGGCAGGTCCAGATGACGCAGATGCGGAAACACCTGCGAAACCGTTTGCCCAGCCTTGGAGAACGCGCCCAAAGCCTTGATATTGATGGATGAATGCCCGGAACTCAACCGGATCAGTTCAGCGCCCGTGTAGCCGGATGCGCCCAGGATAGCGATGTTGTATGTCATGTCGGTCTTCTTGGATAAAGTGTCAGATCAAGCGGCTTCAAACGTGATCTGTCGTCGCAAGAATTGCGTGGCGCGCTGACTGACCGTCTTGGGGTCGCCCGTGGTCAGATATGCTGCACTGCCTATTCCCATCTTGCCGGGATGCCGCTCCAGGTAGTCGGCAAGGCTTTCACCGACCAGGCCGGCCTGCGAATACACAGCAACATCCGCACCCAGCGCATCCTGAAATTCATCCTGCATCAACGGGTAGTGCGTGCAGCCCAGAATGGCCGCTTGCGGATGGGGCATCTTGCGCTTGAGCGCATCGACATGAGACCGCACAAGCGCATCGGCAAGGATCATGTCACCATCCTCAATGGCATCTACAACACCACCGCAAGCCTGCGCCTCGACGTCCACGCCGATGGCACGAAAGGCCAATTCGCGTTGAAAAGCGCGGCTTGCCACCGTGGCAGGT
This sequence comes from uncultured Tateyamaria sp., assembly GCF_947504105.1. GTDB lineage: Bacteria > Pseudomonadota > Alphaproteobacteria > Rhodobacterales > Rhodobacteraceae > Tateyamaria. The sequence goes on from NZ_CANNGP010000001.1 coordinate 174,816, forward strand.
GTCGCAAACAGCGCCACATGCTGCACACCCACTTCGCGCGGGGGCGAATTGTCGCCCCACTGCCTCTCGGTCAGCGCTTCGATCATTGGCACAAACACCCCAAGAACCCGCTTGTCCTCGGGAACCCACCCCTCCTGCATCCGACGGAGGGCTGCGGCAGAGGCTGTGTTGCAGGCCAAAATGACCAGATCACAGCCAGCGTCGAACAGGCGCTGCACCGCCGAGCAGGTCAGGTCATAGATGTTGTCGGCGGTCCGCACACCGTAGGGCGCGTTGGCACTGTCGGCGAGATACACGAACTCCACATCCGGCAACCGCTTTTGCGCGGCGTCCAGAACCGTTAGCCCGCCCAGACCGGAATCGAAAATACCAACTGCCATGTCGCGCCTCTTGCGGCTCAGGTGCGGTGCCGCTCTTCGAACTCATATCCAAGGTCAAACATCTTGACCGGGTTCGGGTTCAGCTCATACGTGGCTTTGCGCAGGAATTCCATCATCTGTTTGGGGTGCTGCGCCAAGGGGTCCAGCAAATCCCTGCCGATCGGCTCTCCGATGGCCACATCGACGGGCGTATCGACACGTTTCTTGAACTCTTTGATCAGCAGACCAAGTCGCAACGTATTGTGTAGGTGGCTGGCAATCTGAAACATGCGGCTGGTGTGTCCATCGAAGTAGAGCGGCACAACCGTCGCCTCGGATTTGGCGACCATGCGCGCCGTAAAACCGCGCCAGCCGGGATCCATGGGCCGCGAAAACGGCTTTGCTGCCGTGCTGACAGTCCCACCGGGAAAGATGCCAATCGCTCCGCCGTCGCCAAGATAGCGCAACGCCTCCTTGCGGGTCGCCACGTTCAACGCCATTGCCTCCCGCGTGTCATCAAAGCTGATCGGCAGCAGGACCTTGTTCAACTCTTCGGCCTTCTTGAAGACCGAATTTGCCATGATCCGAAAATCACCCCGGATGGTTGACAGGATATGACCCATCATCAGCCCGTCCATAATGCCGTAAGGATGATTGGCAATCAGGATCAACGGCTTATCGCGGGGAATGTTGTCAAGGCTACCCGCTACGATGTTCAGCGTCAGCCCATAGCGTTCAACCATCACGGCCCAGAAGTCACGTCCTGCCGCCACTTCGGTTTCATATCCCTGCGCGCGCTTGATCAGGCGCAACCGTCCAGTCGTGTTCTCAAGGATCCGGATCAACGCCCGCCCGCCCTTGGTCTCGGCAGAATGGGAATAGCTGATCTCGCGTGTGATTTCGCGTTGCTGACGGTTGGGCATATTGCTCTGCCTGGTGAATGAACTAAGCTCCCGTTTTACGGGGTGCGCGCAATCCTGCCTAGCCCATATGACGCAGGTGTGACGCGATCACTCAGCCGCTTTGGACTGGCTCGGTCCCCCTGCCCGGATAACGGACAGCAACTCCTCACGCCGCTTGGCAGCCTTCACCTCGTTCGCCTGCTTGACCGGACCAAAGCCCCGAATATCCAGCGGAAGCGCTGCAAGTGCGACGATTGCATCGCGCGTGCCGTCATTCAGCTTGGGCAGAACCGCCTTCATATCCGCCTCGTACTGCTTGATTAGCGCCCGCTCCATCCGCCGCTCCTCGGTCCGCCCAAAGATGTCCAACGGCGTTCCGCGAAGCCCTTTCAATTTCGCCAATATGCGGAAGTTGCGCATCATACCGGGCCCGTATTCCTTCTTCACAGGCCGCCCATCCGGGCCGTCCTTTGACAGCATCGGCGGGGCCAGGTGGAACTTCATCCTGAAATCCCCCTCGAACTGCTCGCGCGCCTTGGCCTCTGTTTCCAGATGCAGGCGGGCTACCTCGTACTCGTCCTTGTAAGCGAGCAGCTTGTGATACCCCTTGACCGCTGCCTCCTTCACGGAGACGTCTTCAATCCCATCGATCAGCTTGCGATAGCGTTTCGCCAGCCGCTTGGATTGGTACTTCACCAGATGATCCGCCCGGAAGGCGATCTTCTCATCCAGCGACTTCGGCAGCTGGATCACCTTGGGCTCCGCAATCCGCGCGGCCTCTTCCGCATGCAGCACCGCCCAGCGCCCGATATCAAAGGCGCGTTTGTTGCGCTCAACCGCCGCACCGTTCAGATCAATCGCCGTCACGATGGCGTCATGGGTCAACGGCACTAAGCCCCGCTGCCACGCCGCGCCGAAGATCATCATGTTGGAAAAGATGCTGTCGCCCATCGTGGCCTTGGCCAGATCGGACGCATCGAACATATCTACCCGGTCGCGCAGCCGTGCCTCAAGCGCTAGGGACAGCCGATCCGACGGCAAGGCAAACTCGGTATCGCGAGTAAAATCGCCCGTGATGATTTCGTGACTGTTGACGACAGCCCCCGTGCGCCCAGCGCTCGTCAGACCCAAGGTCTTCGCTCCGGCAGAGACCACCAAATCACCACCAATCAACGCATCGCATTCACCGGTCGCCACACGAATGGCGCTGATATCGGCAGGATCATTCGCCAACCGACAATGGATGTGCACCGCACCGCCCTTCTGGGCCAGCCCTGCCATTTCCATCATCCCGGCACCTTTACCGTCGATATGCGCCGCCTGTGCCATGACCGCGCCAATGGTCACAACACCAGTGCCACCCACACCGGTAATGACCACGTTCCAAGTGCCCTTGATCTCAGGCAACTCAGGCATCGGCAGATCAGGCAAGTGCAACTCGGTTGTCGCCGCCTTCTTCACCTGCGCGCCTTCCAGCGTCACAAAGCTGGGGCAGAACCCTTTGAGGCACGAAAAATCCTTGTTGCAGGACGACTGGTCAATCGCCCGCTTCCGACCCAACTCGGTCTCTTTCGGCACGATGGAGACACAGTTCGACTGCACGCCGCAATCGCCGCAGCCCTCGCACACATCCGTGTTGATGAACACGCGCTTGTCGATGTCCGGAAAAGTTCCACGCTTGCGCCGCCGCCGCTTCTCAGCCGCGCATGTCTGCACATATACAATGACACTCACGCCCTCGGTCTTGGCAAAACGCTCCTGCACCACCGGCAGCTCCGCCCGCTCATGGGTCGGTACACCGGACGGAAAACGCGACACATCCACGTCTTCCTTTTCGTCATAAACCACGGCCACGTGCTCACAGCCCATCGCCCGGACTTCATCGACGATCCGGTAAGGATCAAGACCACCCTCATTCCCCTGTCCGCCCGTCATGGCTACAGCGTCGTTGTACAGGATCTTGTAGGTGATGTTCGTACCCGCAGCCAAAGCTGCGCGAATGGCCTGCACGCCCGAGTGGTTATAAGTCCCGTCGCCTATATTCTGAAACACATGATCGCGCGTCGAAAACGGCGCCTCGCCGATCCAGTTCGCGCCCTCGGCCCCCATATGGGTGTACCCGATGGTCTCGCGGTCCATCCACTGCACCATGTAGTGACAGCCGATGCCCGCATAGGCACGCGACCCTTCGGGCACTTTCGTCGATGAATTGTGCGGGCAGCCTGAACAGAAATAGGGCAAGCGCGCCGCGATATCCTCGGCATTGTCGGACCGGCGCGCCTCGTCCAGCTCGGCCAGCCCCGCCTTGATCCCATCGGTATTGCGGCCTTCCTCCAGAAGAATACCACCCAGCTTCTCGGCAATCAGGATCGGGTCCAGCGCACCACGGGTCGGGAACAACTCTTCACGGTGCAGTCCACCGGCCCCGCCCTTGTACCAGCCATAAACACGCCGCCCGCGCCGGTCGTCGAAAATGGCCTCCTTGATCTGCACCTCGATCAGCTTGCGCTTTTCCTCGACCACAACGATCAGGTCCAAGCCTTCGGCCCAGTCGTGGAAGCCCTGCATGTCCAGAGGGAACGTCTGCCCCACCTTGTAGGTGGTAATACCCAGCCGCTCAGCCTCGTTCTCATCGATTTTCAGCAGGTTCAGCGCATGGGCCAGGTCCAGCCAGTTCTTGCCCGCCGCGACAAAACCTATCTTGGCTCCGGGCTTGCCCCACATCCGCTTGTCCATGCGGTTGGCGCGGCTGAATGCCTCTGCCGCAAAGCGTTTGTGGTCAATCATCCGCGTCTCTTGTTCTGTCGGCGTATCGACCAAGCGAATGTTCAGACCACCATCAGGCAGTTGGTAGTCGGGCACCTTGATGCTCATGCGATGCGGATCGCCATCCACGACGCTGGTGGCCTCTACTGTGTCCTTCATGGTCTTCAGACCAACCCACAGCCCGGAAAACCGGCTCAGCGCCCAACCATAGACACCGTAATCCATGATCTCCTGCACACCCGCCGGAGAGACAACAGGCATATAGGCATCAATCAACGCCCATTCGGACTGATGCAACACGGTCGAGCTTTCACCCGTGTGGTCGTCTCCCATGGCAACCAGCACGCCACCATGTTTCGACGATCCTGCCATGTTGGCATGTTTGAACGCATCACCAGAGCGGTCCACGCCCGGCCCCTTGCCGTACCACAGGCCAAAGACGCCATCGAACTTGCCCTCGCCACGCAACTCGGCCTGCTGCGCGCCCCATAGGGCAGTCGCTGCCAAATCTTCGTTCAACCCCGGCTGGAATGTAACATCATGGGCGGCCAGCTGTTTAAGTGCACGTGTCATCTGCATATCCACAGCACCCAAGGGCGAGCCGCGATACCCCGTCACCAGACCGGCGGTGTTCAGACCTGCGGCCGTATCCCGCGCCTTCTGCATCAACACCAAGCGTACAAGCGCCTGCGTGCCGTTCAACAAAACGGGACTCTTTTCAAGGTCGTACCGGTCGTTCAAGGAAATCTTCTGCGTGCTCATCGCTGGCCTCCCCTGCCGTGATCAGTCTTGCATATTCTCAGTTGAATAATAGGTCACATACTCTGACCTTACCAGAAATTTTTTACGCGCGTCCGGTTCCGGTCATGCAAGCGATGTGAAAAGAGACTATTTCGGATAGGGTAGCGCAAACGTTACGAAAGTGGTGCAGATGGACTGGGATAAGTTACGGATATTTCACGCGGTGGCGGACGCGGGAAGCCTGACGCATGCAGGTGACAAGCTGAATCTCAGCCAATCCGCCGTGTCGCGTCAAATTCGCGGTCTCGAAGAATCGCTGAACGCTACCCTGTTCCACCGCCATGCCCGCGGCCTGATCCTGACCGAACAGGGCGAATTGCTGTTCGACGCCACTACAGCGATGAACAAGCGGCTCGACACAGCCAGCGCCCGCATCCGCGACAGCGAAGAAGAGGTGTTTGGCGATCTGCGCGTGACGACCACCATCGGCTTTGGCACGCTGTGGCTGGCCCCACGATTGGTCAAGCTTTACGAACAGTACCCCGACCTGCGCGTCGACCTGATGCTGGAAGAACGGGTGCTTGACCTGCCCATGCGCGAGGCCGACGTGGCCATCCGCATGAAGGAACCCAGCCAGGCGGACCTGATCCGCAAGCGCCTGATGACGGTCAAGATGCAGGTGTTTGCCACACAGGCATACCTTGATGCCAATGGAACACCCGACACGCCCGAAGACCTGATCCATCATCGCCTGATCTGCCAGAACGTAAACTCGGCCCAGGTGGGCGCAGGCAGCAGCCTCGTGCAGCACCTGCTGACCTACGAAATGCGATCCCTTCTGACAGTGAACAACTACTTCGGCGTGCTACAGGGCGTGCTTCAGGACCTCGGCCTTGGCATCCTGCCGGACTACGTCTCGTTGGATGATCCGCGACTCGTCCGCGTGCTACCCGAGATTGAATCTGCCGATGTGCCTGTTTTTTTGGCATACCCGGAAGAATTGCGCCAATCCAAGCGAATTGCCGCCTTCCGGGACTTCGTGCAGGAAGAGATCATCGCCTACCGTAAGATGCTGAGGCAAAAAGAAAATCCCTGAGATATGCGCAAAATGCATATCTGCCATGCCTTTGCGCATGCTGAAAGTGCCTTGATCGAAGGCATGCGCATCCCTACCTCGCCTATTGAAGAAACACGGCGCACATCGCGCCTTCTTCATACCTCCCTGTTGGACTTGGCCGAGCTTCGTGCTCGGCCTTTTTTTGGCTTGTTCGTTGCATCGAATCCTTTTCCGCTGCATGCCAGCAGAAAAACCTATAAAAACAAGCGTCGCGGGGAACAGATGCGCCAGTTCATTTCCTACATTCAGGCGATCCTGATCGCCCTGTCATTTCTTACACCGGCCACGCTCTCCGCTCAGACCCTTTTGGGCACAGACACCTCGGACGCGTCGACGGTGCCGTCCTTGCCAAGCCCGCTGACAGAAGACGCCGCAAACGCTCTGATTTCCCGGCTATCCGATACACAGGTCCGCGAGTTGTTGCTTGATCGGCTCAATGCACAGGCCGTCCCGAACGAAGAAGACGCAGGTGTCGGTGAGTTCCTGTATCACCTAACAAGCGGTGCGTTTGGCTCGATCGTGCAAGCCGTGGAACGCGTGCCGATCCTCTTCAGCAGCCAAGCCAAGGCATTTTCGAACTTCGGCAACTTCGTCGGCACCAATGGCCTGGTGGCAACTGCTGGGTTCTTTGCACTGGTCACGATCGGGGCCTTGCTTGTCGAATTGGTATTCCGGCGGTTGATCCGCAAATGGTTGATCCTGCCCCACCATGCGGATCAGAATGCCAGCCTGCGGTCGACGTTGATGCTTCTGTTTGTCCGGTTGCTCAGCGAATTGGCGGCCGTGGGTGTCTTTATCGCTTCAGCCATCCTGCTGACACGCTTCATTGTGCCGCCATACTATCACCCGTTCCTCACGCTGTTTGGCTTCAATCTTGTCGGCCTGCCCCGATTGGCCATCGCGGTGGGACGGTTCTTCATGGCCCCCACAGCGCCTGCCTACCGGATCGTACACGCCACGGACGAGGTCGCGCGCGCCATCGTCTTCCACATGTTCTGGCTTGCCCTCCTGATCGGGCTTGGCGCGTCCATCATCCCCTTCAATGCGGCCAACGGGGTGCCAGTGGGCGAATCCCGCATCGGCTTCTGGATCAACCTGTCGGTGCACGTCTACGTCGCCGTCATCGTTTGGCGCTACCGTGACGCTATGGTGCGCATGATGCGCGGCGCCGACCCGGACGTCAGTCCGATAGAAGAGCGGATCGCGCGCGCCTTTCCCTACTTCGCCATCGCCGCGGCCATGGGAACGTGGTGGGTGGTCAACATCGTGGTGAGCTACGGTGACTTCGCAGTGCTGCGCAGTGCCCCACACTACAAGACCATGACCCTCCTGCTCTTCGCACCGGCCATGGACACGGCGATCCGCGGTCTGGTGCGCCGGTTGGCCCCGCCAATGACCGGCGAAGGGGCCGTGGCTCAGCGCGCCTACGTGGCGACGAAACGGTCCTATATCCGCATTGGGCGGGTGATCGTTTTCGGTATCGTTTTGATCTCGATCGCGGGCTTCTGGGGCATGACACCGACAACGCTCGCCTCGGCCGGGGTCGGAGAACGGTTTGCCGCCAGTCTCATCGAATTCCTGATGATCGTCGCCATCGGATATCTGGTGTACGAAGTCGTTTCGCTGATCATCAACCGCAAGCTGGCTGCGGAACAGACGGCATCGGGTTATGACCCCGACACCGAAGACACCGGCGATGGCGGCGGCGCGGGCGGCTCGCGCCTGTCCACCGTTTTGCCCTTGATCCTCGGCGTCAGCCAGGCGGCCATCGTGGTGCTGTTCCTGCTCTTGGGGCTCAGCAATATCGGCGTGGACACAACCCCGCTGCTTGCAGGTGCCGGTATCGTCGGCCTCGCCATTGGCTTCGGCGCCCAGAAACTGGTGACAGACGTTGTGTCGGGTATCTTCTTCCTCGTCGATGACGCCTTCCGAACCGGGGAATATGTCGAGGTCGAAGGCACTATGGGTACGGTCGAAAAGATCTCGATCCGGTCAATGCAATTGCGCCACCACAAGGGGCCCGTTCACACCCTGCCCTATGGCGAAATCCCAAAGATCACCAATTTCAGCCGCGATTGGGTGATCATGAAACTGCGCTTTACGGTGCCCTTCGGCACCGACCCTGAGAAAGTTCGCAAACTGTTCAAGAAAATCGGGCAGGACATGATGGCCCTGGACCAGTTCAAGGACGATTTCCTCCAGCCGTTCAAGTCGCAAGGTGTCTTTGAATTCGACGACGTGGGCATCGTGATCCGCGGCAAATTCATGGCCAAGCCCGGCACGCAATTCGTGCTGCGCAAGGAAATCTACAACCGCGTCAACAAGGCATTCGAAGAGAACGGCCTTGAGTTTGCGCGGCGCGAAGTGCGGGTCGCAATCCCGAACCTCACGGACCAGGACAAGCTGACAAAAGAGGACAAGGCCACAATTGCCGCCGCGGCGACACAGGCCGCGCAAGAGATGGAGGAACAAGCCCCCGCTGTCGAAAAACCCGGGGACTGAACCGGCCAGCCTCAAAAACCGTTCCGGTTGCTGCTTTCTGGACACGATGATGTGACCCAGATTTGTCTTTGCCCAAGGTTGTCCCAGTTGTTGTACGGACAAATCACGGGACGGGGGATGATCATGCAAACGCTCAAAGGCATCGGGCTGCCACTGTTCGCAGCAGCCGTTGCGACGTTAACGGCAAGTGGTGCACAGGCCGATCTGACGCCGACAGATATCGACGCGCTGTCCGGCAACGCCAAGGTGAGGGTCTTGTCGTCAGATGGCGCCATTCTGGGCGTCACTGACGGCATCAGCTTTCAGGGCGATCGCGCCCGACTGTTCGTGCTGACACGCGGGGGAAACATCTTTCGACGTACCGGCGGCAAGGACATCGTCGTCACGACCATGACCAATAAGCTGACCCTGAAAGGTCAGGACCTGATTATGGATGCAGACGCGCAGCGCGTACGGATCAAGGCGAACAAATCGTTTACCGATGACAGCTCCCCAATCACGATCTTGTTGCTCGGTCGCTAAATCAGCTGCGAATAAATCATCTTGCTCAGGCGTTCTTCGTACATACGCTTTTGAAAGGATACTCAATGCCCATATTTTTGAACACACTCAAGACCACCCTTGCCGCCGGTGTACTGGCGATTACCGCCTCGACCGGGCAAGCGGACCTGACGGCGACCGAAGCGGCGCAGGTCGAAAAGCTGCGCGGCACACCTGTACTGTCGTCCGACGGCGGGTTGGTGGGCCTGATCCAAGGGGCTTCGATCAGCGGCGACAAGGCGTCGCTCTTCCTAAAACCCGGCAGCGGCGACATCCTGCGCCGCAACGGCCACGACATCATCATTCGAACCAATACGACAGAACTCACGCTCCAAGGCACTCAGATCATCCTGAACGCCAATGCGCAGCGCGTACGCACAAAAGCGAACGTGCAGAAGGAGGAGGATGATCAGGTGGTGGTCCAACTGCCCCGCATCTGACACTACAGCCGCGCGGGAACAATATGTGCGGGCTTCACTCACATGCTGATCCCACGCGGCTGGCTTCCCAGCCAACAGACCGTTAAGGCCGATGCCGAAGCAGCAATGATTTGACCAGATATTTGCGACCGCATCCGATTGGGGCCCAGCCTGCAGAAAAAGGGTTAAGTTTTGCCAAAACAACCGCACGGTGACCTAAGCGATTGATCCCATGGGACGACCAAAAAGCGATGAATATGCTCTAAACGCAGCGAACCAGCTGTCCCCGCGGGGACAAACCCTTTCCCCTCCGCCGTCCCTGCTCTAAAGAGCGGTCCAAAGCCGGGGGACACCACATGCCAGAACCGAAAATCACGCAGGATTTGATCGCCAGTCACGGGCTCAAACCCGACGAATACGACCGCATCCTCGGGATCATCGGACGCGAGCCGACCTTCACCGAGCTCGGCATCTTTTCGGCCATGTGGAACGAACACTGTTCCTACAAATCCTCCAAGATCCACCTCAAGAAACTGCCCACCACCGGCCCGCAAGTCATCTGCGGGCCCGGTGAGAATGCGGGCGTCGTGGACATCGGCGACGGACAAGCCGTCGTCTTCAAGATGGAAAGCCACAATCACCCCAGCTACATCGAACCCTACCAGGGCGCGGCCACCGGCGTGGGTGGCATCCTGCGCGATGTCTTCACCATGGGTGCGCGCCCTATTGCATCTATGAACGCCCTGTCCTTCGGCGAACCCGACCATCCCAAGACCCGCCAACTGGTGCACGGCGTGGTCGAAGGCATCGGCGGATATGGCAACGCCTTCGGCGTCCCCTGCGCAGGCGGAGAAGTGCGGTTTGACCCGGCCTATAACGGCAACTGCCTCGTGAACGCCTTTGCTGCAGGCCTCGCCGACGCGGACAAGATTTTCTATTCCGCCGCCTCGGGCATCGGCATGCCCGTCGTTTACCTTGGCGCCAAGACGGGCCGCGACGGCGTCGGTGGGGCCACTATGGCCAGCGCCGAATTCGACGACACGATCGAGGAAAAACGCCCCACTGTGCAAGTCGGTGACCCCTTCACCGAAAAACGTCTGATGGAAGCCACGTTGGAGCTGATGCAAACCGGAGCCGTGATCTCGATCCAGGACATGGGGGCCGCTGGCCTGACCTGTTCTGCGGTGGAAATGGGCGACAAGGGTGGTCTTGGCGTCAAGCTGAACCTCAACGACGTGCCCGTGCGCGAAGAGAACATGACCGCCTACGAGATGATGCTCTCCGAGTCCCAGGAACGCATGCTCATGGTCCTCAACCCCGAGCTTGAGGCCGAAGCCAAGGCCGTCTTCGACAAATGGGACCTCGACTTCGCCATCGTGGGAGAGACCATTGCCGAAGACCGCTTTCTCATCGAGCACGATGGCGAAGTCAAAGCCGACCTGCCGCTGTCGAAGCTCGCATCCGAAGCGCCCGAATACGACCGCCCGTGGGAGCCGACACCTGAGGCCGGTCCCCTCGGGGACGTCCCTGCCATCGATCCAATCGACGGGCTGAAAGCGCTGCTCGCCAGTCCCAACTACACAGCGAAACAATGGGTGTTTGAGCAATATGACACGATGGTCATGGCCGACAGCGCCCGCACGCCCGGTCTGGGGGCCGGGATCATGCGGGTGCATGGCACGGACAAATCCCTTGCCTTCACGTCGGACGTCACCCCGCGCTACGTTAAAGCAAACCCCGTAGAGGGTGGCAAACAAGCGGTGGCAGAAGCCTATCGAAACCTGACGGCGGTGGGCGCCAAGCCACTGGCAACAACAGACAATCTGAACTTCGGCAACCCCGAAAAGCCCGAGATCATGGGACAGTTCGTGGGCGCGCTCGATGGGATTGGTCAGGCGTGCGAAGCGCTCGACATGCCCATCGTGTCGGGCAACGTGTCGCTCTACAACGAGACGGACGGCACCGGTATCCTGCCCACCCCTACCATCGGGGCTGTGGGACTGATCGACCACCCGGACAACATCATCGGTGGCGACGTGCGCGATGGCCACGTGGCCTTGCTGGTGGGCGAGTGCGGCGGACATCTGGGTCAGTCCGCGATTCTTGCCGAAGTGTTTGGACGCACCGACGGGGACGCGCCGAGTGTGGACCTTGACGCAGAAAAACGAAACGGAAATTTCATCCGTGAAAACAGACACTTGATCAACGCTTGTACGGATCTGAGTGACGGCGGCCTCGCCCTTGCCGCCTTTGAACTGGCAGAGGCGGCAGGCGTCGGCGTATGGATCGACTCCAGCGAGATGGGCAGCTTCTTTGGCGAAGATCAGGCGCGTTACCTGGTGGCGTGTTCGTTCGACAAGGCCGAGGCGCTGATGATCGCGGCCGGCAAGGCGGGTGTCCCTATCGTTTCCGTCGGTAAATTCTCGGGCGACACGGTGTGGATGGGCAACAGCTCGGCACCGCTGTCGGAATTGTCGGACATCTATCGCAACAGCTTTGCCGATACATTCGCGTGACCCTGTTGGGGCGGCGAGATTTTTCGTAGGAAAAATCTTGGCCCCGATCAGGCGGTGATCATTCGGAGCAAGCGGTCGCGGTCGCCGACATCGTCGCGCAGGGAAATCACCTGCGCCAGTTCTTCGATGGACGCTATGGAGTGACCAGCGCGGAAGCTGTCGACATGAGGTAGCATCGCCGCGATTCCACGGGCCCGCGGTGCAAAGTCCTCCCATCTTAACAACGGGTTGATCCAGATCAGGCGCTGTGCGGAGAGGTGCAGACGCTCCATCTGTTTTGCCAATGCATCCGGGTCGTCGCGGTCGAGGCCATCCGTGATCAACAAGACCACGGCCCCTTGCCCCAGCACCCGGCGGGACCAGTCGCGATTGAACGTTTCAAGGCAAGACCCAATCCGCGTGCCGCCTTCCCAATCCTGCGCTTCCGCCCCTGCGGCTTGCAGCGCCGCATCCACGTCACGCTGTGCCAGATGTCGCGTGATATTCGTGAGCCGTGTGCCGAAGGTGAAGGCGTGCACCTTGGCCCACCCTGCCCCTTTAGCATTCGCCACTGCATGGAGGAAATGTAGCACCACGCGGGAATACTGGCTCATAGAGCCCGAGATATCGCACAGCGCAACTAGGTTCGGGTAGCAAACTCTGGGGGTTTTCCACTTCAGATCGCGCATCTCTCCGCCCTGTCGCATGGCGGCGCGCAATGTGCGGGCGGGATCGATGCGCCCCAGCCCTGCGACCCGCGTCCGGCGCGTGGGCATGGGATCGACTGGCAGCGCCATGCGGGCAAGCATGGCTTTGGCTTGCGCCATTTCCTCGGTGCTCATCTGTTCGAAATCGAGCGTTTTAAGCTGTTCTTCGGCGCTCATTGTAAGGGAGGCGTCAATCTCGATCTCGGTGCCGCCCTCTTCGATGTCGGGCAGGTCGATGTCGTCGCCCGCGCCGTCAAGCAGCGCTTCGGCCGCGCGTTTCTCGGCCGCTTGTGCGCCGCGATCTTCCTGCACGCCGCGTACCGCCGGCAGCATCGCCGCCATCATGTGTTCGAGATAGCGCGGGTCACGCCAGTAGAGCCGGAAGATTTGTGCGAAGACTGCCCTGTGTTCAGGTTTCGATACGAAACAGGCATGCAGGGTCCAGTAGAAGTCGCGCTTTTCTGTAAAGCCCGCCTTGGTCACCGCCGTGATCGCATCCATAACCCGGCCCGTGCCGATGGGCAGACCGGCGCGGCGCAGGGCGCGGGCGAAATGGGTGATATTCCCAGCAAGACGCGGGTTCTCCGGCAATTCGAGCGGGGCGTATTCAGGCATCTGTCAGGCCGGGGGCCAGCCCCGGAACCCCCGGAGTTTTCCTGGCAAGATGAAGGTGGATCATGCCGGTTCCAAAGACGCTTTGGCCTCGTCCAGCAGGCGCTTGGCCTCCGATCCCTGCAGTTTCTGGATGTCGTCCTGGTACTTCAGGATTGCGCCCAGCGTGTCAGCGATCACTTCGGGGCTGAGTGCCAGCACGTCGAGCGCGAGCAGGCATTTGGCCCAGTCGATGGTTTCGGCCACGCCCGGCTTCTTGAAGAGGTCCTCGGTTCGGAGGCGCTGCACGAAGGCCACCACCTCGCGGCTGAGTTCTGCGGCGGCTTCGGGCGCGCGGGCCTGCAGGATTTCCATCTCGCGGTCGAAATTCGGGTAGTCGACCCAGTGATATAGGCAACGGCGTTTGAGCGCGTCGTGCACTTCGCGCGTGCGGTTGGAGGTGACGATGACGATGGGTGGTTCGGGGGCTTTTATCGTGCCCAGTTCTGGAATGGTGACCTGAAAGTCAGAGAGAGCTTCGAGCAGGAAAGCCTCGAACGGTTCGTCCGTGCGGTCCAGCTCGTCGATCAGCAGGACCGGCGCACCGTTTTCATCGGGTCGCATCGCGTCGAGCAGCGGGCGTTCGATCAGGTAATCATCCGAGAAGAGTTCGGTTTGTAGTGCCTTGCGGTCGGCCCCGCCCGATGCTTCCGCTGTGCGGATCGCGACCATCTGTGCCGGAAAGTTCCATTCGTAGACGGCCGAGGACGCATCGAGCCCTTCGTAGCATTGCAGCCGGATTAAACGGCGGCCAAGTGCTGCTGCAAGTGCCTTGGCGATTTCGGTCTTGCCGACGCCTGCTTCGCCTTCAAGGAAGAGCGGGCGGCCCAGTGACAGGCTGAGGAACACGACGGTCCCAAGGGCGCGGTCGCAGACATACCCCTGGTCGGCGAGCATGGTCTGGACGGCATCGATAGAAGTTGGGGTGTGCATCAGGTTTCCTTCCTTGCGTCCAACCTGCATCGCTAGGCCCTGTCGTCAAGGCCTCCTAAAGTCCTGTCCGTTGACGGGATTCGCGGGAAATGGCATGGTGTTAACGAGTTAAGAATGAGGTTCGCGGCATAAGTCACCGGGACCCGATGCAGAGGCGGTGGGCAATGACCCGATCACGAAAGGCTGGCGTTTGATGCGCATTACGGCAGTGACCTGCGTGAAAAACGAAGGCCCGTTTCTGTTGGAGTGGATCGCCTTCAATCGCCTGATCGGCGTGACAGATCATCTGTTCTATTCCAACGACTGCACCGACGGCACCGACCGGCTGTTGGATGCGCTGGCTGCACGCGGTTTGTGCATGCATCTGCCCAACCCAGCCGAAGGGCGCAATTACCAGATGGAAGCGCTGAAGGCTGCGCGCCGTCAGGATGTCGTGACCGAGGCTGACTGGGTGTGGGTCGCAGATGTGGACGAGTTTCTGAACATCCATGTGGGCGATCATACGATCCCTGCCCTGATCGATGCCTGTGGTGATCCGCGGGCCATTTCCGTGACCTTCCAGTTCTTTGCCAATGATGGCGTGAGCAGCTTTGTCGACAAGCCGGTGATCGAACAGTTCCACCGCTCGCACAATCCCGACCTGTGGTGTGGGGAGACTGCCATTGAGGTCAAGTCGCTGGTGCGCCACGACTTTCCGCTGCAGTATTACGGCGCGCACCGCCCCTTTCAGAAGGGCAAGGCGAAGCCCGTCTGGACGGATGGATCAGGACGCAAGGTGCAGCACAAGTTCCTGGTGGCAGCCAATCCGCGCCGCATCCGACGTTTTCCGGCCCATGGCGCGCGCGACTTTGCGACGCTCAATCACTACGCCTTGCGCAGCCTGGACAGTTACCTGGTCAAGAATGACCGCGGCGATGTGAACCGTGAAAACCGGGCATTTGACGACACCTATTGGCGCGAGCGGAATGACCCGGCCTGGGAAGACAAGAGCATTCAGCGTTACGTTCCGGATCTCAGAAAAGCACTGGCGGAGTTAAAGAAAGACAAAGAGATCAAAGCCTTGCATGAGGAATGCGTGGCGCTGCACATGGCCAAGCGGGACACGTTGCTGGCCAGGCCCGACTACCAGGCGATGCAGGCACAGCTGCGCGCCGCACGGGCCCTGCCCCCGCAGGAAGAAACGATGCTGATCGAGCTGGGGCTGATGGAGCCTGCCGAATGACACTGCGCGTTGTAAACCTTGGCCTGCCCAAGACCGGCACCACGACGCTGGCCCGCGCCTTGCGCAGGGCTGGGCTGCATGTCGCGGATCATCGGGTCCGTCCGCGCCAGACCCAGAACACACAATTGCACAACGCATTTATCGCCGACCTGCTCTATCGCGGCTATTTCGAGACGGGCGATCCCGGCTTCTATTTCGATGACTTCAATGCGATCTCTGAAATGAGCGTGCTGCGCGAAGGCCGGTCACTTTGGCCGCAAATGGACTTTGGCCTGATCACCGCCATCCGCAAACACAATCCTGGCGTCAAGTTCCTTGCCTCCAACCGCGACCCGTTCCACATGTCCCAATCCATGCTGGCCTGGTCCGATCTGGGCACCTCGCGCTTGCCCTCCAACAACATCCCCGGCCTGCCCGAGGGGTTTGGCGAAACCAGCATCGAACGGATGCAATGGATCGAAGCACATTACGCGCACCTGCGCGCGATCTTCCGCGACGATGACGATTTTCTGGAATATGACGTGGCCGACCCCGACGCCAAGGATCTGATCAGCGGGTTTCTTGAGATACCGGTGAACTGGTGGGGCAAGACCAATGTGAACAAGTTGAACGAGGTTGCGTAATGCAAATCCACCTGCATATCGGTCTGGAACAGGTGGGCGCAGACCGTCTGCAAAATGTGTTGGCGGCCAAGCGTGATCAGTTGATCACAAAAGGCGTGCTGTATTCACGTGCTTTGGGCAACAAGAACCACACGCGGCTTTTCATGGCCGTAACGGAAGCCGCGCATATTGACCCTCTGCGGTACAACCGCGGCTATATCACCGACGACAAGCAGAAGGTCCTGCATGATACTGTGGCGTCCGATCTGGCCAAAGAAGTCGCACAGTTTTCGCCCGACCACCTGATTCTGTCCGCTTCGCAACTTGGCGTTAGCCTTGTGTCGAAATCGGAACTCGAGCGGTTGAAAGCGTTACTGACGCCCCTGTCCAACGATATCCGCATCGTCGCGCATATTGATGAGCCTGCCCAACTGCTTGCCCGCCGCTACGGCGAGCAAATCATGGAGGGGCGCGGTACATCACTGACACAGGAGCTGGACCTCTCGAGCAGCAAAATGTGGTGGGCGGATGCGTTGGCGGCCGCCCACCGGATCAATCCGCAGGCCGGTGTGTTCATCGAAAACCAAGCGCCACCGTGCTGGCTGGACTATGCCGCGCTCGAACGGCACTGGAATGCGGTGTTCGGCGACGGGGCACTCACATTTCGCGCCTATGACGCCGAAGCCTTTGCCGCCGAGACTGTCACGGACGAAATCCGCGCAGCCTTTCAGATCAAATCGAAGATCGGCAAGGCGACCAAGGCGGACGTGCCGATCGAGCCGTCGGCGGCATGGTTGGCGCGCGGGCGTCAGCTGAATGACTTGATCCTCCAGGTTCTGGCCAGCGAAAAGCGCATTCTGCCCCGGCAGCTCTGGCGATCCTTCGTGACCGAGATCAAGGTGGGTGGCGATCCGATTGATCCCGCGTCCCTGTCAAAGATTTCCAAGACATTTGCCGAGCAGAACAAGGGCATTGCCAAGTCGCACGACCTGCCGAGCATGCTGTTCAAGGCCCCAAAGGCCAAGAAGACATGGGCGGAGGCGGACCCGACACGCGGGTTCCGCGCATCACAATATCTGCTGGGGTTCATGTGGCGCATCGACAAGGCCACCCAGGAAGAGCGCAAAACCAAGGCGGCTGACCTGGCACGCCTGAATAGCAGTGCAGCGCACGCGCCTGCTGCCTCTGCGGAACCATCTGATGGCTTGACCGATACCGCCCGCAAGTTGATGCCGCCGTTGGCTGTTCAGAACTTTGAAAAACTGCGCACCTCTTCCTTTGCCCCGCATAACAAGTTGGGCGCGGTGAACGAGGAAGAGGTGGCCGCCGCGTATGCGCCTATTGAAACGCGCAAGCTGCCCAAGGGGTCGAGTGGCAATGTCATTGTCGGCTGCATGAAGAACGAGGCGCCCTATATCGTTGAATGGGTCGCGTATCACCGTGCCATGGGGGTCGATAACTTCCTGATCTACACCAATGGCTGCGAGGACGGGACAAGCGAAATCCTTGACCGTCTGCAAGAGATGGGCGTGCTTCAGCACCGCAATAATGACAACTGGAAGGGCAACTCACCCCAGCAATACGCCCTGAACCAGTCGCTCAAGGAACCGTTGATCAAGAACGCCGACTGGATCATCCATATCGACGTGGATGAGTTCATGAACGTGCGGACAGGTAACGGCACTTTGCAGGATTTCTTTGACGCCGTGCCCGATGCCACCAATGTCGCAATGACCTGGCGACTGTTTGGCCACAACGGCGTGACCCATCTGAAAGATGACTTCGTCATAGACCAATTTGATCGCTGCGCCCCGAAATACTGCCCGAAACCGCACACGGTCTGGGGCTTCAAGACGATGTTCAAGAACATTGGCGCCTATGAAAAGATCAGCTGTCACCGGCCCAACAAGCTGGACCCCAAATTTGCCAAGAAAGTGCATTGGGTGAATGGATCCGGCAAGGATATGACCAAAGAGGCCGCCGAGAACGGCTGGAGAAGTTCGAAAAAGTCAATTGGCTACGACCTGCTTCAGCTCAATCATTATGCCTTGCGCAGCGCTGAAAGCTTCCTGATCAAGCGCCAACGGGGCCGCGCACTGCACGTGGATCGATCCATTGGCATCAACTATTGGATCCGCATGGACTGGTCCGATTTCCGCGACATCACCATCAAGCGCAACCTGCCCCGCATGCGTACCGAATACCAAGCACTGATGGCGGATGCCGAATTGCGCAAGTGGCACGAAAAAGGTCTGACATGGCATCGGACCAAGGCGGATGAACTTCACGCCAATCCGGAGTTCCAAGACCTGTATGATCAGGCACTCAAGGTCAAACTGACCGAGACCGAGCGGGTGGCCTATGCCCTCGCCCTCGACATGGAGAGTTGAGATGGACGGAGTACGGATCGAACAAGATATGATCACGACCCCAAGGGGACTGCTGTTTCCGCGCGATATGGAAGTGCTGAAACCACGCATTGCGAGCAGCCTGCGACGTGGGCTGTACGAGAAACAGGAAGGCGACGCGGTTCTGCGGGTCATCCAGCCCGATGACGTTGTGCTGGAACTGGGCGGCGGCCTTGGCTTCATCTCGGCCCTGATCGCCAAGAAGAGCCCAGCGGCGCATGTGCATGTGTACGAGGCAAACCGGGACCTGGCCGACTATATCGGCCGTGTTCACACCGCCAACGAGATCGAGAATGCGACGGTTCACCACGCCATGCTCGGTAAACGCAAGGGCACCAAGGACTTCTATGTGCGGGGCAATGTCCTGGCCTCGTCTGCGGATGAGGCAAATGGTGACGTCATTGTGCGTACTGACACTGTGGATGTCGTAAACGCAGGTCAGCAGGCCAAGGCGATCAAGCCGACCGTACTGGTGTGCGACGTCGAGGGCGGCGAAGCAGAGCTTTTGCCCGAGATGGACCTGAGCACACTGCGCGCCGCCGTGATCGAATTGCATCCGCAGTGGATCGGACCCGAGGGTGTGAATGCCGTCTTTGGCGCGATGATGGCGGCGGGTTTGGCCTATTTTCCCAAGCTGTCGACCCAGAAAGTCGTCACGTTCCGCAGGGCCTGGCCGCTCCGGTGACACATCTTGCGCTTTTGACGGTCCGGAACGAGGCGGCGTTCCTGCTGGAGTGGCTTGCCCATCACCGGGCTGTCGGCTTTGATGATATCCTTGTTTTTTCAAACGATTGCGACGATGGCACTGATGTGATGCTGGATCGGCTGGCCGAAATGGGCTGGCTGACCCATGTCCGCAATGAGGGTCCCTACGACAAGGGTGGTATTCAGTTCACCGCACTCAAGGCGGCGGCAAAGATGGATCAGGTCAAGAAGGCGGACTGGATTCTGCCGCTCGACATCGACGAGTTCGTCAACATCCATGTCGGTGACGGCACATTGGCCGACCTTCATGCCGCCCTGCCCGACGCCACGGCCATCGCGCTAACGTGGCGCCTTTTCGGCAATAACGGCCAGGTTCGGCACACGGACCACCCGGTCACTGATACCTTTCCAATGGCAGCGCCCGAAATCCTGCACTGGCCCTGGCGCGCGTCGATGTTCAAGACGCTTTACGCAAACAACGGCACATATCGCAAACCCGGGGTGCATCGCCCCAGGGATGCAGATCAAACCAAGCTCGCAGACGCGCGGTGGTTCGACAGTCATGGGCGTGAATTGACTGAACAGTTCAAGACCCGGCGCCTGTTTTCAAACTACGGACAGCCAAATTACGGGCTGGCTCAGTTGAACCACTACCCCCTTGGTGCAATGGAGAGCTATGTTCTGAAAGCGGACCGTGGTCGTGCCGTTCATTCCGATGACATTCTGGGCATGGACTATTGGGTGGAACGGAATTTCTGCACGGATGAGGACAGAACAATCAGCCGCTATCGGGAACGGCGAGATGCGCATTTGGGCGATCTCAGGGCGGATGGCACGCTTGGGGCGTTGCACGCCGACGCGGTGGCGTGGCGCAAATCCCGATTTGATACGCTGATGAAGCAGGAGCCGTTCCGCGCCCTTTTCGGCCGCCTTCTGATGACGCCCCCGACACGTCCCGTGCCTCCGAAAGCTGCGCAATTCATGATCCGATACGCAAATCTGGCGCGCAGCTCGGCGCAATAGTCGCTCAAATTTTCCCCATTTTTGCCCCATTGCGGCGGTACCCTGTCCTCAACCCGCGCGTTCAAAGGCGGGATGTGAGGATAGAGCGATGCAGGACCAAGAGATTCCGTTCGAGCCGGATCTGGCTGATCTGCCCAAGGGTGAATGGCTGTCACGTTTGGCACAAACCGCTGAAGATCAAGGGTTTTTTCAGCCGCTTGGGCGCAAGCACTTTGCGGCACATATCCGGCGCGGCGACACGCTGGTTGTGACATTCGAATCGGTACAGGGCATGCGCGCCTTATCGGAACGGGCCGAACCGCTGGGATGGTCCATGGTGCGCGACAATGACTGGTCGCACCTGTGCATCGCGTCGGACGGCGACACGTGGTTTCGCGACCGGCACGTGATTGGCCTGTTCGATCGCCTGATTGATGACGGCTTTTTCGACGATTTCGAGACCGTCCTGTTTTATGGGGCCGGTCCATGCGGCTATGCGGCCGCTGCGTATTCCGTTGCAGCCCCCGGCGCGCAGGTTCTGGTGATCCAGCCGCAGGCGACACTCGACCCGCGCGTCACCGAGTGGGACGATCGCTTTATCGAGATGCGCCGCACCGACTTTACCTCCCGCTATGGCTACGCCCCGGACATGCTGGACGCATGTGCCCAAGCCTATGTGCTTTATGACCCGGTCGAGACGCTGGATGCCATGCACGCGGCCCTCTTCACCCGCGCGGGCGTCACGCAATACCGCCTGCGCAATATGGGCGACACGATCCAAAGCGATCTGATGGCAATGGATGTGCTGCCCGATCTGCTTGAAATGGCGGCCGAGGGCACACTGGACGACCTGCAATTCGCCAGGGTCTATCGCGCGCGGCGCGACTACCCCGGTTATTTGCGCCGCGTTCTGGCCGCGCTGGACCGCAATGAGCGGACGGAACTGACATACATGATGACGCGCAACGTGGTGACGCGTATGAAACGCGCGCCCCGGTTCCAGCGTCGTCTTGCCGAGATCGAGGTACTGCGCAACACTGCAAATGACATCGCTGTGGGGACCGAGGACTAGAAACCCCGGCCACCCCCGTGCTAACGGCGGCGCATGACCACACTCACTCTTGTCCGCCCCGACGATTGGCACCTGCACCTGCGTGACGGCGCAATGATGCAGGCCGTGCTGCCCTGGACCGCACAACACTTTGCCCGCGCCATCATCATGCCGAACCTTGTGCCGCCCGTAGTGACCGGCACGCAGGCCGCAGCCTACCGCGACCGGATCCTGTCAGCCTTGCCGGATGGCATGGATTTCGAGCCGCTGATGACGCTGTACCTAACCGAAGACACAGACGCAGATGACGTTGCAGCAGCTCATGCGAGCGGACTGGTGAAAGCGGTCAAATTGTACCCGGCCGGCGCGACAACCAACTCCGCCTCTGGGGTGACCAACTTTGACAACGTCCGCCCGGTGCTGGAACGGATGGCCGAGATTGGACTGCCGCTGTGCGTGCATGGCGAGGTCACGGATAGCGACATCGACATCTTCGACCGCGAAGCGGTGTTCATCGACCGTATCCTTGACCCGATCCGCCGTGCCACGCCCGGCCTGCGGGTGGTGATGGAGCATATCACGACATCCAATGCCGTGGATTATGCCCACGCGCAGGACGACAGCCTTGGGGCCACGATCACGACGCATCACTTGGTGATCAACCGCAACCACATCCTGGCCGGTGGGATCAAACCGCATTATTACTGCCTGCCCGTCGCCAAGCGCGAAGAGCATCGGCTTGCCCTCCGCGCGGCTGCGACAAGCGGTGAAGCGCGGTTTTTCCTTGGCACTGACAGCGCGCCGCATACGGATGCCAACAAGCTGCTGCCTTGCGGATGTGCCGGCTGTTTCACCGCTCCCAACACGCTGCCGATCCTCGCGCAGGTATTCGAGGAGGACGGCGCGCTCGACAAGCTCGAAGCCTTCACATCCAAGAATGGGCCCGCATTCTATGGCTTACCGATCAACAACAGCGCCATCACCCTCAGCAAATCCGCACCCGACCTGCCCACCCATGTGGATACCGATGACGGCCCCGTTACCGTCTTCGACCCGGGCTTTGATCTGCAGTGGCGCGTTGCCTGATCGATCTTCATCTTGCCAAGTAAACTCCCGCCGGAGGCTCCCGCACCTTCCAACGGCGGCACAGCCTGAAAGAAAAGCACCATGATCCCCACCAGCTATCCCACATCCGAAGAAATGGCCCGGCTGACGGCCCGCATGCTGCTGGAAATCAAGGCCGTGCATTTCAACGCCGCAGAGCCATTCACACTGTCCTCGGGCCTGCCCAGCCCCGCTTACATCGATTGCCGCAAGCTGATCTCCTACCCGCGTATCCGCACAACGCTGATGGATTTCTTGACCGTCACGGTGATGCGCAATGCAGGGTTCGAGGCGTTTGACAACATCGCTGGCGGTGAGACGGCGGGCATTCCATTTGCAGCCTTTGTGGCCGAACGCATGGCGCTGCCCATGACCTATGTGCGCAAGAAGCCCAAGGGCCACGGAAAAGGCGCCCGGATCGAGGGCGACATGACCGAAGGCCAGCGCGTCCTGCTGGTCGAGGATCTGACCACTGATGGCGGATCGAAGCTTAGCTTCGTCGATGCTATTCGCGACACGGGCGCGACCTGTGCCCATACTGCTGTCATCTTCTACTACGGTATCTTTCCCGAAACGGAAAAAACGCTGGGCGATCACGGCGTGAACTTGCATTCGCTGTGCACCTGGTGGGACGTGCTGGCCGAGGCGAAAGCCTCGGGCGCATTCGATGCAGCGACCCTGACCGGTGTCGAAGAGTTCCTTAACGATCCGCGCGGCTGGCAAGCGGCGCGCAGCTGAGGCATTCCGGCAACTCCGGCGCCGCGCGGTGTCCGGGCACACTGACACATCTGGATGAATTTGGGGGCAAATGCGAGTTTTCTGTGGATAGGTCCGTGTGGACCATGTGTGCATAAGATGATTCGAACCGCTACAGCCGTCATGATATCGTGACATGCCTGCCGCATTCCACTATATGTTGATGGGCCCGTTGCCAGGCGTCACGATATGCACAGGCTTATCCCCGCATATTTCCCGATGGCCCTTGTGACAGTGCTGTGACATCCCCCGGCGTTACGGGGACAGCAGAAAAACGAGCAGAGAGTGGGGCGATGAACGAGATTGCAGCAATCAATCCGACCGGGGTAGCGGTTCAGGATGCCGAGACCATGCCCCACTCGATCGAGGCCGAGCAGCAGTTGCTGGGCGCGATCCTGACCAACAACGACATTTATGACCGTGTCGCGGCGATCATCAACCCGTCCCATTTTTACGACCCTGTGCACGCACGCATCTTCGAGATTTCGGCGGCCCGGATCGCCAAGAACAATCTCGCAAGCCCCGTGACGCTCAAGGCGTTCATGGAGGAGGATGAGGGGCTGAAGGAACTGGGCGGTCCAGCCTACCTTGCCCGTCTTGCGGGGGCCGCCATCAGCGCCTTTGCCGTGCGCGACTATGCGCAGATGATCTATGACCTTGCCGTGCGTCGAGACCTAATCCAACTGGGGCGCGACATCAGCGCCAAGGCGGCCAAGGTCGATGTCGCCTCGGAGCCCAAGGAACAAATCGTTGAGGCCGAACAGGCGCTTTACAAGCTGGCTGAGCAGGGCACATCCGAGGGTGGGTTTCAAAGCTTTCTCAAGGCCGTAACTGACGCAGTTAATGTTGCCAACGCGGCCTATCAGTGTGAAGGCGGGCTTGCGGGCATCTCTACCGGCTTGATCGATATGGACAAGAAGTTGGGCGGGCTGCACCCGTCGGATTTGCTGATCCTTGCAGGTCGTCCGTCCATGGGGAAAACCTCGCTCGCCACCAATATCGCGTTCAACATCGCCAAGGCCTACAAGAAGGGTCTGAAACCGGACGGGTCCGAGGGATCCATCGAGGGTGGTGTCGTGGGCTTCTACTCGCTCGAAATGAGCGCCGAGCAGCTCGCCGCACGTATCCTGTCCGAGGCAGCCGAAGTGCCGTCCGAAAACATTCGTCGTGGTGACATGACCGAGGCCGAGTTCCGGCGCTTCGTGGACGCGGCCAAACAACTCGAAGCCTGCCCGCTCTATATTGACGACACTGCCGCCATCCCGATTGCACAGCTGTCCGCGCGCGCGCGCCGGTTGAAGCGGACGCACGGGCTGGATGTGCTGATTGTTGACTACCTGCAACTGGTGCGCGGTGTGTCCGAAAACCGTGTGCAGGAGATTGGCGAGATATCCATGGGCCTCAAGGCCATCGCCAAAGAGCTGAACATCCCCGTCATCGCGCTGTCGCAGCTTTCGCGTCAGGTCGAAAACCGGGAGGACAAGCGCCCGCAGCTGTCGGACCTTCGGGAATCGGGATCGATCGAGCAGGACGCCGACGTGGTCATGTTCGTGTTCCGCGAAGAGTACTACAAGGAACGTGAGAAACCGGGCGATCACGATCTGGAAGCCATGGCAAAATGGCAGGAAGAGATGGAACGCCTGCACGGTCGCGCGGAAGTCATCATTGGCAAGCAGCGTCACGGCCCGATTGGCACAGTAGACCTGAGTTTCGAAGGACGCTTCACGCGTTTTGGCAATCTGGTACAGCCGTGGCAGCAGGGTGGCGGTGGCGACGCCGGGTTCTGATCACAAGGGCGCGCTGCGCACGCCCCCAATGCTTTTAGGGGCTCTGCCCCCGCCTTCGGCGTCCCCGAGGTATTTTTAGCCAGAAGAAGCTGTATGGCCGCGTTGTGATTGGACAGAGTCACACTTGCCCGGCACAGTATCAACATGCGCTGGCTTCTTGTTTTCTTGGTTTGTTTTGGCTCGGTCGTGCATGCGCAGGAGCAGATCGAAGTAGATGTGGAGCTGTTCCTCGCCGTTGATGTCAGCCGCTCCATGCAGCCATATGAGCTTGAAATCCAGCGACGCGGCTATGCCGCTGCCCTTCAAGCGGCCGAGGTGCAGGCCGCCATCACGAGCGGGTTTCTGGGTCGGATCGCAATCACCTATGTTGAATGGGCCGGGACACATGATCAGCGCATCATTGTACCTTGGACCGTTTTGGCCACCCCGGAAGATGCAGTCGCAATTGCGGGTCAGATCACAGCCCATTTTGACGATGCGATGCGCCGCACTTCGATTTCCGGAGCGTTGATGCACGCCGCTGAGAGCATTGACCGGAACGCATTTGATGGTTTGCGCAGGGTTATTGATGTGTCAGGGGACGGCCCGAACAACATGGGGCGTCCGGTCACTCTGGCCCGAGATGCCGTTCTGGCGCGAGGCATCACGATCAACGGACTGCCATTGATGACGCAGGATGACGGATTTACGTCCCGGTGGAATATTCCCGATCTTGATGCGTACTACACCGCATGTGTCATTGGCGGCACCGGTGCCTTTGTCGTGCCCGTTGCGGATTGGGCGGAATTTGAGGATGCGGTGCGGCGTAAACTGGTGCTTGAAATAGCCGGGCAGCCCGCGCGGCTGTGGCGTGCCCAGGCCACAGCACCCTATAACTGCCTGATCGGAGAGGAAATCTGGGAACGCAATCGCGACATCTTTGCGCTGCCTTAAGCCCATATCGCATTTTCCTCTTCACCAATGCGCGTCGTCCTGCCAAACAGCCGGTCATGACATCTGCGACCCTATCCATCGACCTCGGCGCGCTTGTGCGCAATTGGCAATCCCTTGATGCACTCAGCGCGTGCGAAACCGGTGCGGTGGTCAAAGCCAATGGATATGGGCTGGGTGCGCCCGTCGTGGGCCGCGCCCTTGTACGCGCTGGCGTGCGCAGCTTTTTCGTGGCCACGGCTGAGGAAGGCAACACGCTGCGCGGGGCGATTGGTCAGGGTCCGGCGATCTACGTCTTTTCCGGCCACATGGCTAGCGATACCAACGCGATCCGCGAAGCCGCGTTGACCCCGTTGCTCAACTCCGTTGACCAGATGCTGCGCCATGTCGAGGCGTTGCCGGGTGCGCCCTTCGGCATTCAACTGGACAGCGGGATGAACCGCCTGGGTATGGAGCCCGCCGAATGGTCCGCCGTACGCGACATTGCAATTGCCCAAGGTCCTGCGCTGATCATGTCGCATCTGGCCTGCGCGGATGAGCCTGATCACCCGATGAATGCAAGGCAATTGTCCGAGTTCCGTGCGATGACTGACGGTCTGGACATTCCCCGCTCTCTTGCTGCCACTGGCGGCACGATAATGGGCCCGGATTATCACTTTGACATGACACGTCCCGGCATAGGGCTCTATGGCGGGCTACCGTTTGTGGATGCAGCCCCGGTGATCACGCTGGATCTGCCGGTCATTCAGGTGCGGGATGTAATGCAGGGAGAAAGCGTAGGATACGGCAACACCTGGATCGCCCCCCGCGACAGTTGCATCGCCACGGTCTCCGGCGGCTATGCAGATGGGTTGATCCGGGCGATGGGGTCCAAGGCGGTGCTCTTTGCCGGTGACACGCCCTGCCCCGTGGTCGGCCGCGTGTCCATGGACCTGATCACGGCGGATGTCACCGGATTGAACCACGATCCGGCCGAGCTGCAGTTTGTGGGCCGTCACCAATCCGTGGACACGGTGGCCGAGGCCGCCGGTACGATTGGTTACGAAATCCTGACCTCGCTTGGCCTGCGCTATCAACGGAGCCTTGTCGGATGAATTGGATCGCAGCACTTGGACGGGCCACGCTGGGCCTTTTGGCCGCGATTGGCCGGGTTGCCATGTTCTTTGGTACCGCCGTCACGCACTTGCTGTGGCCACCGTTTTATCCACGCGAGTTGGCACTGTCCCTGT
This sequence comes from uncultured Tateyamaria sp., assembly GCF_947504105.1. Classification (GTDB taxonomy): domain Bacteria; phylum Pseudomonadota; class Alphaproteobacteria; order Rhodobacterales; family Rhodobacteraceae; genus Tateyamaria. The sequence goes on from NZ_CANNGP010000001.1 coordinate 201,744, forward strand.
TGAATATCGGGTGGTTGTCACTGCCTGTTGTGGGGCTGACAGCCATTTTCACAGGCGGCGCGCTGGCGCTGCAAATCTATGCCGGCGGCGCGCGCTTCAATGCCGAGGCGGTGGTGCCCCAGATCGTTGCCATAGGCATGGTGCGCGAATTGGGTCCGGTGCTTGTCGGGCTGATGATCGCCGCACGCGTCACCTCTTCCATCGCGGCCGAGATTGCGACGATGAAAGTGACCGAGCAGATTGATGCTTTGGTCACGCTGTCGACCCATCCAATGAAGTACCTGACGGTGCCGCGCGTGCTAGCCGCCACATTGGTCGTGCCATTGTTGGTGGCCGTTGGTGATGTGATTGGCATCTTTGGTGGTTATGCGGTTGCCACGGGCACCCTTGGGTTCAACGCAGCTGCGTACATCCAGAACACGGTCGATTTCCTGCAAATGCGGGATATTACATCCAGCCTTGTGAAAGGCGCGGTGTTCGGCTGCATCGCCGCCTTGATGGGATGCTACTTCGGCATGAACTCAGGCCGGGGTGCGCAGGGTGTGGGCCGGGCGACCAAGGGGTCGGTCGAGGCCGCTGCCGTGCTGATCCTGGCCGCCAACTTCGTGCTCACGGGGGTGTTCTTTTCCGTATGACCCAGAACACGCCCTCTTTTATGTTCGTCAAAGGCCCTGCCAGATGATCACACTCGACAACATCCACAAAAGCTTTGGCGACAATCACGTTCTACGCGGTGTTGATCTGCATGTCGCGCGCGGCACGTCGATGGTGATCATCGGCGGGTCCGGCACCGGCAAGTCCATCACGATCAAGACCATCCTTGGCCTTGTCGCACCCGAGACGGGCACGATCACGGTTGATGGGCAAGACGTCAGCAAGACGGGCGACCGGGATGCCTTTCTGGCCCGGTTCGGGATGCTGTTTCAGGGGGCCGCCCTGTTTGACTCCCTGCCCGTCTGGCAGAACGTCGCCTTTCGCCTGCTGCGCGGCAGCCTTGCGCGCCCCAAGGCCGAGGCACACGAGATTGCCATCGAGAAACTGCGCCGTGTGGGACTGACGCCGGATGTGGCGGATCGTCTGCCCGCCGAACTGTCGGGCGGGATGCAGAAACGTGTGGGGCTGGCGCGGGCCATTGCGGCAGAACCCGAGATCATCTTTTTTGACGAACCGACCACCGGACTTGATCCGATCATGGCGGGCGTCATCAACGACCTCATCCGCGAGATCGTGACCGAGATGGGCGCGACCACGATGACGATCACCCATGACATGACCTCCGTGCGGACCATTGCCGACAACGTGGCGATGCTGCACGGGGGCAAGATCCGCTGGACAGGTCCCGTGTCCGACATCGATGCGGCCACTGATCCATACGTCGATCAGTTCATTCATGGCCGGGCAGAAGGGCCGATCGAAACCGTCCGCTGATTCCCACCCGTGCTTGACATGCCACCCGTGGCCCGGCCACCTGCCGCCATGCATCGCTGGATCAATTTGTCCCTGCTCGTCCTGTTCCCGGTCTCGTGGTTTGCGCCACTGCTCAAGGCCGGGCTGCTGCCACTTTTCAAACTGAAAGAGATTTCGGTTCTGACCGGTCTTCAATCACTTTGGAGCACGGATATCTTCCTTGCGCTTGTCGTGGCGGTCTTTGCACTGCTGGCACCGATGGCCAAGACCATCGGGCTTGCACTGCTGCATTGGAACATGGCCAGCCCACGCCTTGCCCCCACGCTGCGGATCATGGGGAAACTGGCAATGGCAGACATCTTTCTGATCGCGATCTATATCACGGTGGCTAAGGGGGTCGGCGTTGGGCGGCTCGAAGTGGCGTGGGGTCTGTATCTGTTTACCGCGTGCATTCTGGTATCGCTTTGGGTCGGCGTTCGAACTGAAAGAATCGTATCCAGCCACGGTGATTGATGCGAAAGCGGAAACAGTCCGTGTTTTGCAGTCCGCACATTCACCACTTTTTGACTGTATTTTCCGACCCTTATGGATATGCTGCAAGGATTAGTGCGTCTTCTGGGGGGAAGGCTAATGAAACAAGTGATTTTCGCGGCGCAAGTTCTTGCCGCAACCATGCGACGGCTCGCGCTTTTTCTTTTTGCTGCGCTCGCACTTGGATTGATTGTCACAACTGGGATGGCTGCGGCAGGCTTTTGGCCGTGGATTGACCTTTCGGTTACTTGGAATGGCGCGCCAGTTGCCCAAGCTGGAATGATCGCTCAAATCGGGCTGACTGTCCTTGCAGTTGCCTTGTGTTTTTTCCTGCCAACAAACATGCGCATCATGCAGCTTGAAAACTCGCACCGGCAATTCAGTGTTGGCGTCGATGACATCACCCGTGCCTATCACGCTGCACATCACGCGGATCGCAGCGGCACCTTTGACCTGAGTGACGCGTTTGAAAGCACGCGGGATCGCCTTGCCTTTCTGCGGGATCATCCTGATCTGGGCATGCTCGAACCCGAGCTGCTGGAACTGGCCGCCAAGATGTCCCACATCAGCCGCGACTTGGCCGAAGCCTATTCCGACACCAAGGTCGCACGGGCGCGCTCCTTCCTTCAGGAGCGTCAGTTCGAGATTGAGCAGTTTAACGACCGACTGGAGCAAGCCAAGGCCATTCACGGTGAATTCTCGACCTGGATCAACCGGCTGGAGCTGGAGGAAAACGTGGCGCGCGCCCATCTTGAACGGCTGCTGGACGAGATGGAGCGTCTGCTGCCCGAACTGAACCAACCCGCCAAACCGGCCAAGGTCACCCAACTTCCCTTGCGCGTCGAATAGGGCTTGCCCGGCCCCGCTGCCGCTGGCAGACCAAGGCGCATGGCAAAATCCGGCACCACCTATACCTGTTCGGCCTGCGGCGCGTCCTTTTCCAAGTGGTCGGGCCGCTGTGATGGATGTGGCGAGTGGAACACGATCAGCGAAGACACGGGCCTGTCTGCAGGTCCAAGCAGCAAGGGCCTTGGCGCAAAACGCGGAAGTACAGTCACCCTGACCGACCTCGCGACACAGGAAACCCCACCGCCGCGCACCCAAAGCAAGGTTGCAGAACTGGACCGGGTTCTGGGCGGCGGTCTGGTGCCAGCCTCGGCCATACTGGTCGGGGGTGATCCCGGCATCGGCAAGTCCACCCTGTTGTTGCAAGCGGCCGCCCGTTTTGCACGCACCGGACTGAAAACGGTCTATGTCAGCGGCGAAGAGGCAAGTGCACAGGTTCGGATGCGCGCCCAGCGCCTTGGGTTGGCGGACGCGCCGGTGCAACTGGCGGCGGACACCAACCTGCGAAATATTCTGACCACGCTTGAGGCCGAGGCCCCGGGCCTTGCCATTATCGATTCCATTCAAACGATGTGGCTCGACACCGTGGACAGCGCGCCCGGCTCGGTCAGCCAGGTCCGTGCCGCTGCGCACGAGCTGACCACATTCGCAAAGCGCAAGGGCATCAGCGTCATCCTGGTTGGCCATGTCACGAAAGAGGGTCAAATCGCGGGCCCGCGCGTCGTCGAACATATGGTCGATACGGTGCTTTATTTCGAAGGCGAGCGCGGCCATCAATTCCGCATCCTGCGTGCGGTCAAGAACCGCTTCGGTCCAGCCGACGAGATCGGCGTGTTCGAAATGACCGGCAAGGGGCTGGCTGAGGTCACGAACCCGTCCGCCCTGTTCCTATCCGAACGGGGAGAGCCATCGCCCGGATCCGTCGTTTTTGCCGGGATTGAGGGGACCCGTCCCGTCCTGTGCGAGATGCAGGCGCTGGTCGCCCCCTCGCCCCATTCCCAGGCGCGCCGCACCGTTGTCGGCTGGGATGGCGGGCGGCTCGCCATGATCCTGGCCGTGCTCGAAGCGCGTTGCGGTGTTCCGTTTACCGGCCTTGATGTTTATCTGAATGTTGCCGGCGGTATGAAGATCAGTGAACCTGCCGCGGATCTGGCTGTAGCTGCGGCGTTATTATCCGCACGCGAAGATAGTGCTTTACCCGCAGATACGGTGGTTTTTGGCGAAATAAGCCTGTCCGGTGCGCTTCGTCCCGCCCCTCAGACGGAAAACAGGTTGAAAGAAGCCCAAAAACTTGGTTTTTCGTCATCCATCGCACCCAAAGGCGGAAAAGCCCAAAGTGCACCCGGCATGACGCTGAAACGCTTCAGCGATTTGACCGAGTTTGTTGGTGATGTGTTTGGTGCGGGTTAAGCGCTGCAAGAGCAGAATAAAGGGGCAGGACCATGGAAGGGTTCACCATAATTGACGGCGCAGTCGCCGTGGTCATCATCCTGTCAGCCCTGCTGGCATATGGACGCGGCTTCATGCGTGAAGCCATGGCAATCGCAGGCTGGATCGCTGCTGCCATTTTGGCATTCCTGTTTGCCCCGCGCGTGGAACCGCTGGTGCGTGAAATACCGGTGGTGGGCGACTTTATCGCAGACAGTTGCGAGCTGAGCATCATTGGTGCGTTTGCCCTTGTCTTTGCGGTTGCGTTGATCGTGGTGTCGTTGTTCACCCCGCTTTTTTCATCTTTGATACAGCGTTCGGCCCTCGGCGGTATTGATCAGGGTCTTGGTTTTCTCTTTGGTGTGGCGCGCGGCATCCTTCTGGTTGCCATTGCGTTCTTTGTTTACGACACGGTGATCACCGGTCAGGAATTCACCATCGTGGATGAAAGCCGTTCGGCCGCCGTGTTTGGACGTTTCACTGGCCAGATCGAAGAGCAGAATCCGGAACAGGCGCTTGGCTGGATCACCCGCCAATACGAAAGCCTTGTGGGAGCATGCGGCGAGTAAACTCGCCGCACAGCTCGGAGAATCAGGCATTTCCGAGGCCAGCGCAGCACCACACCAGCGTGATCATGGTTAAGCACAGATTAATCGCGTCGCCTCGTTGCGGAGAGTAAAGGCGCGCGCGGCCCCACTGGTGACTATGGCGAAACAGCGCCCGGCTTTGGCCGTGGTTGTGACCAAAAAGCGGCAGATTTGTGGAGCGTTCTGGTCCCCAGAACACAAACACGATCTGACCGGAGGACACACTGATGTTTCTGAACCACGACGCCGCCTTTGCCGATATCACCCCCATCAAAACACCCGCGATCCCGCATATCAGCGCCACCGTCACAGCGCACACATTGCTCGAGACTGAAAACGGCTGGGATACGGTCGACACATTGCAGGCAGGCGACGCAATTGCCACGCTGGATGGCGGTTTTGCCGAAATCACAGCGATTACCCATCCTGACCGCAGCGCTCAGCTTGTTCACATCCCTGGCGGCGTCCTGTCGACATGTTCAGAGATCGCACTGCCAGCGGATGCCCATATCGCGCTGCACACGCCTGCCCGCTGGATCGATGCGCCGGTTGTCTCTGTCCCGGTCAAGGCCCTGAGCGGCTGGCGCGGGATTCGCCCCACCCTGTTCAATGGCCCGGACCTGACTCAACTGCATTTCGCGGACGAAGAGATGATCTATGCCCAGTCCGGCCTTCTGATCCATGCCGCGCCAACGACCGGTGAAAGCTTCTTTCCCAAGCTCAGCTATGGTGACGCACGCGCGATGCTGGCCCTCTCTGCAGGCAAGATTGGTCAACCGGACACTGTCGCTGCGTAATCTGCTCCTGCTTTGTGATCCTTTCGTGACAGGGGCAGCCTGTCTTGTTACACCGCGCCCATATCCCATTCACGGATTCGGAGCTGCCCCTTGTCCGACCTTGCCGCGCCAGCGCAAATGCCTCTTGCCCATCCCTTTGATGACGACAAACTCAAGGAAGAATGCGGGATATTCGGGGTCCTCGGGACAATGGACGCCGCGAATTTCGTGGCCCTTGGCCTGCACGCCCTGCAACATCGGGGACAAGAAGCGGGCGGTATCGTTGCCTACCACCCTGAACACGGTTTCAACTCGGCCCGGCGCTTTGGCTATGTGCGCGACAACTTCACCTCTCAGGCGGTGATGGAAACGCTTCCTGGCTCCCTTTCGATTGGCCATGTGCGCTACTCAACAGCTGGGTCCAAAGGGCAAACCGCGATCCGTGACGTGCAGCCCTTCTTTGGCGAATTTGCCATGGGCGGCGCGGCCATTGCCCATAACGGCAATATCACCAATGCTGACGCGCTGCGCCGCGAATTGATCGAGCGCGGCTCGATCTTCCAGTCCTCATCGGACAGCGAATGCATCATCCACCTGATGGCCCGCAGCCTGCAGCGCAATATCCCCGAGCGGATGGAAGATGCGCTGCGCAGGGTCGAAGGCGCATTTTCGGTTGTCGCCATGACCCGCACCAAGCTGATCGGCGTGCGCGATGCGTTGGGTGTGCGCCCACTGGTGCTGGGCAAGCTCGACACCGGCTATGTCCTCAGCTCGGAAACCTGTGCGCTCGACATCATCGGGGCCGAGTTCGTGCGGGAAATCGAACCGGGTGAAATGGTGGTCATCACGGACAAGGGGGTAGACAGCCGGTTCCCCTTCCGTCCCCAGAAACCCCGCTTCTGCATCTTCGAGCATGTGTATTTCAGCCGTCCCGACAGCATCCTCGGCGGTCGGTCAGTCTATGAGACTCGCGAAAACATCGGGCGCGAATTGGCCAAGGAGGCCCCGGTCGAGGCAGACCTCGTCTGCCCCGTCCCCGACAGCGGCACACCTGCCGCCATTGGCTATTCGCTGGAATCCGGCATCCCCTACGCCATGGGCATCATCCGCAACCAGTACATGGGCCGGACATTCATCGAGCCGACAGAAAGCATCCGCAATATGGGGGTGCGCCTGAAACTGAACGTGAACCGCGCCCTGATCCGGGGCAAACGGGTCATTCTGGTCGACGACTCTGTTGTGCGCGGAACGACCTCGCGCAAGATCAAAGAGATGATCCTGGACGCTGGAGCGAAAGAGGTTCATTTCCGCATCGCTTCGCCGCCCACGGCTTGGCCCTGTTTCTACGGTGTCGATACGCCACAGCGCGAAAAGCTGCTCGCCGCGACCATGAGCGAGGAAGAGATGTGCCAGCATCTGGGCGTCGACAGCCTGAAGTTCATCTCTCTTGATGGCCTCTACCGCGCTGTCGGCGAGACCAAGGGGCGCGATGCATCCAGTCCGCAATATTGTGATGCCTGCTTCTCGGGTGAGTACCCGGTCGAACCCGCCGACATGATCGAGAAGGGTTTTGAGATGAAGGCGGCAGAGTAACCCTCCTGCCGCAAAATGGCATTAGGTCGGGCAATAGTGCGGTATGGATGTTACGCCTTCAGAGATATTGAACCGAACGGCTACCTGGCCAGAAACGGCACAGTCCCATTTCCTGCACCTGCGCGGCATTGTGCATGATGTTGCGACTAGCGCTGATATCGGCCCTCTTGATGAAAGCCTGAAATGGGGTCAACCCGCGTGGCGGCCCAAACGCCCACGCACCGGTTCGACCCTGCGTGTCGACTGGTCGCCAACGATCCCGGACCGCTTAATGACATTCGTTGATTGCAAAACCGATCTGGCCACTCAGATGGATAATCGCTATCCAAACCAGTTCCACAATGATGGGCGTCGAGCGCTTGGGTTCGACCTTGATACTGCACTGGATGCACACGCCGTTTGGCACCTTGCGCATATCACCTTGACCTATCACAGAGCCAAGCGTCAAAGCTGATCAGCGCGCCGCCGCCAACTGCCTCAACGTCAATGGGCAAAGCCTTGCGTATCAGCGCCAAGACCCGTTCCCCCTCGCCAAAAGCCATGTTAGCCGCGCCCCTTGATTCATGGGGATGAACACACGCAAATGGCCGAAGAGACAAACGCAACAACCGCAGATCTTGCGACACAAAACGGTGTGCTACCGCTGCGCAACCTGCAGCTTCTGGGTGTTGTCGGGACAGAAAACAGCCGCCGCGCACTCTTGCGAACGGCGGGAGGGCAAACACGCATGGTCAGCGTTGGCGACACGTTCCGCCATGGCACTGTCATTGCCATAGGCGAGGATCGGGTTGTCCTGGCAGGAGGCGTCGGCCAACGCACGCTTACATTGCCCGACCGGCCCAAGGCTGCCGCTTGACCCTTGGCCCGCCACAAGGCAAGAGCGGGCCATGACACAGACTGCCCTTATCACTGGTGCCTCCCGTGGCCTTGGCGCGGCCATGGCGCTGGCCCTTGCCCCGACGCATCACATCATTGCAGTGGCCAAAACGACGGGCGCACTGGAAGAGCTGGATGACCAGATCACCGCCAAAGGTGGTGCCGCAACGCTTGCACCCATGGACATCGGCAATGACGCGGCGATGCAGACCCTATGCCGTGGAATCTTTGACCGCTGGGGCAGCCTGGACATGTGGGTACATTGCGCAATCCATGCCGCCCCGCTGGCCCCAACCAGCATGATCGACGCCAAGGACATGTCAAAGTCCATCGCGGGCAACGTGGCAGCGACGGCGACACTGATCACGTATATCGCCCCCCTGCTGGGCACATCCGGCAAGGCTGTGTTCATGGATGACCCGGTTGCCGGCCAATCGTTCTACGGCGCATACGGCGCGACCAAGGCCGCGCAGATCGCGCTGGCCCGCAGTTGGCAGGCCGAGACGGCCAAGACAGGCCCACAAGTGCATGTCGCCACGCCGCAGCCCATGCCAACGGCAACACGCGCACGCTTCCATCCCGGCGAGGACCGGTCTCCCCTCGCCGATCCGGCTGTCGAAGCGGCTCGCATCCTGTCCGAAATCAACGGTTGAATCACATGGCCATGCATGGACCAATGGGACCATGCTGACCCGATTTGACCGGCCCAGATCACCTGCGCGACCCGGAGCACTTCAATCCATCTATGATGCCGCAGCGACCGGCTGGCAGGATGGTATCTCCAGGCTGGGCTTTCTGTCGGCTTATGCCGATCTGATGTCGGCAGCGCCGCAGATCGAGACCAGACCAAGAGTGCTGGACGTTGGCACAGGCACAGGTGCCTTCGCGCAAGCATGGCTCGACGCACATGATGCGCCCGCCACACTGACGCTGACGGACATTTCTCAAGCGATGCTCGACACGGCCTTGGCCCGCCTGCCCGGTGCCAACGCATTTGCAGCCCCTTTGGGTGCAGCCTTGGATCAGCTACCGCCGCAGGATGTCGTGCTGTGCGCCCATGTGGTCGAACATCTGGACGATCCGCAAGCGGCCCTGGCCTGGCTGCATGGACAACTGGCGCCCGGCGGAATGTTGGTACTTGCCCTGTCCCGCCCGCATTGGTGCACGGCACTGGTCCGATGGCGCTGGGGGAATGCCGCATACACCCCGGTCCAAGCCCGAAACATGTTGGAAGCCGCTGGATTTACCGACATCATCCCGCACCCCTTCAAAAGCGGCCCACCCAGCCGCGTGTCGCACGGATACATCGCCGTTCGCCCGTAGCGGGTGTGCAACGATCGCCTTCCTCGGTCCCAAAAAACTCTTTGCCGAAGACTGAGGCAGTTGCTCCACACGGCGCGGCCCCATAGTAAGGTCCAAAGGGGCATCACATGCGCATTCTCATCACAAATGACGACGGTATCTCGGCCCCCGGCCTTCAGGTACTTGAACAGATCGCGGTCGACCTTGCCGGGCCGGACGGGCATGTGACCACCGTTGCCCCCGCCTTTGAGCAGTCGGGCGTGGCCCACTGCATCAACTATGCGCGGCCCTTCATGTTCCAGCAGATCGCGCCCAACCGGTACACGGTTGAAGGCAGCCCAGCGGATTGCGTCCTGGCTGGATTGCATCAAGTGCTGGAGGGTCCGCCCGACTTGATCCTGTCCGGTGTGAACCGGGGCAACAACTCGGCCGAGAACGCGCTTTATTCCGGCACATTGGGCGCGGCCATCGAAGGGGCGTTGCAGGGTGTGCTATCGATTGGACTGTCTCAGTATTTTGGCCCCGCGAACCGAGAGCTGGATGACCCGTTCGAGGCGTCTGCTACCCACTGCAAGACACTCATTGAGCGGATTATTGCCGCCACACCCAAGGACCAACCCGGGTACCAACTGTTCTATAATGTCAACATCCCGCCCGTCGCGGCAGCGGATGTCAAAGGCACGCGCGTCGTGTCCCAGGGCCTGCGCCCCGGCGTGGGGTTCCATACCGAACAGACGCAGTCGCCCAGCGGACGCAACTTCCTCTGGATTCGGGGCGGCAACCAGCATGTCCCCACGGCCCCCGATACCGACGCCGCCGTGAACCTGGATGGCTACATCTCGGTCACGCCCATGCGCGCGGATTTCACCGCGCATGACATGCTGGACCAGCTTGGGTCCATCGCCACATGAGTGACGACACCGATCTCGCCACCCGCAAGATGCAGTTCCTTTATGCCCTGCGATCCAAGGGCGTGACCGACAAGCGGGTGCTTGGCGCGATGGAAGAGATAGACCGCGGCCCCTTTGTTCGCGGGCTGTTTTCCGAACGTGCATATGAAGATATGCCTTTGCCCATTGCCTGTGGCCAGACCATCAGCCAGCCATCGGTGGTGGGGCTGATGACCCAGGCGCTGAATGTCAGCCCCCGGGACAAGGTGCTCGAAATCGGGACCGGGTCCGGCTATCAGGCGGCCATCCTCGCCAAACTGGCGCGTCGGGTCTACACCATCGACCGGCATCGGCGGCTCGTGCGCGAGGCGCGCGCCATCTTCGAAGAACTGAACCTGCACACCATCACGGCAATCACAAGCGATGGGTCTTTTGGTCTGCCGGACCAAGCCCCATTTGACCGCATCATCGTCACAGCCGCCGCAGAGGACCCGCCGGGCCCCCTGCTGGGTCAGCTCAAGGAAGGTGGGATTATGGTGCTGCCCGTGGGTCAGTCAGATACCGTGCAAAGCCTGATCCGCGTGCACAAGACGGCCACCGGCCTCGAATATGATGAATTGCGCGACGTCCGCTTTGTTCCCCTGCTCGAGGGCTTGGGCAAAGACTGAAACTGGTGTAAAGAGCGCTCAACCGAAAAGGCCCCCAATTACGAGGGGTCCGGCAGAGGACGACGCAGATGATCCCGACCCTACAGCGCCCCCGTGGCCCCCTGATGATTGCAACCTGTGGCTTATTGGTGCTGGCCGCCTGTGAAGAACCGCTTGATTTTGACTTGCGGGGTCTGGGTGGTGGTTTCACCACGGCAGAGGCTGCGCAGAACGCAACGGTGGACAGGCCACAGCCAGACGACCGTGGTGTCATCTCGTACCCCAACTACCAGGTTGCAGTCGCCAAACGGGGCGATACGTTACAGGATGTGGCGACCCGCGTTGGGCTGCCTGTCGCCGAACTGGCCCGCTTCAACGGCGTGGAAACGGACGTGCCTCTGCGCAACGGCGAAATCATCGCCCTGCCCCGTCGTGTGTCGGAACCGTCGCCATCGACGGGAGCCGTGGGCACAGGCCCGATCCAGCCTTCGTCCGTGGATGTCACCACGCTGGCGGGCAACGCGATCGACAATGCACAACCCACGCCCGTTGCCACTACGCCCGCCACCGCCCCCTTGCCGCAAACCGGACAAGAACCAATACGACATCGTGTGGAACGAGGCGAAACCGCGTTCACAATCGCACGGCTCTACCAAGTGCCTGCCAAATCACTTGCCGAATGGAACGGCCTTGGCGCCGATTTCGCCGTACGCGAAGGACAGTTCCTGTTGATCCCAGTGGCCCGTGTGGCCGCGCCTGACCGCAATGCGGCACCCGCCGACAACAGCACCACCGCACCCGGTGCTGGCACACCCACCCCCCTGCCACCCAGTTCGGCCAAACCCTTGCCCGAAGATGATACCGCCAACCCACCAGCAGCCACCCCGGACCCTGACAAGCCAGTTGCCGATGTGGGTCAGGCCAGCGCCCCGGCACAGTCCGGCGACATGTCCCTGCCAGTTCAGGGCACGATCATCCGGGACTACGCAAAGGGTCGCAATGAAGGCATCGACATTCAGGCAGCCCCCGGCACTGCTGTCAGCGCTGCAGCCGGAGGCACTGTCGCGGCAATCACAAAAAGCGCCGAAGGTGTTCCGATCATCGTTGTCCGCCACCCCGACAACCTGCTGACCGTCTATGCCAACGTGACAGATGTGACCGTGGCGAAGGGCGATACGGTGTCGCGGGGGCAGGCCATGGCAAAGCTGCGTGATACTGACGATACCGCCTATGTGCACTTCGAAGTGCGTGACGGGTTCGACAGCGTGAACCCCAACCCATTCTTCGAATAGAGCGTGCCCAAGGCAATTGTGGCCAATTGCCACCCACACGGGTGAATGCGCCGCAATTGCCGCAAAGATTCCCAAAATTCTTCAAGAACCACGGAATAAGGCCCTAACTCCGCCCTGTTGAGCGATCAGAAACAATCCAACGAAACGATTTGGATTGGTTCAGGCCCATGCCTGTGTTCTACGGATACACCTTTGCCCTGCGCGGCATTCAAACCACCGTCAACGGGGCGGCGAACAACTACGCCTTCGCCCCCAGCGGCACCTGGAGCTACTCTGGCGACACGACCTATTTCGTGGTGAACGAAAACGATGGTGCGACCAACTTCAATGGGGACGGTGCCAACAACGAAACCGTCCAGACCCAGGAACAGTTCGGACAGATCGGGCAGCAAACGGTCTTTATCGACGGGACCGAACGGCAGATCATCTGGGATTACACCTTTACCGTTACGGACGGCACGACCACGTGGGAAATCGCCGTCATCGACGTCGATCTGAACAATGACAACGACCTGAATGACGGCGTAGATGCGTCCGCCACGGACGAGGACGGGTATTACCTTGTTTTCCCTGACGGCATCCCCCCTCCGAATACGGACCTGACCATCGGCGGGATTGTCGACAACGGTGAACTGGTTCCGCATACCAGCCTAGGCGGCACAGTCGTGTGCTTTACATCCGGAATGCAGATCAACACCCCCCACGGCGCATGCGCAATCGAGGACCTGAGTGAAGGTGATCTGGTAAATACCGCTGCATCAGGCCCACAGCCCATTCTCTGGACCGGTCAAACAACGGTCGCCGCAACAGGCGATCTGGCCCCCGTCGTGATCTCTGCCGGGACTTTGGGCAACGACCGCGATCTGATCGTGTCGCCGCAACATGCAATCTTGCTGAGTGACTGGCGGGCAGAGCTTCTGTTCGGTCAGGATGAGGTTCTGGTCCGGGCAAAGGACCTGCTGTGCATGGACGGAGTCTATTGCAAGACAGGAGGGTGCGTGACCTACCATCACATCCTCTTGGAAGAGCACAACGTCGTGCAATCATACGGAATCTGGAGCGAAACACTCTACCCCGGCTCGATCGCCATGGGCGCTGTCGGCGACCATGCCCGCTTGGAAATTGAAACCCTGTTCCCGGATCTTGCCAGTTACGGCCCGATGTGCGCGCCGTGCCTGAAAGGGTACGAAGCGCATCTGCTCGCGGCCTAGAGCCTGACGCCCCGTCGCCCTGCCAGATCACAGAAGTACTGCCACGCCACACGCCCCGATCTGGACCCGCGTGTGGCCTGCCACTCGATAGCCTCGGCCCACAGGGTATCCTGATCAACCGTGACGCCATAAGCGGCACAATACCCCCGGATCATCGCCAGATACTGATCCTGATCGCAGGCATGGAAGCCAAGCCACAAGCCGAACCTGTCGGACAGGCTCACCTTTTCCTCGACCGCTTCGGACGGATTGATGGCACTGCCGCGTTCGTTCTCGATCATGTCGCGGGGCATCAGATGGCGACGGTTCGACGTGGCATAGAGGATCACATTGTCCGGTCGCCCTTCGATTCCGCCATCCAGCACGGCCTTGAGCGATTTGTAGTGCTGGTCGTCGTGGCTAAAGCTCAGGTCATCGCAAAACAGGATAAAGCGCGCATCCGGCGCTTGGCGCAAGACATTCAGCAAACGGCCAACCGAAGGCAGGTCTTCTCGGTGCAATTCAACAATCTTCATTTTCTGATGCTCTACCTCAAGCGCACCATGTATTGCCTTGACAAGGCTTGATTTTCCCATTCCGCGCGCGCCCCATAACAGCGCATTGTTCGCGGGCAGGCCTTGGGCAAATTGCCGTGTGTTGGCAAGCAGTGTGTCGCGGGACCGATCCACGCCCAACAGCAAGTCCAGTGGCACGCGTGACACCTGCGTGACGGGCTCCAATCTGTCCGGCCCTGTCTGCCAGACAAAGGCAGATGCCGCATCAAAATCGGGGGTTTCCAACGGCGCAGGAGACATCCGCTCAAGCGCCGCTGCAATGCGGTCCATGGGGTCGTCGATCACTTCAGATCTTCCTCGGGCATGTCACCAAGGTCATCCTCGTCGTCAAAGTATCCTTCTTCACGCAGCTGCGCGTCGCGCTTCTTCTCGACACGCCGGACCAGCCAGATCGACACCTCGTACAGACCGTACACAACCGTAAACAGGATCAACTGCGTGATGACGTCGGGTGGTGTAACCACAGCGGCCAGCACAAGGATGCCAACCATCGCATATTTGCGCACGTTGCCCAGCCCCTCGGAACTGACAAGCCCCGCTTTACCCATGAGGGTCAACAGCACCGGAAGCTGAAAGCACAAGCCGAAGGCCATGATGAACTTCAACGTGATATCAAGGCTCTCGTTGACCTTCCCGAAAAAGGTGATTGTCGGACCTTCGGTCGCTGCATCGGGCGTAATCACGGCACCGTCGGGCAGGTTTTCCGGGTTGCCAAACACAATCGCCAGAACCGATGACACATCAGCAAAACCCAGGAAAAACGCCATCGCCAGCGGTGTCACCACAAACTGCGCAAAGCTTGCGCCCAGAAGGAACATGACCGGTGACGCGATCAGAAACGGCAGGAACGCGTTCTTTTCTTGCCGGTAAAGCCCCGGCGCCACGAACCGCCACATCTGAAAACCAATGACCGGAAAGGCCAGCGCAAACCCGAACACCATCGAGATGCGGAACAGCGTGAACAGATACTCTTGGGGCGACGTGTATTGCAGCGTGGGCGACGGGTCGCCCAGATCGCGCAATGTGTCGACGATCGGCTCCATCAGGAAGTTCAGTACGTGGACCGCGATGAACTCACCCTGGATGGGGATAAAGAACACCGTAATCGCAATGATGAACGCAATCACCGACCGGATCAGCCGCGTGCGCAGCTCGGCCAGGTGTTCGATCAGTGGCGCAGTGCTGTCGTCGATGTTTTCGGTCTGGCTCATCTAGCTCTCTTTCGGCGCCTGTGCTTCAAGTTCTTCCGCCTTTTTCAACGCGTCAGCAGCCTCCTGAGCCTTGCGCTCAGCCTGTGCACGGGCAGTGGCAGCCTGTATCTTGCGCGCGTTCTCGGCCCGCTCGGCCTTGTCCGCCGCCAGCTTTCCTGTCTCGCTTTCAGGATCAAGGTCCGTCAAGGATGATGTCACATCGCGCGCCGCATCCCTCACACCGTCCATCGCACTACCAACCGGATTGGTCGCAGTCTTGATCGTACGCTGGATGTCCTTGACGCCCGCCTCGTCCGCGGCCTGGTTCATAGCCGTCGAAAACTCGCGCGCCATGCCCCGCGCCTTGCCGACAAAGCGGCCGACATTGCGAAACACCATTGGCAGGTCCTTGGGGCCAATGACGATCAGCGCCACGATCCCGATGACCAGCAATTCCGCCAGCCCAAGGTCAAACATGGATCAGACCTTGTCTTTTTCGGACTCGGGCGTAATGTCCTTGGCCTCATCGGCTTGCGCCGCTTCCAGCTCTTCCTTGCCTTCGTTGATGCCCTTCTTGAAGCTGGTGATGCCCTTGCCGACCTCACCCATCAGGCTTGAAATCTTGCCCCGGCCAAACAGCACCAGCACCACAACGGCGATCAGCAGCAGGCCCGGAAGTCCAATGTTTCCAATTCCCATGGTGTCTCTCCCATCTCTGGCGACGGAATGCCGCCTGTCGGTTAGTGTTCTATGGTTTTGCCGCAGTTGCGAAAAGGCTGACAGCCGACTTGACGGTAACGAAGACGCAAAATCCGAAAGAAAATTCCTGTGGCTTGCAGCCAACTGACAAGTTAATGTCAGTTGGCCAACCTTAAACCCGGCGCATCACCGCTCGAACACAGGAGATATCGATGCGCACATCTATGACCACCCTCTTTGCACCTGCCATTGCCCACGCAACCGCAGGAGAAGGCACAGCCGGCGCTCAGCCTGTCGCCGAAATCGTAACATTCCGGCTGGTCGACGGCACCGATCCGGCGTCTTTCATCTCTGCCGCAGATGGCATGGGCCCCTTTCTGCGCAGCACCGGCGCAATGATCACACGCACACTGTCGTCTGACGAAAACGGTCTCTGGACGGACCATATCACCTGGACATCCCTCGAAGCAGCCAAAACGGCTGCAAACGAAATGTTCCAGCGGCCCGAAGCGCAGCCCGTCATGTCGATGATCGATCATGACAGCATCGACATGCGCCACGCCCCCATTTATTTGCAACAGGAGTAGCATGCGCCGCACCGACCGCCTTTTTGACATCATCCAGATCCTGCGCGACGGCAAGTTGCACAAGGCGCAGGAGATCGCGGATGTCTGCGAGGTGTCGGTGCGCACCATCTACCGCGACATGGACACGCTGGTGGCCTCCGGCGTGCCCGTGCAGGGTGAACGCGGCGTGGGCTACATGATCACCGAAGCGATCAGCCTGCCGCCGCTCACCCTCACGACCGAAGAGCTTGAGGCGCTGAACCTCGGCATGGCGATTGTGGCAGAAGCGGCGGATGACACGCTCAAATCCGCGGCGCGCACGCTGGCTGACAAGATCGACGCCGTTCTGCCCGAACGGACCGTGGCCGAAGCCGACAAGTGGAAGTTTGCAGTCTACCCCTTTGCCGACGCAGTGCGTGGCTTTGCCCAGATGCCCACGCTACGCGCCGCGATCCGTGCCAAGCAGAAGCTGAAGCTAACCTATAACTCCAAAGGCGACCGGATCAGCACCCGCACCATCCGCCCATTGCACATGGAATACTGGGGCCGCGTGTGGACACTGACCTCGTGGTGCGAGCTACGCGAAGACTTCCGCGTCTTCCGCGTTGACCTGATCCAGTCGGCCGAGGCACTGCCGGAAATGTTCGTGGATGAACCTGGCAAACGCCTGTCAGATTACGACCCGAACCTGTGACGCACGCCACCAGATTTTTCTCAGAAAAATCTCAACCGCGCACCGGCAGGAACACTTCGATGGCCGCGACAGCCATCACGGCGACGTCGTCAGCCACAGGCACATCCAGCCCACCCTGCTCTGCGACCACATCGACAGACCCATAGGGCAGCAAACCTGCGATCACATCCACATCCACGGCCTCGGGACGTGGCACAGCCACATGCACCACAATGCGCATCGTCTCGCGGTCCACACCCAATGTGCCAAAGATCGGCAAGGACGCGCCCTGCAGCGCCTGCTCCACCGCGCGCTTCGCCGCCTTCGTGTCATCACGGCCATGCAGGTCCACGCCCTGCGCCATCTCGATGATCAATCGTTGCTCAGGCATTTGGAACCTCCACCGACACGATCAACGCGGCCTGTGCCATCACCGTCGGATTTCCCGTGCCTTCGGGCCGCGCAACGTCAAGGCCCCCCTGTTCAACCACGAACGAGGTCTCGCCATAAGGAAACACGTCGGCCAGCACAGCCGTGTCCACCAGCTCCGGCTTGGCGCACCCGATATGCACCTTGATCCGCATATCCTCTTTGCCAACGCCCATGTATTCGGCCAAGTTGATCGAATTGCGCCACAACGCCGCGCGCACAGCCCGCGCCGCCGCCTCGGTATAGCTGCCCCGGCGCAGGGACGTGCCCAGGCCGAACTCCACAATCATCGGCCCGCTCATTCCGCCGCCTCCGCACTTGGAAATACATAGCATTTGTCGCGCCGGACGCGCAGCCACATCACGGTATCGGGTTGCGGCAGAAACACGCCCGGCACGGTGCTCTTGATCTGGGCAACCCCGTCATCCAGACGAAACTCCACAAGGCTCTCATTGCCCATGAACCGCGCCCGCACCACATGGGCCCGCGCCGCCGTCCCCTCCGTCGCTGTCGGACTGGGACCAATCCCCGCTCGGTCGAAGTCGATCTTCACATGCTGAGGGCGAAAAACGATATCCACCTGCGTGCCATCCGCCACACCCGGGGCCAAGAAGTGACCAAAGGGCGTTATCGCCAAGGCCCCTTCCACAACGGACCGCAACCTGTTGGCATCGCTGAAAAATGCAACAGACGCGCGGTCCACTGGACGGGTATAAACATTATACGGTGCACCCTGCTGCACGATATGACCATCCCGCATCAGGGCAATCTCATCGGCCATGCGCATGGCCTCTTCCGGCTCATGCGTGACCAACAAAACGCCGGTATCCTCTTCCTTGAGGATCGCCAAAGTCTCGTCCCGAATACCGTCGCGCAACCGATTGTCGAGGCCGGAAAACGGCTCGTCCATCAGCATGATGCGCGGACGCGGCGCCAAAGCACGGGCCAATGCGATGCGCTGCTGCTCGCCCCCCGACAACTGGTGCGGATACATGTCGATGAAGCGCGACATGCGCACCCGCTCCAACATCTCCACCACACGCGCGCGCTTTTCGTCACGACTGCCCGACAGGCCATAGGCGATATTGCCCTCAACGCTCAGATGCGGGAAAAGGGCAAAGTCCTGAAACATCAAGCCAATCTCGCGCCGTTCAGGCGGCACACGAAACCGCGTGTCACAGATCAGCTTGCCATCGACATAGATCTCACCCGAATCCTGCATCTCGACCCCGGCAATCATGCGCAGGGTCGTCGACTTGCCACACCCGGAGGGTCCCAACAGGCACGTCACCTGCCCAGGCTGGATCGACAGGCTCACCCCATCGACCACACGCCGCCCTCCAAAGCTGCGCACAAGATTGCGAATTTCCAGCCGAGGTGCAGTCACGGCGTCCCCATACCCGATCAAAACAGTCGGGACGTATCAGTCCCGGCGCGCGCCCGCAAGCACTGCCGCAAAGCCGGCGACCAGAACGAAAACACAAATCACCAGCAATTGCTCGTACTTATGGCCTTCCGGTAAGACGGAAGAAAAGACAGGCCACGCGCGCCCGAAATAGGCCAAGGCCCCAAGCATGGCAGCGGCAAAGGCGGCCAGGTAAGACCACGTCGGCACGCGCAGGCCCATGACCAGACCCACGATCAGCACCGGTGTCAGGAACATTGATGCCGTGCCACTGACGGCCACGGCATCAAACAGCGTTGCATTGCCCCAAAGGGTCAATACTGCGCCCAACACCATGAACACGACCATTACGACCCGCCCGGCCATCAGCGTACGCGGGACCAGCGCCAACTCCTCAACCACCAACCGGGTCGCAGAGGACAAGGCTGAATCCAGCGTCGACAGCGCCGACACAAGCAGCGACAGCATCAAAAGGGCAAAGACCCACACCGGGAACATCACACCCCACGTTCCAATCAGCTCGCTCTCATACTCTGCTCCAACAAGGCTTGCCTGAATGCCAAAGAACCCGAACCCGATGATGCAGAACGTGGATAGCCAAAACGCATGCAGGAACGACCGACGTGTCGTCTCCTCATCCGCGATGAACCCCCGGTCCATCATCACTGGATCATGGGCGGGATAGGAAAACACCTGCAGCGCCGCAACCACCAGCAACACCCAGCCGTTCCAGGCTCCCGCCGTCCCCGGAGCGGTCAGCACTGCACCCAACGAAAAGCCCGGGCTCAGCACGAGATACAGCAAGGCAACACCAAAAACGCCAAGGAAGACGGACATCTGAAGCACGTCGGTGCGCAGGGCCGCGCTCAATCCGCCCCACGCGGAATAGGCAAGCCCGACCACGGCCACGATCAGGATCGCCCAAGTGTCACTGCCCTCGATCACGGCACTGGCAATCAACCCGACAACCAGCAGATTGGCAAATACTTCGGACAGCAGACGCAGGGCGATAACCATGTTATAGGCTCCGGTCCCGCGCACTCCGAACCGTTCCTGCAACCAGTCCTGCACAGAAGCTGCGCCACGCGCGCGCAAGCGGGCCACGATGAAACCACCAGTCAGGAAGCTGCCATAGTAGGCCGCGTAAGCCAGCGTACCTGCAATGCCGTAGAAATAGCCAAGGATCGCGGCATTCATCAAACTGCGAGCAAAAATCCACGTGGTGACCTGGCTTAGCACCAGAACCCACAGCCCCGGGGCTTGCCCCGCCACCTGGCCCGCATAAAACCCCTCGATCGACACGCGGCGCGGCGCCGCCACCACGCTTGCCCCGATCAAAACAACGAACAGGGCAAGTGGGGTCATGTAAGGGCCTTTCGGTGTGTGTTTACCGGCACCTAACAGGCGCGATCGGGCCCATCCAGCCCGCCTGACATATTTGTGAACCGCTCGGTTCCCCATGTGATCCCGGCGGGTCCCGCTTCCGTCACGCCGCATCCCCTGGAACAGGTAGCTGTCGAGTCGAAGACGTCCTAGCGCGCTTGTAGTTAGAGACAGAAAAGAGCCCAAATTACGGTATTTGGGCCCATGCCAATGTCTGCTCTCGCTGTTTAACGGAAGCCGAGGTTTCGGCAACTTCCCGCAGGTGCAAGGGCGAACGTGCGCTACCCCGCCTGTCGGCCAATTGAAAGGTACCGACACGGGTGCGACACTTTTTGGCGTTGGGGGTGAATGCCATGTCTGACTATCAGCGCCGTTTTGAAGCGGCAAAGAGCGAACTCGACGAAGCGGGGGTTTGGCCGTCCAATGCGGTCCCACCCTACATTCGGTTTCTGCGTATGTTGGGTTTGAAACCTGTGCTGCCTCACTACAGCCCCCTCTGGCGTAGCTTCTTGGGCCAGAGTTCTTTCTTCATCATATCGATTGTGGTGATATCGACTTTGCCGGGCGGCATACCTGAGGGTAGATCCACAACCGAATTCTGGACGACAACGGTTTTGATAGGATCGGTGTTGGGTGCCATCATGTTGGCCTACTATGCCTTTACACGCCGGAAAAATACCTTGAGCCGCTGGGCAGACCTGTAAACGGATAGGGTGCGAGGAGAGCAGTTCCAAAGCTTGCTTATGTCGGAGCAGTTAAGGTCTGCTTAGCAATGCTCTGAAGACTCATGGCACGCTTTGCTTTCTCGCGTGCCCGTCAATACAATGCAGCGCGTGTCTGTTCGAGCCCCAGGGCCGTAGTGACGGTTGCAGCGAATGGCCACTCGTAAGGTATTGGGGCTTAACTGACCAACACAGCCGCTTCCGAATACAAGTCATCAAAGCTTGAAATCACGCGGTCTGGTTCAAATTTCTCAACGCGAATATCGGAATAGCCTAAATCCATCGCAACAACCGGGATGCCTGCGTTCTGAGCCGTGAGAACATCGGTGTGGGTGTCGCCGACCATGACTGCCTGTTTTGTTCGACCGCCCGCCATTTCAACTGTCCAGATTAAATGTCTTGGATCAGGTTTCTTGAATTCAAAGCTATCGACGCCGGTTACGGCAGCAAAGAGACCATTGAATTCAATGGGCTTAGCAGCTTGTTTGCTTGCCCAATTGGCTTATTCGTACAAACAGCCAACCTTTGCTGTGGATGGTCTCAAGAGAAGCTTGAACGCTCGGATATAGCCTCGTTTCAACTGCAATGTTTTGATCATAGTCTTTGACCGTGGCTGCAAAGAGGTCTTCCAAATGGCTTCGTTCGAGTTGTCTGTCACTCGTCGTAAATGCATGCGCGATCATGGCACGCAACCCACCTTTTCCAGTCAGATAAGCAATGTCTGAAGGTTTGAAAGGAGACAACTCACTTCGTTCAAGCGTCCGGTTCAAAGCTGAGACGAGATCATGAATGGTATCCGCCAGCGTGCCATCGAGGTCAAAAACAATGGTTGGTTGAACTGTCACGCAACGTATCCAGACTTGAAGCTTCGAGGTAATTGGGACGATAAAGACAGCTTGTTGCCGTTGCCATAGCAGACATCCAGATCGGCATAGAGGAAGCCAGCTTCGTCGGCACAGGGGCATAAGGGCTGACATGCATGGTATATGGACCAAATTATGGACGGCGCAGTTGAATCACCGGGGTCGGTGGGTGGGCGATTTTGCAAAGCAAAGAGTGCACCAACCGACCCTAAACAATGCCGAAAGATGCCTCCGCCCGATCGACCCCGTTCACCTGCACAACCAACCCATGCGCACCGGGGTGCAACTCGAAGGTCGTCGCATTGGCCTTCAGCTTGTGGACCTTCTTCAACAACAGCGGTTTGCCAGGCTTCACCTCCGCCACCTTCAGTTTGAATACCTTCTCGCCGGATCGCCCACCGGGCCGCGCAAAGCGAATGCGGTAGTCCACCAGCACGGGCGTCGCCTCCGCCCCTTCCATTGTGACGGTAAACTCAAGTGCATCGCCCAAGGATACCTGCGGCGTGGCGACATCAACAGACACTGACAGATCAGCATCCCCGCGATATCCCAGCATCTCCATCGCGCCGGGATGCCCGTCCTTGATCAGCGTCCGCAGCGCATGACGGCGCATCCAAGCATGCTCCTTGGTGTCCTGCGTCGCCTTTGCCTCCCACGCCATCAACCGCTCCAGCACCGCAGTCGGATCGGACTTGGCCACATCGTTCAGGTGGTTGGCCACGGAACGGGTGACAAACCGCGTCGGGTCCGCATGCAACCGGTCCAAAAGGGGCAAGGTCTGATCCAACGTCAATTCGACCTTCCGCGCCCAGGGCAGCTTGGGCCGCGTGCCTTCACTGACCAACCGACGCACGTGATAATTGTCGTCCCCTGCCCACGTCATCAGCCGCGCCAAGGTCTCGTCCGGCCACCGGTTCAGAAAGACACGGATATAGAACTCCATCGAAAACCGCTGGGTCGCTTCGTAGAGCAGGTCCAGTGCCTGCTCACGGTGGTTCTCCAACCCGTGCCGAACCGTCAGAACGCCCGGCACCGCATGAATAAAGCGACCGAAGTCGTCGTCGCGTAGTGTCGGGTCCAGCCGCGGCGGCATCGCCGCCTGCAACTGATCTGCCATGGCAGGAAAGTCAGCGGCCAGATGCGGCTCGAGACAATCGGCGAACCAGTCCAGACACTCCATCAGCGATCGCTCGGCGATCCCCGACAAGGCGTCGGCGTGAAAAGCATCGCGATCAAATCCGGGCACCGCACCCGCAAACTCATCCGCCAAATCTCCCAGACTGTCCGCATTGAACAGCTGATCTTTCAAAGAAAAG
Source organism: uncultured Tateyamaria sp. (assembly GCF_947504105.1). Classification (GTDB taxonomy): domain Bacteria; phylum Pseudomonadota; class Alphaproteobacteria; order Rhodobacterales; family Rhodobacteraceae; genus Tateyamaria. The sequence continues at coordinate 224,930 of NZ_CANNGP010000001.1, forward strand.
GTCGCAGGTGCCTTGGCCATCAGATCGTTGCCACCGTCGCCCCACCGTCGAGCAACAGGTTCTGCCCCACAATAAAGCCCGCATGTTGCGAACACAGGAACGCACAGGCGGCACCAAACTCTTCACGCGTGCCATAGCGGCCCGCCGGGATGGTGGCCGCGCGCTCGGCCCGCGCTTCCTCCAGCGTGATGCCCTTGGCCGCGACTACGCCACCGTCCAGCGCATCCGCGCGGTCGGTAGCATGAATGCCGGGCAGCAGGTTGTTGATGGTCACACCCTTGTTTGCCACCTGTCGCGACGTGCCCGCAACATAGCCCGTCAGACCGGCACGGGCCGAGTTTGACAGTCCCAGCACGGGAATCGGTGCCTTCACCGATTGCGAGGTGATGTTAACGACCCGACCCCAGCCGCGATCCATCATGCCGGGCACCAGTGCCTTGATCAGAGAAATAGGGGCCAGCATGTTGGCATCCAATGCCTTAATGAAATCCTCGCGGTCCCAGTCATGCCACATGCCGGGGGGCGGACCGCCGGCATTGTTGACCAGTATGTCGGCATCCCCCGCCGTGGCGATCAAGGCAGCCTGCCCCTCCGCCGTGGTCACATCAGCGGCGACCGTCCGAACATCGATCCCATGGGCCGCACGAATAGCCTCTGCCGACGCGTCCAGCGCCTCTGCCCCACGGGCGTTCATCACCAGGTGCACACCGGCCGCCGCCAGCGCTTCGGCACAGCCCAGGCCCAACCCTTTGGACGAGGCGCACACAACCGCCCGCTTGCCCGCAATTCCCAGATCCATGATCGCTCTCCCTGTCTGTTTTCAACCCAACAGGTAACGGGACGATCACCAATGTGCCAGTAAAACACCAAAACGTTGACCGACCCGTACCACAATTCTATTTAAGTGTTTCGTCTATTACCCCGAGTACCCAAACAGATGACGAAGATTGCCCAAACGCCCGCGCAAAGCGTGCCCGTCTTCCGGGCGGAAAGCTTTGTGGTCAGCGAAGGTGCCAACCTGGGCGACCCGCTGGCTTGTGCAGACGACATGCTGCTCGATGATGTCTATGCGCTGACGCCATCAGCTCAGCCCGCTCGACTGTCGACCCATGCCGGCAACCCGGCTCATCTGACCGTGGCTGAGGGAAGCGGATGCGGCACACCCGGTGCGGCCATCCACCTCGACTGCGCACTCACACTCATGTCCCCCGACGGTCAAATCACCGACGCGATCGTGCTGGTCGAAGTGGACGCAGCCGGCAACATCGACCAAGTCTACCTGCTGCCGCTCGCCAGGCTCGATGCTCGAACTGGTTACGCGCTTGTGGGCATTGAACGGGACGAGGCACGCAGCAAATTCGCGCATCTCACCTGTGCCCGGTTCACACGCGGCACGCACATAACCATGGCCTCTGGCGCCCAGAAACCCATCGAAGATCTCATGGTCGGCGACCGCGTGCTGACGCGCAACGACGGCGTGCAAGAGGTGCGGTGGATCGGCCAATCCACGGTCCGCGCGACCGGCGACTTCGCCCCCATTTGCATTCGCGCCGGTACATTGAATAACGACCGCGACCTGATCGTATCGCCCGACCACCGGTTGTTCATCTACCAACGCAAGGATCGGCTGGGCGCCGGTCGCGCCGAACTCTTGGTCAAGGCTCGGCATCTCGTGAATGACGACAGCGTGACAGTGCAGGATGGTGGGTTCGTGGACTATTTCGAGCTGCTCTTCGACACCCACCAGATCATATATGCCGAAGGGATTGCGGCGGAATCGATGCTGATCGACACGCGAACGATGCCGGTCGTACCCGAGGAAGTGTCCTCGCGCCTGACAGCGCATACGGACGCGGGCCTGTCCGGCCTCGACGTTACGGAAACACTTCTGGACCGACCGGACGCAACCGAGCTGCTGCGCCGCGCCTCCATGCGCTGAAATCCGCCGCCGGTTGAAGCATATCAAGGCAAGCTAGGACAGCAATCTCCAAATCAGAAGCAAGCATCTGAAACGGAGACATCAATGACCAAGCTGACCTCGATCCTTGTTGCCACCGACCTGTCGATCCGCTCGGATCGGGCCGTGCGACGAGCTGCGCAAATCGCGCGCGAACACGGAGCGGCATTGACGGTTCTGACAGTGCTGGACGATGCGATGCCCGAAGATATGATCGACACGCTGCACACCAAAGCGCGGGCCACGCTGGACCGTTTCATAGCGGCAGTCTGTGACGGAGTGAATGTCATCATCAAGGCAGAACCGGGCGATCCCAGCGCCAACATCCTTCATGCATGCAACGAAGACGTGGATCTGCTTGTCATGGGCACGCACCGCCAACGCCCGTTTCTGGATGCCGTACGCGAGACGACGATGCTGCGGATCGTGCGGCGCACGTCCACACCCGTGTTGCTGGTAACCGACCGGGTCGACCACTCCTATAACACGATCCTTGCGGCCTGCGACTTCTCTCCGGCCTGCAGCGGCGCGATGCGAATGGCGCACGCACTGGCCCCCTTGGCCACGATTCACCCCGTACACGCGCTGCACATCCCCTACTCAGGCATGCTGTCACAAACCAGGGCAGCCGCCGACGCAATCGAAACCTCGTTCCGGCGAGAGGCAGAAAGCGCCTCCAAGGCATGGATGCGGACGGAAGACTTGCCAACCGCGCAGATGGCACAGCTCGAAATACTGCCCGGCATCCCCTACCCGATCCTGCGGCGCAAAGTGGACAGCGGAGACGTGGACCTGATTGCGATCGGGGCACACGGGAGGGTCGGCGCAGCGCGCAGCCTGCTTGGCTCACTTGCCACGGACCTGATGCGAGATCCGCTCTGCGATGTGCTGATCGCAAGACCTTAAGATGGGTTCAGCCGACACGAACAGATTGCGCTCGTAACAGGGCAAGCCCGGCGCACAAAGGGCGAGAGACAGTGCACAGCAAGGGCTCTCGCACAATTCTTTTGAACAATACGTCCAAGGTGAAATTCACACCGCGTAGAAAAACTCTTCCCGCGCGATCTTGCCATCCGCAACTGTATACAGCGCCACCTCTTTCATGTCTGTGACCTCACCGCTTTCCTTGTGCTTGGCCTTCAGCTCAAAGATCACGGCGAAACGGTCGTCAGGGTGCAGCATCGCGTCCGAAACCGAGGCATCCAAAACCTCGAACGTCGTCTCCCACCATTCATGCTTGCCCCGGATCGCCGGAATACCCTGAACTTCGCGGCCCATTCCATTGTCCATGGCCTCGACCGAAACAGCGTCAGCTGCATAAAGCGTGTCCAGATTGGCGGCCGCCGTGTTGGTGCGACAGCATTCAACCAATTTGTCTGCGATTTCATTCAGTGTCATGGCGGTGTCCTTCCTTGGTTTGATGATCCAAGCTTACGCCTCTCCACTGACAATTTCTGTCATGATGCCCTAGGTGATCCCCATTTCCGCACTCTGCTCTTTCAGCCAGCGGTTCAACGCAGTCATCTCCGGTGACATCCGCGGCATCGGATCATCTTCGATAAAGGCCGTGATCTACCCACCCATCAGCGCGGACCAATAGATGCGCAAAACATCGTTCATCCGCTAGGAATAATTTGGGCCCAGCTTGCGGAACCATTTTACCATATCCGCGTCCTGTAGAATGGTGCCCCCCATCTTGTGTGGCTTCACATCACCAAAGCTGTCGAGCCCGTTCCACGCCGCAGAGATGGACTTTCGATATGCTTGTACCGCATCTCACCCTGATGACGGTCCAGCGTTACCATCAGGTCAAGCCGGGCATCGCATTGGCCCTGGTGCATGGCGCCGGCTGCTGTATGTAATCTGCGCTCGAGGCCAAACTGTTACCAAAGCGTTAACGCGTCTTGAGCCATGCGCGCGTTTGGGGTGCACGGAGGTGTAAGGATGCTGCACGGGGGGTAACACCCTGCTGCTGACCCCAACAAGGCCGCGCTTGCCCCGGTTTAAGACCCCGGATATACGGCGCTCATGCTGGATAACCGCCCTGAATTGCCCCCCGAAATCGCCCGTCGCCGCACCTTTGCGATCATCTCGCACCCCGACGCGGGCAAGACGACATTGACCGAAAAATTCCTGCTGTTCGGTGGTGCCATCCAGATGGCCGGACAGGTCCGGGCCAAAGGCGAAGCCCGACGCACCCGTTCGGACTTCATGGCGATGGAGAAGGACCGCGGTATTTCCGTCTCGGCGTCGGCAATGTCATTTGATTTCAAAGAGTTCCGGTTCAATCTCGTGGACACACCCGGCCACTCCGACTTCTCGGAAGACACCTATCGCACCCTGACGGCCGTGGATGCAGCGATCATGGTGATCGACGGGGCCAAGGGTGTCGAAAGCCAGACACAAAAGCTGTTTGAAGTATGCCGCCTGCGCGATCTACCGATCCTGACCTTCTGCAATAAGATGGACCGAGAAAGTCGCGACGTCTTTGAGATCATTGACGAAATTCAGGAAAACCTTGCGATCGACGTAACGCCCGCCTCTTGGCCCATCGGCGTCGGCCGCGACTTTATCGGCTGCTACGATATTTTGCGCGACAGGTTGGAACTGATGGACCGCGCCGACCGCAACAAGGTCACAGAGAGCATTGAGATCAACGGCCTCGATGACCCCAAACTGGCAGAACACGTGCCCGAGGCGCAGCTGAACCAGCTGCGGGAAGAGCTTGAAATGGCACGCGAATTGCTGCCGCCGCTGAATACCGAAGCGATGCTGCAGGGCACGCTGACGCCCATTTGGTTCGGCTCCGCCATCAACTCGTTCGGCGTCAAGGAACTGATGGAGGGAATCGCGAATTACGGACCTGAACCCCAAGTGCAGTCTGCCCAACCACGTCAAATTTCACCCGAAGAAACAAAGGTTTCCGGCTTTGTCTTCAAAGTACAGGCCAACATGGACCCCAAGCATCGCGACCGGGTCGCGTTCCTGCGCATGGCGTCGGGCCACTTCAAAAGGGGCATGAAACTGACCCATGTACGGTCCAAGAAACCCATGGCGATCTCGAACCCGGTGATGTTCCTGGCATCCGACCGTGAACTGGCGGAAGAGGCTTGGGCCGGCGACATCATCGGCATTCCAAACCACGGTCAACTGCGCATCGGTGACACGTTAACCGAAGGTGAAGCTTTGCGCGTTACAGGTATTCCCAGCTTTGCCCCGGAACTGTTGCAAGGCGTTCGCGCTGGTGATCCGTTGAAAGCAAAGCATCTGGAAAAGGCGTTAATGCAGTTTGCAGAGGAAGGGACGGCCAAGGTTTTCAAACCGTCTATCGGTTCGGGCTTTATCGTCGGCGTGGTTGGTGCACTGCAATTCGAAGTGCTCGCCAGCCGGATCGAGCTGGAATACGGGCTGCCCGTGCGGTTCGAACAATCACAATTCACCTCTGCCCGCTGGGTGAGCGGCGACAAACAAGCCATTGATAAATTTACGGAAAGCAACAAACAGCATATCAGCCACGACCATGATGGAGACATCGTGTACTTGACCCGCCTGCAATGGGACATCGACCGCGTCGCCCGCGATTACCCGGATGTCACGCTCAGCGCGACCAAGGAAATGATGGTCTGAAGGCATGGGTATCGATGACACTTCCATCTATCACGGTGGATATGCCGGACTGATGAAATTTCTTGAGAAGCGGCAACGCCCTTTTCAAAACGCAGCGAACCTTGTGCCGCCCGCTGACACGGACCTAAAGGCTCTGTGGGACACCAAGGTACCGGCAACAACGCTCGAGTTTTCCGATACGCCGCGTCATGATGTACGTCGCAAGTATCTGGAATTGCAGATGGAATTCGAAGGTGCGCCACAGATACTGCATCTTCATGCGCTGCTGATCGCAATGTCCCGCCGCGACAGCCCACCCGCCGACGCGATGCCTCTGTTTTTCCGCATGTGGCGCGAGGAAGGTCAGGCGCTGGCCATGGCCCTGAATGTGCGTTGGCTGATTTCGACCGCCACCACCTTTGCCGACTGTGGCGAAACCGGCGATCAGCGGGCACTTGGCATGGGGCTGTCCACCCTGTTTGATCTGGTCAAACTGCATGACAGTGAACGCCGGTCGACTGGCAAGCCAGGGCATGAGAAAGCGAAATTTGTGCGCTACAAACGGCGTCCTCCACTGGGGCTCGGCATGCCGCCCTATTCGATCGAAAACGGGGATGTCGACAGGGTGTTGTTGGCACGGCTTTGGCAACTTTCAGAGCGTGATACCACGATACGTCCGCTCGCCGTACGGATGTTGCGTCTGATCATGGAAGACGAGGCGACCATCTTCGCACGTATGCAGGCATACAAGGCCAAAGAATGACTTGGGGGCTGTCCGCAACCATCCTTGCACCCGCAGCAGACATCCTGCGCTTTGCAGCATATCACATCGAACAGGGCGCCCACCGCCTCTATATTTACCTTGATGACGACAATCAGGCGGTGTGTCCCCCCCTAAAACAGCACCCGAAGGTGCGGGTTCAGATATGCGATACCGCACACTGGAAAAGGCTGTGCGGGCAACGCCCAGTTAAACACCAAGTGCGCCAAACCATGAATGCAACGCACGCTTATGATCGGCGCGCTGAGGTTGATTGGCTCATCCACATGGACGCCGATGAGTTTCTCGTGGCGGACCGGTCAATCTCAAAACATTTGGAAGGTCTGAACAGTACCCAGCCTCATGCCCGCGCCCGGCCCATGGAATTGCTGGGCGGATCGGAAACAGCATTCAAGGCGTTCCTGCCGCCGGGCCCAAGTCGGGCAAAGACCGTGCGTGCGACCTACCCCACATTCGGCCCGTATCTGACCGGCGGGTTCCTGAGCCACGTTGCCGGCAAGCTCTTTGTACGGACTGGTCTGCCGGACATCCAGATCCGTATCCACAATGCATTTCAAGCGGGCCAAATACTTCCAAACCCGGTCGAATTGCCCGAGATCGCGCTTGCGCATTGTCATGCAAAGTCCTGGGAGGCTTGGCGTAACACATACGCCTACCGGCTCGAAAAAGGATCCTACCGCGCCGAACTCAAGCCAGCTATGGCAGCCGAAAGCGGGGGAATCACACTACATGAGGTGTTCAACCATCTGGAAGCAAGCGAGGGCGAAGATGGCCTGCGTGCGTTTTACGACGAGGTGATCGGCGACAGCCCCGACATGCGCGCGCGATTGCAAGCACACGGCCTTCTGCGCGAGGTCGATTTGAACCTCGACACCCTGATGGCCAAGCATTTCCCCGACGCCGCAGTTTGACGTCAAGCAGCGCCTTTGCTATGGACGCGCAGCATGTTGGGGCACGGTGCCCCCTTTGGGCCGCTCCGGCTAACATCATCATACGCCGCGGGCCAAGTCAGTGTCCGCAACCAACGGACATACATGACAAAATTTTCTGATCTGAACCTGAATCCCAAGGTGCTGAAAGCCATCGATGAAGCTGGCTATGAAACGCCAACCCCAATTCAGGCAGGTGCGATTCCCGCCGCCTTGGATGGGCGTGATGTTCTGGGGATCGCCCAGACCGGCACCGGCAAAACCGCCAGCTTCACCCTACCCCTGATCACCGCGCTGGCCCGTGGCCGCGCCCGCGCTCGGATGCCGCGCAGCCTTGTGCTGTGCCCGACACGCGAACTGGCGGCACAGGTGGCCGAAAACTTTGACACCTACGCCAAACATGTGAAGTTGACCAAGGCGCTGCTGATCGGTGGCGTTAGCTTCAAGGAACAGGACCTGCTGATCGACAAGGGTGTCGACGTGCTGATTGCAACCCCCGGCCGCCTGCTGGACCATTTCGAACGCGGCAAGCTGATCCTGAACGACGTGAAGGTCATGGTCGTGGACGAAGCAGACCGGATGCTGGACATGGGTTTCATCCCTGACATCGAACGCATCTTTGGCCTGACGCCTTTTACCCGCCAGACGCTGTTCTTCTCCGCCACCATGGCCCCCGAGATCGAGCGCATCACCAACACCTTCCTGTCGAACCCGGAACGTATCGAAGTAGCCCGTCAGGCCACGGCATCCGAGACGATCGAACAGGGCGTTGTCATGTTCAAAGGCTCGCGCAAAGACCGTGAGGCATCCGAAAAGCGCAAGGTTCTGCGCGGCCTGATCGATGCCGAAGGCGAAAAGCTGACCAATGCGATCATCTTCTGCAACCGCAAGACAGATGTGGATATCGTCGCCAAGTCTTTGAAAAAATACAAATATGATACGGCCCCGATCCACGGTGATCTGGATCAGTCACAACGGACCCGCACACTGGATGGCTTCCGCAACGGTGAGCTGCGTATCCTTGTGGCATCGGACGTGGCGGCCCGTGGCCTTGATGTGCCGTCGGTGAGCCACGTGTTCAACTTCGATGTCCCCGGCCACCCCGAGGACTATGTTCACCGCATCGGCCGGACCGGCCGCGCCGGGCGGGCGGGCAAGGCGATTACCATATGCGTGCCTCGCGATGAAAAGCAGTTCGACGCGGTCGAGAAGCTGATCCAGAAGGAAATCCCGCGCCTCGACAACCCGGTGAAGCCGTCCAAACCTGCGGCAACAGAAAAAACCGACGCAGAAGAAAAACCAAAGTCGACACGCAGCCGGTCGTCACGGTCAAAGTCGGAGCCGAAAACCGAAACACCTGTCGAAGCGATAACCGAAACCAAGGCAGAAACGCCGCGCGAGGACACCACTTCGAAATCGCGCAGCCGCTCATCCTCCAGCCGCAGCCGGTCGTCCCGCGATGATCGTGGTGGCAACAGAGTTGTTGGATTGGGTGATCACACGCCCAGTTTCATTGGCCTGAGCTTTGAAGAGCGTATGGCGAGCTGACCATCGCATTCTTATGAAGAAAAAGGCGGGCCTTGGCCCGCCTTTTTTGATTCAGTGCATACGGCTGATTACAACCGTCACTTCCGGCTTCTTGCCGATCTCGTCCTGTGCCGACTTGCGCACGATCCGCCGCAACGCTTCGGTCAGGCTATCATCGTCACGCAAGGTCTTGGCATCTGCCCGTCCCAGAAACTGGCTCAGGTCTTCTTCCAGCACCTCAACCAGCGCGGCCTTGCTGCGACCGGTCTCAGACAGGCCCATCAGTTCACACCATGGCTCACCCAGCGGTTCATCCTCTTCATCCAGGATCAGCGTGACCAGCACATGCCCGTTCAGCGCCATACGAATGCGGTCACGCACCACCCCATCCAGTGCACCGATCTGCACAGAGCCATCCAGGTACGTACGACCCGTTTCGATGTATTCCGCAACCTTCGGGGCGTTGCCGCTCAGGTCAATCATCATACCGTTGACCGCCAGTACACCGGTGCGTCCCTTGCCTTCGGTCAATTTGACATGTTCCCGCAAATGACGGTGTTCACCGTGCATGGGCACTACGATCTGTGGGTTCACGATGTCCTGCAGGCGTTCAAGATCAGGCCGATTGGCGTGGCCTGACACGTGGTACAGGCCAGACGAGTCATCCACCACATCCACGCCCTTTTCAGACAGCTGGTTAATGATGCGGATCACACCACGCTCGTTGCCCGGAATGGTCTTGGATGAAAACAGGAACAGATCGCCCTCTTTCAGCTCCAACCCCATGTACTTGCCATTCGCCAGTTGGGCCGACGCCGCACGCCGTTCGCCCTGACTGCCGGTGACAAGCAACATCAGGTTTTCACGCGGAATGCTCTTGGCATCTTCCGGGCTGACAACCGACGGAAAGTCGGTCAGTACACCCGTTTCAATCGACGCCTCAATCATCCGGCGCATGGCACGCCCCAACAGAACAATGGATCGCCCTGCCCGTTCACCTGCCTCGGCCAGTGTTTTGACGCGCGCAACGTTCGACGCAAACGTCGTGGCGACCACGATCCCCGAGGTGTGGCCACGCACCAGCTTTTCGATCTCGGGCCCTACTGAAATCTCGGACCGTCCGGGATGCGGTGAAAAAATGTTGGTCGAGTCACAGACCAGCGCCTTGACCCCATCCTTGCTAACCTCAGCCCACAGGTCCGGATCAAAAGGCTCTCCGACAACGGGTGTCGGGTCCAGTTTGAAATCACCGGAATGGATCACGCGCCCCTCGGGGCTGTCGATGATCAGCGCAGCACTTTCGGGGATCGAGTGGGATATTGGCAGAAAACCAACCTTGAACGGTCCCGCCTGCACCCGATCCGGCCACCCTGCGACCACCTGAACCGCATCCTCCGGATGCCCATGCTCATCCATTTTTCGCCGCGCGATGTTGGCCGTGAACGGCCGTGCATAGATCGGTGCGCCAAGCTGGCCATAGGTATGCGCAACGGCCCCGATGTGGTCCTCGTGGGCGTGCGTGACAAAGATACCATCGATGCGATCCTTCCGCTCAGCCAACCAGGTGATGTCGGGCAGGATCAGGTCCACACCGGGCGTGCTGTCCATATCCGGAAAGGTCACGCCCAGATCGACCACGATCAGCCGCTCGGCATCTTCGGGGCCATAGCCATAGACATAGGCATTCATGCCAATTTCACCCGCTCCCCCAAGGGGCAGGTAGATTAAACGTTCACTGCTCATTGCTTTAGTTGTTTTCCTTGTTAAAGCGATGGATGACCGTCAGGCCATGCATCGTCAAATCGTCTTGAAAGTCGTCAAACAGTTTTTCTGTTTGCTGAAACAGGGGGGCCAGCCCCCCTGTCGAGATCACGCGCATCTCGCGGGCGCGCTCCGCTTTAATCCGGGCACATATCTCACGAACAAGGCCCACGTAACCCCAAAAGACGCCAGACTGCATACAGGCCACGGTGTTCGTGCCCACAACGGCCTGCGGCTTGGTAATATCGACATGTGGCAGAGCTGCCGCTGCACTATGTAGGGCCTCAAGGCTCAAGTTCACACCGGGTGCGATAACCCCACCGACATAGGCACCGTCGGAGGCCACGACGTCAAAGGTGGTCGCGGTCCCAAAATCCACAACGATCAGGTCGCCGCCACAGCGATCATAGGCACCCGCCGTATTCACCAGACGGTCGGGGCCAATCTGCGTGCCCTCATCCACCCGTGGCTGCGCAGGCAGCAGGCAGTCGGGTTTACCGACCACATAAGGACGGCAATTGAAATAGCGGTCGCACAGGACGCGCAGGTTAAAGACAACCCGCGGCACTGTAGACGACACAATGACATCCGTGATCTCAACATCCAGCTTCTGGAACTCCATCAGGGTCGACAACCAGACATAGTATTGATCCGCGGTACGCTGCCACTCGGTCGAGGTGCGCCAGGTGGCAAGGAACTGCGTCCCGTCCCAGATCGAGAAGACTGTGTTTGTGTTGCCGCAATCGATGGTTAGAAGCATCGTATGCCCCTTTTCAGAAATAGACGTCGCCCGCCGGGATGGTGATCCGACCCTTGGCCGTCTCTAGAACAAGTTGACCATCGCGGTCCACGTCCATGAAAGTACCGACATGTGTGTCGCGCGTCGTGCGGGCCGTGATAACCTCGCCCATTTTGGCCGCATGCGCGCGCCAAGCGGTGCGGATCGGGTCAAACCCATAAGTTCGGAATTGGTCTTCGTAACGCGCGTAGGCAGCCGCTAGCAAGTCCAGGAAGCTTTCCGGCGAGATATCCGCTCCGAGCGTCGGCTTGAGCGCCACAGGCGGCAGCGCCCCTTCTTCTACCTGAGATGCGTCAGGCGCTGCAGCAAGGTTTACGCCCACCCCAATTGCCAAATGAGTGACCCGCGCACCACTGCCAACGCTCTCCAGCAGGATACCGGCCACTTTGCCGCCACGCAGTAGCACATCATTGGGCCACTTGAGCGCGAACACATCCTCTCGCCCCGTGGCAGCAACGAACGCATCGCGCAGGGCCAGAGACATGACAAAAGACCGCAAGGCAGCCTGCCCTGGCACCTCGTCCAACGGCGACACCAACGTACCAGCAAAGTTGCCGGCCGGCATCGCCCAAGTCCGACCGCGACGCCCACGCGCTGCAGTTTGCTCCAGCGCCAAAAGCCACTCCGGTCCCGCCAGATCGGATGCGATACGCGCCGCTTCGCTCAGGGTTGAATCCACCGACGGCAGTACGCGCCGCCCATATCCTGAGGGCCAAGCGGTCATGACTTCCCTGTTTCCAAAAAATCCTCCCCGAAGGGCCGGTGTGTCAAAGGCGCCCTAGTTCACCAAGGTCAGCGCAGCGGCCACCGCAGCCCCTTCAACGCCAAACATATTGATGATCCCGAGCACCATAACAGCAGCCGACCCCATCAGCATCGCCCAAAGGATCGGGGATTTGCCGCCGTTCAGACGCTCTTCGTCCGCTTCTCCAAAGTACATGTAGAAGACGATGCGCAGGTAATAGTAGGCACCAATCACTGACGCGATCACCCCCGCAACGGCCAGCCATGCCAGCCCACCTTCATAGGCCGCACGCAGGACGTAGAGTTTGCCAAAGAAGCCAAGCATGGGTGGGACACCAGCAAGCGAGAACAGCAGAACCAGCATCGCCAACGCCTTGCCAGGCTCACGCTTGGAATACATTTTGAGCGAGTCGATCTCGACCACAGGCTGGCCGTCCTTCTCCATCATCAGGATGAAGGCAAAGGTGCCCACGTTCATCGTCACGTAGATTGCCATGTAGACCAGCATCGCCTGCACACCCAGCACGGTGCCCGCCGCCAACCCCATGAGGGCATAGCCCATATGGGCAATGGACGAGAAGGCCATCAGCCGCTTGATATTGGTCTGGCCGATAGCGGCAAAGGCCCCAAGGAACATAGACAGCACAGACAACAGCGCCATCACCTGCTGCCAATCGGCCACCGCGCCGCCAAAGGCGTCATGCATCACCCGGGCAAACAACGCCATGGCTGTCATCTTGGGAGCCGTTGCAAAGAACGCTGTAACCGGTGTGGGCGATCCCTCGTAAACGTCCGGTGTCCACATGTGGAAGGGCACAGCTGAGACCTTGAACGCGAAACCCGCCATCAGGAAGACGAGACCAAAGAGCAGGCCAAGCGACACGCCTTCCTCCGCCACCTGCACGATGCCCGAGAACAGCGTGGTGCCCGCATAGCCATAGACCAGCGATGCACCGTAGAGCAGCAAACCCGACGATAACGCACCGAGCACAAAATACTTTAGACCTGCCTCGGTCGACTTCACGCTGTCGCGGCGCAACGAAGCCACAACGTAGAGCGCAAGAGACTGAAGCTCGAGGCCCATGTAGAGCGCCATCAGGTCACCTGCCGATACCATGGTCATCATGCCGACCACAGCAAGCACCACCAGCATCGGGTATTCAAAGCGCAGCAACCCGCGCTGCGACATGTAACCTTCGCTCATCAACAGGACTGCGGCGGCGGACACAAGAATCGTGACCTTGGCAAAGCGCGAGAACGCGTCATCAACGAACATGCCGCCAAAGGCGACATTCGTCCCCTCGCCCGCAAACCCGATCCAAGCCGCAACGGCCAGGAACACGGTTGATGTCGCCCAAAGCAAGGGCGACGCGAGGCCATCCTTGGACGTGTAAACCGCCCCGATGAGACCCAGCATGGCAAAGACGCTCAGCAGGATCTCGGGCAGGATGATGGTCAGATCAGCAGACATATAAACGTCCTCAAGTAACGTTGTGGTAGGACATGAAAGAACGTGTCCTTAGTTTTCGGCGAACTGCGTCGCAGCTTCCGCCGCGGCCAGTGCCGTATCGTATTGGGTCACAAGGGCAGCCACCGACGGCCCGATGATGTCGAGGATCAGCGCCGGATACACACCTAGCAGGATCGTCATCACCACCAGCGGCGCAAAGATCGCTCGCTCTCGGCGGCTCATGTCGGTGATCGACTTCAGGCTTTCCTTGATCAGGTCACCCATAACCACCCGGCGATAAAGCCACAGGGCATAAGCGGCCGAGAAGATCACACCGGTCGTCGCCACAGCCGCGACCCAGGTGTTGACCTGGAACACCGCCATCAGGGTCAGGAACTCTCCGACAAAGCCCGATGTGCCCGGCAGGCCCACATTGGCCATCGTGAACAGCATGAAGATCAGCGCGTAAGCGGGCATGCGGTTCACCAGACCGCCATAGGCATCAATCTCGCGGGTGTGCATCCGGTCATAGATCACGCCGACGCAGAGGAAGAGCGCGCCTGAGATGAACCCGTGAGACAACATCTGGAAAATCGCACCGTCTAGCCCCTGCTGGTTCGCAGCAAAGATACCCATCGTCACAAAACCCATGTGGGCCACCGACGAATAGGCAATCAGCTTCTTCATGTCTTCCTGCACCAGCGCCACGAGCGAGGTGTAGACAATTGCAATGGCCGACATCCACAGGACCAGCGGGGCCATCACGTCCGATCCAACCGGGAACATGCCGATCGAGAAACGAATAAACCCGTAGCCACCAAGCTTCAGCAGGATGGCGGCCAGCACGACAGACCCGGCCGTTGGGGCCTGAACGTGCGCATCTGGCAACCACGTATGCACCGGCCACATCGGCATCTTGACCGCAAAGCTGGCGAAGAAGGCCAGGAACAGAAGCGTCTGCATCCCGCCGACAATCTGAATGCCCAGCAGGCTGAACGTCTCGGTCCCGAACTGGTGGTTCAACAGCATCTCGACATCCGTGGTGCCCGCATCGGCATACATCCCGACCATCGCCACCAGCATCAGCACCGAGCCAAGGAAGGTGTAGAGGAAGAACTTGAAGCTCGCGTAGATACGGTTCGCCCCGCCCCAGATCCCGATGATCAGGAACATCGGGATCAGGCCCGCTTCGAAGAATAGATAGAACAGCACCAGGTCCAGCGCCATGAACACACCCAACATGAGCGTTTCCAGAAGTAGGAAGGCAATCATGTATTCCTTGACCCGGTCCGTCACGGACCAAGACGCGGCAATGACCAAAGGCATGATAAACGTCGTCAGCATCACGAACAGAACGCTGATGCCATCGACCCCCATCTTGTAGGTCAGGCCCATGATCCATGTGCCTTCTTCCACGAACTGGAAGCCGGTGTCATTGGGGTCAAACTCAAACAGGATGAACAGCGACGCGATGAAGGTGATCACCGTCGTAGCCATGGCCACCCATTTGGCATTGCGCTGTGCCGCCTCATCCTCGCCGCGTAGGAAAACAGCCAAGATCAGGGCCGCTAGCGCGGGCATGAACGTGGTGATGGAAAGGATATTGTCCATGTGTCAGTTCCAGAACTGCGTAAGAAAGGAGAGCGCGATAAACAACGCGAAAAGGGCCAGACCTGCGGTTGGCCCAAAGGCCGCCATGCCAACGAGGGTCGCACCAATCGCGCCGGCGACGACGCCACCCTTGGCAAAGCGCCGAAGCTCGGGACGGTCATCGCGCATATACATCATGCCCGCGAACATCATGCCGAGTGAGATAAGTCCCAACAGCGGCATCAGTTGCCACCCCCGCTGAGTGTCATCCATGTAACCAGAACCGCGATCCCGATCACCATGGCGAAGGCATAGGTAAAGATGTAGCCGGACTGCGCGCGGCCCGCGAGGCGGGTAAAGAAGGGCACGATGCCCATCGACACGCCGTTGATGGTCCCGTCAATGACGTTGCCGTCCCCCTTCTTCCACAGCTTCTTACCGATCCACATGGCGGGCTGCACGAAGATGAAGTCGTAAAGCTCGTCAAAGTACCACTTGTTCTTGAGGAACAGGTAGAGAGGGCGCTGGTTCTCGGCCAACCGCTTCGGCAGTTCGGGGTTCTTGATGTAGAACCAATAGGCCATCAAGAAGCCGATCAGCATCGCTGCGAAGGGCGAGGTTTTCACCCAGTACGGCACCTTGTGGGCGTCATCCAGAACAGTGTTGTCCTCGCCGATATAGATGGCACCCTCCCCCGGCTCGCCCGCAAACATGTAGTGATGTTCTTCCTTGGCCTTGCCGTGGTCGTCACCGTGATCATCCGCTTTCGCTTCGCCATGATCGTCCCCGTGACTCTCTTCCGCATAAGGAATGCCATAGAACTTGGCGACCTGATCGGTGTGACCAAAGAACGACCCATACCAAACCATCCCGGCAAAGATCGCACCGATGCTCAGAACCCCCAAGGGAACGATCATCGTCATGGGACTTTCATGGGCGTGGTCATGGGTGTGCTTGTCGCCGCGCGCCTCGCCGTAGAAGGTCAGGAACATCAGGCGCCAAGAATAGAAGCTGGTAAACAGCGCCGCGATAACCAAAGCCCAGAAGCTGAAGCCGGTGCCTGCGGCATAGGCGCTTTCCACAATCGCGTCTTTGGATTGGAACCCCGCAAAACCAATCGGAATTTCACCCAGCGTGAAAATCCAGACGGGAATGCCAACACCAGTGATCGCCAGCGTGCCAATCATCATCGCCCAGAACGTGTAGGGAATTTTCTTCCGCAGGTTGCCGTAGTTCATCATATCCTGCTCGTGGTGCATCGCATGGATGACCGAGCCTGCGCCAAGGAACAACATCGCCTTGAAGAACGCGTGCGTCAGCAGGTGGAACATGGCCGCCGAATACATGCCAACGCCAGCCGCAACGAACATGTAGCCCAGCTGCGAGCACGTCGAGTAGGCAATGACGCGTTTGATGTCGGTCTGCACCAGACCCACGGTCGCGGCAAAGAACGCGGTGGCCGCGCCGAGGAAGGTGACAAACGCCATCGCCTCAGGTGCGAACTCCATCAGCGGCGACATCCGGCACACAACGAACACACCCGCCGTCACCATGGTCGCGGCGTGGATCAATGCCGACACAGGCGTCGGGCCTTCCATCGCGTCCGGCAACCAAGTGTGCAGGAACAGTTGCGCCGACTTGCCCATGGCCCCGATGAACAACAGGAAGGCGATCAGATTCGCCGCGTTCCACTCGCTCCACAGGAAGGTCAGCTGCGTTTGCGCCAGCTCGGGTGCTGCCGCAAAGGTGTCGTCGAACTTGATTGAGTCGGTGAGGAAAAACAGCGCGAAAATACCCAAGGCAAAACCAAAGTCCCCCACGCGGTTTACCACAAACGCCTTGATGGCGGCCGCATTGGCCGACGGCTTGCGATAGTAGAAACCGATCAACAGGTACGAGGCGACGCCCACGCCTTCCCAACCAAAGAACATCTGCACAAGGTTGTCTGCTGTCACCAGCATCAACATCGCGAAGGTGAAGAACGACAGGTAAGCAAAAAAGCGCGGTTTGTAGCTTTCGCCTTCTTTCCACTGCGGGTCGTGGTCCATGTAGCCAAAGCTGTAAAGGTGGACGAGCGACGAGACCGTGGTGATCACGATCAGCATGATCACCGTCAAACGGTCAAGCCGGATGGACCAGTCGGTGCTGAGCGATCCACTTTCGATAAAGCGCAGGATCTGGATCTGCTCGGTCGTGCCGTCAAAGGTCAGGAACACGATCCAGGACAGAACAGCCGACAGGAACAGCAGGCCGGTGGCGATCCACATGGCAGCGGTTTCGCCAAAGATACGCCAACCGAACCCGCACAGCAGCGCGCCAACCAGAGGGGCAAAGAGGATGATGGTTTCCATGTGCTCTTAGCCTTTCAAACACTCAAGGACTTCAAGGGGCGCCTCGGCAACCGTAGTTTCAAAGCCTTGCTTCTTCATTTCTTTTGCGAAACGCCGAAGCGTCAGGCGGGGGTATTGTTCGATGGCTCGATCCACGGCTTCACTGAGCGTATCGATACCGCGATATGTACCGGGTACTGTTGCCGCCACGACTTTGCCGCGCCGTTTATCGACGAGCACGTATTGCTGCTTCAGGACGTCCGCAGTGTCGTATGACTCAGTCAAGACCATTTCTCGCGATCTTCCGAACTGCCCGTAGCCAGTTCCCACAAACGTTTCATCAGAAAGAGTGCATCCTAGAGCGTAGTCTACGTGGATATCGAAAGGTTCGATTTCGGGAGTTTGGAGGTTGCTCGCATGACCCATGCCACCCCAAAACGCCAACATAATCACAACAAAGCGAATCATTTCTCAGCCCTTCATCACGTTGACGTCTTCGACGGCGATGGTGCCGCGGTTGCGGAAGAAACAGACAAGTATCGCAAGACCAATGGCCGCCTCAGCAGCAGCAACAGTCAGCACGAACAGGGTGAACACCTGCCCCACGAGGTCATCCAGGAACGACGAGAACGCCACAAGGTTGATATTCACCGCCAGCAGCATCAATTCGATGCTCATCAGCAGGATGATTACGTTCTTGCGGTTCAGGAAAAGCCCGAAGATGCCGATGACGAACAGCGTCGCCGCGACGGTCAGGTAATGCTCAAGTCCTATCATATCGTCCCTCCGGGGTCGTGTCCCCGCTTATCGTCTGTTGCTGGGCTCAGCCCAGCATGAATTCTGTCTTCTCGCCCCGAGCCTCGGGGTAGAGTGCCGCGCAGGCGCAAGGCTCTGCGCCCAGTGTCTTGATTTCAATGTCCCGCGCGATGCCGTTCAGATCGGCGGCCATGCGGTCAAAACTGGCGAAAGCCCGTGCCCCGCTTTCGTGGCGATCAATCACAGCCAGCGCCTTGTCGGTCCGGTCAAAGGGCAACCGATTGCCCATGTTCTCTTCTTGCGTCCGGAAGGTCAGCGCCGTGCCCGGTACGCAGTCCACCAACGTGAACGACGTCGCCGTCCCCTCCTGGCTCCACCAGTCGCGCCACATCACACGGCCCGCGCCAAGATCGACGTGATCCGCCTCGCCCCCGTGCGAGATATGCGTAGTGCGGTCGCACTCTGACAAGGTCAACGCGTTCGCAGTGGCAGAGAGACCGAGCGCACATGCAAGAATGGTAAAAAACCTACTCATTGTTTAACCGGCTCCGGCTCGGGAATATACACCCAGTCAGGGAACCAGTTTTCAGCATCTTCAACCGTGTCGGGGTAAAAGACCGCACAGCCACATGTCGAATTGTGATGAAACCAACCATCTAGCTCTGCGTCTATGCCATGATCTGACATACGCTGAACAACCTGTTCCATCGAAAACGTCTTGGCCGAGGCGTGCGCGCGTTCAAATATCCGCGACGCCAGCTCGGTTTTCTCCCCATCATTTACCGAGATGCTGGTCATCGATGGACAGTGAATAAAAAGACCGTTTGCAACCGGACTGTTGTGGCCAAGCCTTACATTAAGCGAAACAAACCCGTCGCCCAAGTCTTGGTGGTCTGTATGGGCCGCCCCATCCACTTCAAACTCGCATGCTGCAATGCCCATAGCGTGCGTCGCAGTTGCGACGACGACAACTATTGCAGAGAGTAGAAAAGATTGCCCAAGGGACATGGTTATAGCCCCTGCCCCGGTGTGACGTCCTTCAGTTCCATCGCCGTCGCCGGATCGCGCATCATCTGGGCAATCACATCCTGACGCTTCACATCCGAACGATGGCGCAGGGTCAGCACGATGGCCCCCACCATGGCCACGAGCAGGATTAACCCTGCAAGCTGGAACAGCAGGAAATACTGATCGTACAGGATCATCCCAAGCGCCTCGGTGTTGTGCCGATCCACAGGCGTCACCTGCGCGCGCAGCCCTTCGGCGGCAGCATTCGATTCCCATGCCCCGAAGGCCATGACGAACTGCATCAGGATCACGACTGCAATCAGCAGCGCGAGCGGCATGTATTTCGCCATCTCCGCCTTGAGCTCGGCAAAGTCCACGTCCAGCATCATCACCACGAACAGGAACAGCACCGCGACCGCGCCCACGTAGACGATGATCAAAAGCATCGCGACGAACTCGGCCCCGAGCAGAACGAACAGACCCGCCGCACTGAGAAAGGAGAGGATCAGCCATAGAACCGAATGGACCGGATTGCGGCTGATCACCGTGAAGAGGCCGCCCGCGATCACGCTGATCGCAAAGAGGTAGAAGGCAAATACGGTCATGTCTCGTCCTCGTCGTCACTCATGACTTCCTGCGCCAAGGCAAGGGCACGTGTCATGGCGGGCACACCGGCAAACATCGCCATCATGCCCAAAGTCTCGGAAATCTGTTGATCGGTGGCGCCCGCCTCGCGCGCATGGCGCACGGTTTGGCGAATGGCGGTGTCAGCGTGAGCACCCTGCATGGTCAACCCTGCAAGAGTGATCAACAGGCGTGTTTTGGCATCTAGGCCGTTCTCGTTGAACGCATTGCCGAACCACGTTTCCATCAGGTCCTTGGGCATCGTTGGCCACAAGGTTTCAAACATCTTCGGATCGAAACCTTTTGACGGATCGAACGCAGCCATTTGCGGAAACGCCTTCGTCATCTCCTGCATCTGCGCCAGCATCGCGGCAAAGGGGTTCTTGTCGTCGGTCATCGGTAGGGTGCGTCCAATTCCAGGTTGCGCGCAATCTCGGCTTCCCAGCGCTCGCCGTTCTCCAACAGCTTGGCCTTATCGTAGTACAGTTCTTCCCGCGTCTCGGTGCTGAATTCGAAATTCGGCCCTTCGACAATGGCGTCCACTGGACACGCTTCCTGGCAGAAGCCGCAATAGATGCATTTGGTCATATCGATGTCATAGCGCGTGGTACGGCGGCTACCGTCCTCGCGCGGTTCGGCGTCTATGGTGATGGCCTGTGCCGGGCAAATAGCTTCGCAGAGTTTGCAGGCGATACAGCGTTCTTCGCCATTGGGATAGCGGCGAAGCGCATGTTCACCACGGAAGCGTGGGGACAAAGGCCCCTTTTCGTGCGGATAGTTCACAGTGGCTTTCGGGGCAAAGAAATACTTGAGCCCCAGCTTCATGCCTTGCCAGAAATCCTGCAGCAGGAAGTATTTGGCGGCGCGGCCGTAGTCGATCTGCGTCATTGCTAGTCTCCCTGTGTTCCGTCGTTGAGATGCATGTATGCCCAGGCCTTTAATGCCGAGACAACTTCCCCAGGATCAGCGCGGTCAAGCGCTCCTTCCTCATCCGTCGTGCCAATCGCAAACTCGGATGTCAGGAACGACACAAGATCATCCAAGTGATGCTCAGGCGCTTCGTTGATGGCGGCGGCTAATCCCATGTCAGCCCCCCACGGCCCAGCGGGCATAGATGCCCCAGAACCAGTCGAACTTGGCTGCGAATGCCACGAACACGACCCAGACCAGGCTGAATGGCAGGAACACTTTCCAGCCCAAGCGCATCAACTGGTCATAGCGGTAGCGGGGCGTGATCGCCTTCACCATGGCAAAGAGGAAGAAGAAGAAGGCCATCTTCGCCACCATCCACAGCACGCCGTCCGGCAGGCCCGGGATGGGCGACAGCCAACCGCCGAAGAACAGCAGCGACATCAGCGCGCACATCAGGAAGATGGCGATGTATTCACCAGCCATAAACAGCAGGAACGGGGTCGAGGAATATTCGACCTGATAGCCTGCGACCAATTCGGATTCAGCTTCAGGCAGATCGAACGGCGGACGGTTCGTTTCAGCCAAAGCACTGATAAAGAACAGGAACACCATCGGCAAATGCGGTAGCCAGTACCAGCCAAAGAAGCCGTATCCAGTGTTCTGTGCATTCACGATCGCGCCGAAGTTCAGCGACCCGGTGGACAGGATCACACCAATGATTATGAGGCCAATCGACACTTCATAGGAAATCATCTGCGCGGCAGAGCGCAACGATCCCAGAAACGGATACTTCGAGTTCGACGCCCAGCCACCGATAATCACGCCATAGACCTCGAGCGACGAGATGGCGAAGACATAGAGAATCGCGACATTGATATCGGATAGAACCCAGCCGTCATTGAACGGGATCACGGCCCACGCCACCATCGCCAACACGAAACTGGTCATAGGGGCCAGCATGAACAGGGTCTTGTCGGCACCCGCAGGCACGACAACCTCTTTCACCACGTATTTCAGGGCATCAGCAACGGTTTGCAGCAGGCCATAGACACCCACCACGTTCGGCCCGCGGCGCATTTGGACCGCCGCCCAGATCTTGCGATCACCATAAACCAGAAACAGGAGAGAAATCATGACAAACGCCACAACAGCCAGCACCTGGGCCAAAATCAGGACGGCAATGCCGCCAGTAGTGGTAAAGAATTCAGCCATCAGTCCTCACACCGTCGGTATTCCCTTTTCCGCGCAGGCTGCGGCCACGACTTCGGCGTCGATGGTCCGGATTCCACGCGGTAGGGCTGGCGAGATGGTGTAAACAGCATCCGCTCTCCACACGCCAGCCTCTTCATTCACATTTGTGCGCAAGTGACGCGCAAATCCCCACCCCCGGATCAATGTGTATCCGGCGGCAGCACATTCGGCGTAATCCTCAACATCCGCCGCAGTCAATGCATTCGTCATTTCCACGTTGAACTGCACCAAGTCCTCAGCCAACAGCCGTGTTTCCACCCCCCTGTAGTCAGGGATGAACTGTTCTGCCGTCGGCACCGGGTCGCATGCCATAAGCGGTGTCAGGGATATGAGCCAACTGGCCTTCATTCGGCGGCCATGACCTCCGTCTGACGTGCCTTGGCATTCGCGCTGAGTTCGGCCATCAACTGGCTCGCACGTGCAATCGGGTTGGTCAGATAGAAATCGCTGACGGTTGATGTCAGAGTGCCGCCGTCGATCTTGCCCTGCTTCAATGCGTCGCCAGTATTCTCTGCGACAACATCCACATCACCCAGATGCGGGTGATCGGACACCAGTTTTGTCCGCAGAGCGGCCAGGCTGTCATACGGCAACGTCGCGCCCATCTCGCCCGACAATGCACGCAGGATGGCCCAGTTTTCCTTGGCTTCACCCGGCGCAAAGCCCGCACGTTGTGCCAGTTGCGGACGTCCTTCGGTATTCACAAACAGACCGCCCTCTTCGGTATATGCAGCGCCCGGCAGGATCACGTCGGCGCGATGCGCGCCTCGGTCACCGTGGCTGCCCTGATAGATGACAAAAGCACCGTAGCCGATTTCAATCTCGTCAGCGCCAAGGTTGTAGATCACGTCTGCACCGTCAACGGCGGCCATGGCATCAGGATTCGTCGCCCCAATGTCCATCGCACCGACGCGCGCGGCTGCCGTGTGCAGGATCATCAGGCCCGACTTGGTGCTTTCGGCCAGCGCCTGCGCACCCGCCAGAATTGCTGCACCATCCGAACGGGTCAGTGCCCCCATGCCGACGATGATGACAGATGGCTTTTCCTGCACTTCGGAATGATCACGCTTGAGCAGATCGTTGATGATCGTCGCTTCGGCCCCGATATGGTTCGCTTCGTAGGTCAGGTCCGGCATCTGACCGATTACACCAACATTGGCACCGCGCGCCCAGGCCTTGCGGATACGCGCGTTCAGAACCGGCGCTTCAACGCGAGGGTCGGTGCCGATCAGCATGATAGCCTCGGCACTGTCGATGTCTTCGATAGCGGCGGTTCCAACATAGGCGGCACGGTTGCCCGAGGGCAGTTTCGCCCCATCCGTCCGGCATTCAACAATACCGCCCTGCCCTTCAATCAGTTCCTTCAAAGCATACGCCGCTTCAACCGACGCAAGGTCCCCAATCAGACCAGCGAGCTTCGATGCGCCCTTGATCGCGTCGGACGCCTTGCCAAGCGCTTCGCCCCAGGTTGCAGGGCGCAACTTGCCGTCTTCACGGATGTAAGGCCGGTCCAAACGCTGACGACGCAAGCCGTCCCAAACGAAACGAGTTTTGTCCGAAATCCACTCTTCATTTGTGCCGTCATGGTTCAGCGGCAAAAAGCGCATCACTTCGCGACCTTTGGTATCCACACGGATGGACGAACCAAGTGCATCCATCACATCGATGCTTTCGGTCTTGGTCAGTTCCCACGGACGAGCCGTAAAGGCATAGGGCTTCGACACCAGCGCGCCGACCGGACACAGGTCGATGATGTTGCCTTGCAGGTTGGAATCAAGCGTCTCACCCAGATAGGATGTGATCTCGCTATCCTCACCACGGCCGGTCTGCCCCATCTGGGTGATGCCCGCGACCTCGGTCGTGAAGCGCACGCAGCGGGTGCAGGAAATGCAGCGGGTCATATGGGTTTCAACAAGCGGACCAAGGTCCAAATCGTCCACCGCACGCTTTGGCTCGCGGAAGCGGCTGAAATCGACACCGTAAGCCATTGCCTGGTCCTGCAGGTCACACTCACCGCCCTGGTCGCAGATCGGGCAATCCAGCGGGTGGTTGATCAGTAGGAATTCCATCACGCCCTCGCGGGCCTTCTTGACCATGGGCGAGTTGGTCTTCACGACCGGCGGCTGCCCTTCAGGACCGGGGCGCAAGTCACGCACCTGCATCGCGCAAGAGGCCGCGGGTTTGGGTGGACCACCTACAACTTCCACAAGACACATCCGGCAGTTGCCAGCGATCGACAGACGTTCGTGATAGCAAAAGCGCGGGATCTCGATGCCCGCCTCTTCACAGGCCTGAATCAGGGTCATTGCCCCGTCCACCTCGATCTCGTTGCCGTCGATGATGATCTTGCGGAGGTCGCTCATGCGTCAGTTCATCCTCAGTAGGGCGCCGATCTGGCCGCCTTTTTTGATTTCTTCGCGGCCCAGCACACAGTAGCTTGCCGGTTGGCCAGCGGTCACGCCGCCTTGTTTCAGATATGCCCTGCGCTTTGCCTTCAGCCGCTCCCGTTCAGCATCAGACTTGCGGTAGGCATCAATCTCTTCGTCCGAATAGCCCAAGTTCCGGGCACGTGCCTTCAACCCGTTCGCAACGCTCAACGCCCTAAACATCCGGGCCGAAATACTCGGGCAGTGCTTGCGGATCTCGTCCGCGATCCCAATAGCTAGAATGGTACCATCAATCTCGGGCACATCCCGAAGGTGTGGCTTCGCCGAGGCTATCCCGGCAGTCAGGCTAAGGATCAGGGCCATGGTCATGGTCATCGCGCGCATCGTTTTCTCTCCACGTACTGCATCACTTTGATGCCATGTGGGAAAGCAGGTCTGTGCTATGCAATAACACGGGCCGACACAACCCGTTAGGACGCAAAATGTCGCCTTGAAAACGGGTTGTTATCACGCTGGCGTGCAGGTGCCGCGCAAGAGCAGCTTGTCCCCGGAAATACGCAGCCTGCCGTCCTCGGCATCCGGCCCTTCGATCCATACGATATCAGAAGAACCGAACTGCTTGATGCAATAACGTACCGCTTCATACCGCCCCGCTTCATGTGCACCTTCAAGAGATGCAGATACGGGACTGACGCCAATTTCGAATTGTTCGCGTTGCTTGTCTACCTTGCCCGAAGTTGCACGGAAAAACACGCCGTCAAAAGCAACGCGTTCCGAGCGCCGTTCTTGACAGGCAGACAGAAGCAAGGCCGCGATCAACAGCGCACCAGTCAAAAGTGTTGGCCGCATATCGGGCAATGCGCGGGTTTTCGTCTGGATCAATGCGGTCTCCTCCACCGGATCTTGGCCTTAGTGCGGCAGGTGATCCCAGCCGAAGGCAACGTCAGTATTGCCATGGTTTTCAAGATGATGGAAGCGGTCGATTGCCTCTTTGATCGTGGGTATATGTCCTTCGAGAACCCACCACATGACAAAACGCAAACCCTGATCGGGGTCGTACCACTCGCCCTTGCGGTCATAGAATTGCTTGTGAACGGTGTTGAAGGTGAAGGCGTGCAGGCTTTCCACGTCTTTCCAGACAGATAGCGTGCTGGCCGTGCGTGGATTGCCACCCAGCGGGCCATTGGGGTCAAGCTGCGCCACCTCCATCTCGTCGCCTTCCAGATGCCAGATATAACCCGGCGAGCGACGCGCGATGTCATAGACACGGTCGAGGTTGTTCAGGAAGTCGGCCGCACGGGGGTCTTCCCAGTCGTATTTCAGAGTGCCGATGTTGAATTCAGCGAGGTGCATTGGCACCGCCAAATCTCAAACGTTTCACTCTTTGCTCAGGAACTGACCAACCAGGTCGCGCTTGTTGGCAACCTTATTGGCGTGCGCGCACAGTGAACGCTTGTCTTCTAGCGAAGTACCAACACCAGCGAGCAACTGATTGCTTGCGGCCATAAGATCTTCAGTACGCGTGTAATAGACCTGCTTCAACACCGCTTGCCTACGAAAGCCCTGTTTTCTCAGCGTTTTTGAGGCACCTTGGATAAATGCATCTTCGTCGGAATAGCCCGCCAGCTCAACGCCTGAACAACTTCTTGCCATGTGAATCGCTGCAACCAAAACCGAAGCACCACGCAATGGACTGGCATTGGATTGAGCAAGCGTCGCGCTCGCGATGCTCACCAGAAAAACGCACGATGCAATCAGAGACCTAAGCATTCATTACTCCTTCAAAAAAACCTCGTTACTCCGCCGCGATCCGCTTGCCTGCGATCCGATCCTCAATCTCATCCCGGAAGTTCCGGATCAGCCCCTGGATCGGCCATGCCGCCGCATCACCCAACGCACAGATCGTGTGCCCTTCAACCTGCTTCGTCACGTCGAGCAGCATGTCGATCTCTTCGACCTCCGCTTCGCCGCGTACCAGACGGTCCATCACGCGCATCATCCAGCCCGTACCTTCACGGCAAGGCGTGCACTGGCCGCACGACTCGTGCTTGTAGAACTTCGACAACCGCCAGATCGCTTTGATGATATCGGTGCTCTGATCCATCACGATCACCGCCGCCGTGCCGAGACCCGACTGCAGATCATTCCGCAGATAGTCGAAGTCCATGATAGCGTCCTTCATCTTCTCCCCGCGCACACACGGCACGGAGGAGCCACCGGGGATCACGGCCTTGAGGTTGTCCCAGCCACCGCGAATGCCGCCGCAATGTTTTTCGATCAGCTCTTCAAATCTTATGGACATCGCCTCTTCGACGACACAGGGATTGTTCACATGGCCCGAGATGGCGAACAGCTTGGTTCCCGCATTGTTCGGGCGACCAAAGCCCGAGAACCACGAGGCCCCCCTGCGCAAGATCGTCGGCACAACTGCAATCGATTCCACATTGTTCACGGTCGTCGGGCAGCCATATAAGCCTGCGCCCGCCGGGAACGGTGGCTTCATGCGGGGCATACCTTTCTTGCCTTCAAGCGATTCCAGAAGTGCCGTTTCCTCACCGCAGATATAGGCCCCTGCCCCGTGGTGCAGGTAAATTTCGAAATCCCAGCCCGAGCCTGCGGCGTTCTTGCCAACCAAGCCAGCGTCGTAGGCTTCATCAATGGCTGCCTGCAGCGCTTCCTTTTCCCGGATGTATTCGCCGCGGATGTAGATGTAGCAAGCGTTGGCGTTCATAGCGAAGGACGCAATCAAACACCCTTCGACCAGCGTGTGCGGATCATGGCGCATGATCTCGCGGTCCTTGCAGGTTCCCGGCTCGGACTCATCCGCATTTACAACAAGATAGCTTGGGCGCCCATCACTTTCCTTGGGCATGAAGGACCACTTCAGACCGGTCGGGAAACCCGCACCGCCGCGACCACGCAGGCCGCTGTCCTTCATCTCTTGCACGATCCAGTCGCGCCCTTTCTGGATCAGCTTGTCCGTACCATCCCAATGCCCACGCGCCTGCGCACCTTTCAGCGTGCGATCGTGCATGCCGTAAATATTGGTAAAGATACGATCCTTGTCAGCCAGCATGGGTGTCATCCTTTGCCTTGAAGCCCTGCGCGCGGGGCCGTCAGTTGTTACGGCTCTTTTGCCAAATCCTGATGGCAACCACCAGAGACCAAATGAACGCAGCCAGCGCAAAAAGCAAAATCAGAATTTCGTAACGTGCGGGTAAACCAAGGCCCCGCACAATCACCGGGGCGAACACGGACAACAAAGCGGCCCCTGCAATGACAAGGGCCGCGATACGACCCTGCCGGGCCAGTTTCGGATCAAGCTGATCAGACATGCGTTAGTAAACGTCGCCCTTTCCGACCTTCTTTGAAAACTCGGTCTCACCGCCCTCAGCAAGAATCTTGGCCTGCGCGACCCAATCGTCGCGGCTGACACGGCCCTTGAAACCCTGCAGGTTCTGATCGACCCAAGCCACCTCATCAGCACCCCAGCTTGCGACCTGATCGAAGTGGTAGAAACCCATGGAGTGCAAAAGAGCCTCCAGCTTTGGTCCGACACCCTTGATCTCTTTCAAGTTGTCAGGTCCACCCTCTCGCGCAGCAGACAAAGTCTCGGGCTTGGTACCCTCGCCCGCTGCAGCGGCAGGTGCTGCGGCCTTTTTCTTGGCAGCCGGTTTCTTGGCCGCCTTCTTAGCCTTTGGTTTTTCAGCGGCCTTCGGCTCGGCCTCGTATTTCCATTCACCCTTGCGCGCGGCCAGATCAGCTTCGCCCGGAAGCGGGGTCGAAGATTTGACCTCTGCCTCGTTTGCCGCAGCAGACGTTGTCGCTGCCGGAGCCACCGATTTTGCCGCTGGGCGCGAAACATCATCCGGTTTTGCCGGTTCAACCGACGCCTCACCGACTGCCGGCAACGGCTTGCATATGATCCAGCTTAGCAAGGCGCCTGCGACGACAAACACGACGACGCCCATAAACACGCCCTGCATAAACGTCCAACCGCCCAGCACCATCAGCAGCATCGCTGCCAAAACACCGCCCAGCAGTGCGACCAGCCAGCAACCCACTGTGCAGCTGATCATTCCCTCGTTCTTGTTCATAACGATACCTCTCCTGTTTAAGGATGTTATTCTTTATAGATATCGTCTTTTTTCGCGCGTTGGGAAAATTCTGTCTCTTCTCCCCGCGCGAGGGCCTGCGCCTGCGTGACCCAATTGTCACGGCTCACCCGACCTTTGAACCCAACGAGGTTCTGATCGGCCCAAGCAATCTCGTCGTCGTTCCATGCCGCAATCTGGTCGTAGTGGAAAACACCGATGCCGTTCAACACCCCTTCAAGCTTGGGTCCAACGCCCTTGATCAGCTTGAGGTCATCTGCCCCACCCTCACGGGCTTTGGACAAGAGCGCGGGTTCTGTCCCCGTGGAGACGCTATCGGATGCGGCCTCCGGTTTGGCAGCAGCAGGCTTGGGCTTAGTGCTCTTTGCTTTCGCCGGTGCGGGCTTTTTATTGACGTTGTCGGTGTCAGATGCCGCGTTTGCCTTGCCCCATGGGGCGAGCAATGGCACTTCAGTGCCATCAATGCGCTTGACCGTATCGCCAATGTCCGCTGCCAGCTGGACAGATGCGTTGTATTTCGTGTGCCCGCTGTCAAAATCCTTGAGGCTGGTCAATCCGCTCAGCGGCTCGGATGCATAGCGTCCGTTCTGTGGGCCTGGAGTCGGCACTTTACCGGCGGCCAGTTCGTCAATGATTTCGCCCATCCGCGCGGCGGTCAGGTCCTCGTAGTAATCCTTGCCAATCTGCGCCATCGGCGCGTTGGCGCAGGAACCGAGACATTCGACTTCTTCCCAGCTGAACTTGCCGTCGGAAGAAAGTTGATGGGCCGTCGCGGCGATCTTGTTCTTGCAGACGGCCACGAGATCTTCGGCCCCGCAGATCATGCAGGAAGTGGTGCCGCACACCTGAATATGCGCAACAGATCCAACGGGTTGCAGCTGGAACATGAAGTAAAACGATGCCACTTCGAGCGCGCGGATATACGCCAGATCAAGCATATCTGCGACCGCTTCAATCGCCGGACGGGTCAGCCATCCCTCTTGCTCTTGCGCGCGCCACAGCAGCGGGATGATGGCCGAGGCCTGACGGCCTTCGGGATACTTGGTGATCTGCGCTTCGGCCCACGCCTGATTAGCTGGGGTAAAAGCGAAGGTGTCGGGTTGTTCGGGGTGTAGTCTGCGGAGCATTATCTTGCCTTAACCCAAATGCACTCTGAGTTGCTTTTGTACATGAGTGCGCGTTTGTTGCGGCCGGATCCAAGCACAAAAAGCGCCCGAAAACCGTCTGCTGAAACGCGCGGGGTGCGGTTTTTCTTTGCCTCTTCGGCCAAGTCTTTAAATGTCGTGTAGATCACCTGATGGGTCGCGACATCGACGGAGTTTTTCGGCGCAGTTTTAAGCTGCCGAACCAGCTTCGTATACTTGTCTGACCTAAGGTCAGAGCAAGCCTTAGCATCAATGAGGTGGTGCTGAGCAGTGGCGACACCTGCCGACGTCAAAAGTGCGAGGGTGGAGGCTGCAATCGAGAACCTTATTTTCATCGATCAATCTCCCCGAACACCACATCCATCGTGCCGATGATCGCGGCAACATCGGCTAGCTGGTGCCCTTTCGAGATGTAGTCCATCGCCTGCAGGTGCAGGAAACCCGGCGCGCGAATTTTGCAGCGGTAGGGTTTGTTGCTCCCGTCGGCTACAAGGTACACGCCGAACTCGCCCTTGGGGGCTTCAACTGCACAATACACCTCGCCTTCGGGCACGTGGAACCCTTCGGTATAAAGCTTGAAGTGATGGATCAGCGCTTCCATCGACGTCTTCATATCCGTACGTGACGGCGGCGTGATCTTGCCGCGCGCCAGAACATCGCCCGGACAGTCGCGCAGCTTGCCGATGGCCTGTTTGATGATCGAGATGGACTGGCGCATCTCTTCCATGCGGACAAGGTAGCGGTCATAGCAGTCACCGTTCTTGCCCACGGGGATCTGGAAGTCGAACTCGTCATAGCATTCATACGGTTGCGAACGACGCAAGTCCCACGCAAGCCCACTGCCCCGCACCATGACGCCCGAGAACCCGTAGTTCAGGATGTCTTCTTCTGTCACGATTCCGATATCGGCATTGCGCTGCTTGAAGATACGGTTTTCGGTCAGTAGCCCATCGATATCGACCATGAAACCAGACATGAACTTGTGCGCCCACTCTTCGATATCGTCGAGCAGTTCAGGTGGCAGATCCTGATGTACACCGCCAGGCCGGAAATACGCCGCGTGCAGGCGTGCGCCACAGGCCCGTTCGTAAAAGATCATCAGCTGTTCACGCTCTTCAAAGCCCCAGAGTGGGGGTGTGAGCGCGCCGACATCGAGTGCTTGCGTTGTGATGTTCAGCAGGTGGTTCAGAACGCGCCCGATCTCGCAGAACAACACGCGGATCAGTGATGCACGGCGGGGGACTTCGACACCCGTCAGCTTTTCGATAGCAAGACACCAGGCGTGTTCCTGGTTCATCGGCGCCACGTAGTCGAGACGGTCGAAATAAGGCAGGTTTTGCAGATACGTCCGGCTTTCCATCAGCTTTTCGGTGCCGCGGTGTAGCAGGCCGATATGCGGGTCGCAGCGTTCCACGACCTCGCCGTCAAGCTCTAGTACAAGCCGCAACACTCCATGTGCCGCGGGGTGTTGCGGGCCGAAGTTGATGTTGAAGTTGCGGATCTTCTGTTCGCCCGTCAGGGCATCGTCGAAATTGGAGCCGTCCATCACTATCGCCTCTCTTCGCTACGGTTTGCCACAACGTTCATGTTGCAAAGGGTTATCGTCTTCATCATTCAGGCCGCCCACCCGTCCGGTGTACGCCCAAAGGTCTCGCGCACATACTCATATTGCGGCGCCAGTTTTTGCCGCGTCCGCACCCTGAGTTCGTCAGGCATGCTGACATCGATCCCACGATTTGCGATTGGAAGATCACGATCAAAGGGCGAAATGCTCAAGAATTCGTATAGAGTGTTCTTGTGCGCTTCGTCGTTGCTGAACATCTCTTCGAAAAAGAAAACAGCCAGCTTGTCAGCTTCGATCACCGCATTCAATTCCATGAGAGTGCGCGCGTAGTTGCTGCGCAACGCAAATGCTTGATCCTCGTCCCCGAGGAGTTTTTCAAGATTCTGACACGCACCTTCGAGTACCAAGTCGGGATCTGAAATCCCGTCCCGCACCCGCGCCAAGTGACGTGCGTTTGACCAAGCGCGCTCTACCGGATCGCGCATTATGAAAATGAAGCGGACATCAGTGTGCAAATCGCGCATCTGAGCATAGACGTTTCGATCTTTTGTTGAGTAGCCTGGGGAAAAATCTGCGACGACCTGCCCCGGCTGTGCCCCATCGAAAAGATAGTCGCGAAACGCGTCGGCATCACCATCAACGATCAATTCCCGCGCAGCTATAGTGTCCTTGAGCCGTTTCCGAAGTTGCGGACGTGGTTGCGTGGCCACATTCAATTCGGACGAAATCCGAGCAATCCTTCGATCAAAATATGTCCGTGCGCCGGGCGCTTTTCTGTTCCGCGCAAAGAATCCTAATTCTTTAACGCCCCGGAAATGACAGTCTGGATGGTGCCGCAGATGGCCGAACAAACTCGTTGTTCCTGCCTTGTGCGCCCCGATGCAGAAGAGAACCACAGGCTCCGCAACTTGGGGCGCGGTTTCAGTCATCGGGCGTTCATTTAGCATGACATGGGCCCTGTCGGTTCTTGTCGCCCACAGCACCGGTGGCGCAGCTCTGCAACGCAGCTGTCGGCTTGGAATGTGCAGACATCAACGCTTTTCCAATTCTTGCAGCTTCATTGCCATCACCCAAAGCAGCACAATAGTGCCCACCGGCAGGATGCAGAACAGCGCCCAGTACTGGTTGATCCCGAAATGGGGCAGCAGCTTGAACATCGGGATGATGCTTGCCGCGGCAATAAGCAACCACCAGATCATCTCCACTACTTCGCCTCCGCTTCTTTTTCATCGCCAGGAAGAATGTATTCGGCCCCTTCCCATGGCGACATGAAGTCGAACTGGCGGTATTCCTGAACGAGGCTGACGGGCTCATAAACCACGCGCTTTTCCGCCTCGTCATACCGAACTTCGGTATAGCCGGTGGTCGGGAAATCCTTGCGCAGCGGATAACCACGGAAGCCATAGTCGGTCAGGATACGCCGCAGGTCCGGATGGCCCGAGAACAGGATGCCGAACATGTCGAACACTTCGCGTTCAAACCAGTTGGCCGAGGGGTGGATGTCCACAAGAGACGGAACGATCTGATCCTCGCGGATCGACACGCGCAGGCGGATGCGATGGTTCTGGTACATCGACAGGAAATGGTAGACGACGTCGAACCGCTTGGCCCGGCCCGGGTAGTCCACGCCGGTGATGTCCACCAGGGACGAGAAGCGGCAGGTGCTGTCGGATGTGATGAACTCGACAAAACCGGTCAGGCTGGCGGGCGCAACATCCACATTCAGCTCACCATGGGTCACATCCCAGGCCAGCACGCAATCGGGGCGCTTGGCTTCTAGGTACGTGCCAAGTTCGGTCATTGCTTCGGACATGAAGCCTCCTTAGCGGACGATGGTGCCGGTGCGGCGGATTTTGCGTTGCAGCTGCAGGATGCCGTAAAGCAGAGCTTCAGCCGTGGGTGGGCAGCCGGGGACGTAGACGTCGACCGGCACGATGCGGTCACAGCCGCGCACCACGGAGTAGCTGTAGTGGTAGTAGCCGCCGCCATTGGCGCAAGAGCCCATGGAGATCACGTAGCGCGGCTCGGGCATTTGATCGTAGACCTTGCGCAGCGCTGGGGCCATCTTGTTTGTCAGCGTACCCGCCACGATCATCAGGTCGGACTGACGCGGGGAAGCGCGGGGCGCGGTGCCAAACCGCTCGAGGTCATAGCGTGGCATAGAGGTGTGCATCATCTCGACCGCGCAGCAGGCGAGGCCAAAGGTCATCCAGTGCAGAGAGCCGGTGCGCGCCCAGTTGATGATATCGTCGGTCGATGTGAGCAGAAACCCCTTGTCCTGCAACTCGGCATTCAGGGCTTGGGTCGCGTGGTCCTTGTCGCCGCCTGCATAGGCGGGACCAGCCGTGTCGGTCATTGCCATTCCAGCGCCCCCTTCTTCCACTCATATGCAAAGCCGATGGTCAGAACGCCCAGGAACACCATCATGGACCAGAAACCGACCATGCTCACATCCTTGAACGCTACGGCCCAGGGGAAGAGGAAGGCTATTTCGAGGTCGAAGATGATGAACAGGATCGAAACCAGGTAGAACCGCACGTCGAACTTCATGCGCGCATCGTCGAATGCGTTGAATCCGCACTCGTAAGCCGACACTTTTTCAGGGTCCGGGTTGCGTACAGCAAGGACCACAGCGGCGAGGATAAGGACAAGTCCGAGGCCAATGGCGACGGCCAGAAATACGAGAATGGGGAGATACTCCCGCAACATCTCTTCCACGTTGGGCTCCTTTTCTTGGCGCGAGCGTGTGTGCGCCAGGTCAAGTGGCAAGATTGACTGGACATGGGTTTACGCCCGCCGTTCGGCAGCGTCAATAAAGTCAGGTGCCGGAAGTCACGGAAATCGTCGGGTGATTTCGCCGCAGTATCCTCAATTCAGTGTTTTGGTCGCGTCGGTCCTGCTCCACTCTGCTAGCGTCAAACCCGCCTTCGGCGCATAAAGCTGAACGTGTAGTGCATGAGTAGGCCGCCCCGGCGCATCGATCGACACCGCACCGGAGCGCGCGCCATCACTTGCCAGCCGCTGCGCCAAATGCGGTAACGCCAACAATTCCTGATATGTCAGTTCCAAATCCGCACGAAGAGCGGCATTTGCAAAGACCAGTTCACCTGCATCATTGTGCACCGTAATTGCCTTGCCACTGGTCTCCGCAAGTGTTGTCAAAATCGCGTCATTCTCCGCCAACGCATCGCTAAGTGCTTTTTGCTCGTACCGCAGAACAAGGCGTTCAATCTTGCTTCCAACCAGGTCGGCAATCGCCTCAAGATATGACAGCTCTGCATTGTTCCAGATACGCGGTGCGGATGACACTGCGCATAATGCACCCACCGGCTCACCCTCGTTCAACCGCACGGGTACACCCAGATATGCGCCGATATTCATTTCGGACACCACCGGGGCATAGCGCCAACAACTGTGATTGCGGACATCGACAATGCGCAGGGGCATCCCTGCCTGCATGGTATATGTGCAAATCGTGTCCCGGGCTGAAAGAGCGCGTTCTTCGGCAGCATGTACGGCGCCCGAGCGCCCAAGAGCGGAAAGCCCATCATCCTTCTGGACGCTGATGAGGCTCAAATCGCAATTCAACTTGACCTTTACCGACTGCGCAAGTGTGTCAAATTCTGACAAACTGCTGAAATCGAATGCAATTCCCGCCAATAGCTTATTCCGTCCACACTTCACCCAGCCCAGCATAGCGCAGTGCGCCCGAGCTAAAATATCAAAAAGTTGATGCAGGGCAAATAATAGCCAGACGGGTGGCTTCGTCCCAAGGACTTCGTATGCGAATGAGATAGTCACGCATACCGCAATGGCGTTCCGGTCATTCGGTCACATAAGCAGGATATCTGAGCTACCACTGGCGCGCCGCAAGTCTTGCCTCCCCTTAAGTTCCGGGTCGGCGATCCACGCCTCGGCACGGATGCGATCGGGAAACCGTAAGATAGCAAGCACATCAGGTATGACCGGTGCACCTTGATGACATGGTGGCCATGCTGGGCGCGTTACGGGCCGATCTCGGCGCAGCGCGCGTGCCTTGTGTCCTGGATGCTTCCGACCCCAGTCTCGTGCGCCTCCTCGGCCTGCCGCCTATGCCCTACCCGCTCATCTGGGTACTGACCCACGCGGATCTGCACACTGTGCCACGCATAGCTGCCTTTACCGAGTTTATCTCAATCGCCCTGCGCAAAAAGCGTTCAGTCTTCGCGGGTGGGGAAGACGGCTAGGACTGCACCCATGCTGCCTTGCGCTTGGCAAAAAAGGCGTCGATGCCTTCCGCGGCCTCGTCCGTCTCCCAGCGCGTTTTGAGCGCGGCAATCGACATGGCAATGGTTTCGTCATCAATCCGGGAGCCAAATGTACGGGCCAATGCCTTGGCCGCAGCGACAGCGCCGGGTGCGCAACTCAGATATGGCGTGACTTCACACTCCACCGCCCGCGTCAGGTCACCTGCCGGAACAGCCTTGGCCAAGAGGCCCAGTTCCACAGCCTCTGAAGCATCAAAAAGCCGCGAAGACATGAACACACGACGGGCACGTCCTTCGCCCATCCGGGCAACGACGTACGGCCCAATTGTTGCGGGGATAATGCCAAGTCGAGTTTCGGTCAGGCCCATTTTGATGTGATCGGCCGCGATCACCACATCGCAGACAGACGCCATCCCAACCCCGCCTCCAAAGGCGTTGCCATGCAAGGTGCCGATCAAGGGTTTTGGCATCGTGTTCAACGCATGCAGCATATGGGCCAGCTTGCCCGCTTCCTGTGCCCGGGTTTCCGCATCCGATTGCATCTGGTCACGCATCCATCCCAGGTCTCCCCCGGCGCAAAAGGTCTTGCCTGCTGCGGCAAGAACAACAACCCGGACAGCGTCATCCGTGCCAAGAGCCTGGGCAGCTTCATGCAACTCGGCAATCATCGCAGCATTCATCGCGTTGTGTTTTTCAGCGCGGTCCAACAGCAATGTGGCGACGCCGCGCGCGTCGACAGTGATCGAAATAGTGTCCGTCACAAGGTTGCTCCTAGCCTGCGTTCGGCCTGCGCATCGACCGAGCCAGCTGTGCCGCTTCTTCTATTACGGTTTGATCAAGCCCGGTTTCGTACCCCAACCGCGCCAGATGCGCCGCAACAGCTTCGGTAGCAACGTTGCCCGCCGCGCCGGGCGCAAAAGGGCATCCACCCAGACCGCCCACGGCCGCATCAAAAACCCGAACACCAAGCGAAAGCGACGCATCGATATTGTCCAGCGCGCGCCCACTTGTATCATGAAAATGCCCGGCCAGACGCCCAACCGGCACAACGTCACGCACTGCGAGTAGCATGCGTGCGATTTCATCCGGGGTACCGCGTCCGATGGTGTCGCCAAGGCTGATTTCATAACAGCCCATTGCGAACAGACGATCCGCAACACGGGCCACGGCTTCGGGTTCAACGGCGCCATCGTAAGGGCATTCTACTACGCAAGACACGTAGCCACGCACGGGCAGATCCATGGCGCGGGCCGCATCGATAACCGGGGCAAAGCGGTCCAGCGCTTCATCGATGCTGGCATTGATGTTGGCACGTGAGAAGCCTTCGCTCGCCGAGCCGAAAACCGCGATCTCGTTGGCGCCAGCCGCACGTGCATCTTCAAAGCCACGTATGTTTGGTGTCAACGCAGCATAGCGGATACCGGGTGCACGGGTGATACCTGCCAGAACCTCGGCACTGCCCGCCATCTGTGGCACCCACTTGGGGCTGACAAAGCTCGTGCATTCGATCCGCCGAAAGCCTGCTGCACTCAGTTTATCGACAAGGGCGATCTTGTCGGCAACGGAGATTTCTCCCGCTTCATTCTGAAGACCGTCGCGCGGCCCAACTTCGTAGATTTCAACCGCGTCCATTCACGCCTCCCAAGCTGGATAAAAGTCCTGATTATAGAGTCGGCCCGCCTCATCCGGCAAACTCGCCCGGAACGCCGGTCGTTCCGTGATCCTCTCGAACCACCGGCCAAGCTCGGGATGATCGCCGAAGGTGCGAAAGTGACGGGCCATGTAGACAGCCTGTCCGACTGAAACATCAGCAGCCGAAAAGCCCGAGGTCAGAAGATAATCACGGTTCTCAACCGGTGTGGACAACCGTGCCTCTATTGCGTCATAGCACTTTCTGACCCGTGCTGATTCAAGCTTCATCACGGTTGGACTGCGCATGCTGTCATCGTATATCGCCACGTGCTGCTGCGTCAGGGCTGCAGTATGCTGGCTGACCGTTTCGGCGAAATGCACCCAAACCAGCCATTCCATACGGCCCGGTGTACCGGCACTGCGGCCCAGGCCATCCGGGCTGAAACGTTCACACAAGTATTCTGTGATTGCGCCGGTTTCGAACATCCGCTCTCCGTCAATCTCAAGCGCGGGCACCCGGCCCGCCGGGCTTAGGCTGAGGAATTCCGGCGCGCGCAGGGACTTGTCGAAAGGGTGAATCTGTACCTGAAACTCAACGCCAATCTCGTTGAGTAGCCAAAGGGTGCGCATCGACCGGGTCTGTGGGCAGTGATGCAAGGTGATCACGTTTGATCCTCCAAACGCACAAGCGCAGCACCTGCCACGACCTGATCACCCTCGGCCGCAAGCACCTCGGCCACCGTGCCATCGCGCGCGGCCAGCAGAGCATGTTCCATCTTCATGGCTTCCAGGATCGCCAGCCTGTCGCCTTCGGCCACTATCGCACCAGGCATGGCGAACACGGCCTTGACCAGACCCGGCATTGGAGCTTCGACCAGGTTGCCATCGCCTGTCGCTTTGGCATCCACGTTCAGCGGATCGACAACTCTAAATGAAATGCCATAGTCGTCAAACACTGTGGCGACGCCCCCGGCAACATGGACATCCGGGGCAAGGTGACCGGCGATGATCCACTGGCCTTGCCGCCGCTCGGCCAAAACATCAGTTTCATCAAGATACCAACGCTGCACATCTGTGCCCAAGACCTCAACACGGCATTCCAGCACATGCTCTCCCCGCATCAATGGTACCGATCGGCACAAGGGCTGCCACAGAGCAAAGCCCGCATCCGGCGCGGCTTCGTTCAAACCGGACACAGTCATCGCAGCCGCAATGGTATGGCGTGGCAGAGCCTCTATCCGCCGCGTCAGCGCATCAATGTCGCGGGCAATCAGGCCGGTATCAACCTCGCCTGCGGCGAAACCTGCATGCCCAGCCAAAGCGCCAAGGAAAGCAAGGTTGGTCACCGTGCCAGCCACCTCCGTCTGTGACAGGGCTTGTGACAAACGCTTCAACGCAACATCGCGCGTCGGACCATGCACGATGACCTTGGCAATCATCGGATCGTAATGTGGGCTGATCTCGTCCCCTGCTCGCACGCCACTGTCGGCGCGGGCCATTTGAGGAAAGCTGAGATGTGTCAACGTGCCGGTTGCGGGCAAGAAACCGGCAGGCACGTCTTCGGCATACAGCCGTGCCTCAAAGGCGTGACCTGAAATCGATAGTTCGTCCTGCGCCGCAGGCAAAGGCTCACCCGCTGCCACGCGCAGTTGCCATTCGACAAGGTCCACACCTGTGATCGCCTCAGTGACCGGGTGTTCCACTTGCAGACGCGTGTTCATCTCCATGAAAAAGAAACCATCGGAACGGAGCGGGCCAGAGCCGTCGACGATAAACTCTACCGTCCCAGCCCCCTTGTAACCGATGGCCTCAGCGGCACGAACGGCGGCTGCCCCCATCGTCGCACGCATTTCTTCCGTCATTCCAGGGGCGGGTGCCTCTTCAATGACCTTTTGGTGGCGGCGTTGCAGGGAGCAGTCCCTTTCGAATAGGTGCACCGCGTGGATGCCGTCGCCAAACACCTGCACCTCTATATGGCGGGGCTGGGTCACGAATTTTTCGACCAGCACATCCGGGTTGCCAAAGGCCGTCTGCGCTTCGCTTCGCGCACTCGCAAGGGCATCGGCAAAGCCGCCAGCTTCATCGACCAGCCGCATCCCCTTGCCGCCGCCGCCCGCAACAGCCTTGATCAGGACAGGATATCCCATCTTGTCCGCTTCGGACGCCAGCAAGTCATCTGACTGATCCGCGCCGTGATAACCCGGCACAACGGGCACCCCGGCCTCGACCATCAAGGCCTTGGCCGCGTCCTTGAGCCCCATGGCCCGGATCGCTGGCGCCGATGGCCCGATAAAGGTCAGGCCTGCCGCTTCGACCGCTTCTACGAAGTCCGGGTTTTCGGAGAGGAAGCCATAGCCGGGATGGATGGCTTGCGCGCCGGTGTTCAGCGCAGCTTGGATAATGGCATCGCCTTTGAGGTAACTGTCAGCAGGTGCCGCACCACCGATAGGCATAGCCACGTCTGCCATTTGCACATGCTTAGCCGATGCGTCGGCCTCAGAATAGACCGCCACACAACTCAAACCCATGGTCTGAGCGGTTTCGATGACCCGGCATGCAATCTCGCCCCGGTTGGCGATAAGGATCGTGTCAAACATTTACCACCAAGCTCCCGAAGCGCCATCATTTAAGTGTTGGCGCACATATCCTGGCAGTGGCCACGCGTCATATTCCAATTGCGCGCGCTTGCCGCGCCCGCCATCCCGGTAAGCATGATCGTATAGTTCCTCATGCAAACGAATGTGGATGTTCTCCAATGCCACATCCACCTTTGATTGAGTGGCTTCGATGCTTTCTTCCAACTTCGACGTGTCCGACTTCCCAGAGAGCCAGCTCTTGGGAAGAATTTGCGACAGAACTTTGGTTCCTGCTGATGTCGCCACCAGCAGGACGAGGTTGGCCAGGAACGCTGACAGGTTTGCGCCGCGCAACTCCATGAACGTGCCAGACAGGAAGCCGAACCAACCTCTTGGTTTTACATCGCGGTCAGCCAGCTGCGCGCGTGCAATGTCAAATTCACGTGCGAAGCTTTCGCGGAATTGGCGAGCAAACAACGACCGCCGGAAATCCGCACGCCCTGACCAGACAGTCAAAGCAGGCCGGACAAACACACCGGCGCGGGTCTGTTCAACAAACTGCTCGAAGTCGAATATAAAGAAATAGTCCTCTGAATCGAGCGAGTTGTGGATCACGTAGACTGGCAATTTCACCTCGCGTCCAAGCGTTGGTATGTTGATCTGCGGCAACGCGTTCTTAATCCTGCTGGCAATGTCACTGGGTTTGATCATACCGCCTCACATCCGGAACACGCCGAAGCGTGTGTCCTCAATCGGTGCATTCAGGGCAGCGCTCAGGCTGAGGTGCAAAACGTCCCGTGCCTTGCGGGGGTCGATCACACCGTCGTCCCAAAGTCGCGCGGAGGCATAGAGCGGATGTGACTGCCCTTCGAACATATCAATGGTCGGCTGTTTGAACGCGGCTTCTTCCTCGGCAGACCACGTGCCCCCGCCCCGCTCGATCCCATCGCGTTTCACGGTGGCCAGAACACCTGCCGCTTGCGCGCCGCCCATCACGGAGATGCGCGAATTCGGCCAGGACCACAGGAACCTTGGGGAATAGGCGCGCCCGGCCATGCCGTAGTTGCCCGCGCCAAAGGACCCGCCGACCAACATCGTGACCTTAGGCACAGACGTGGTCGCCACCGCCGTCACCATCTTGGCCCCGTGGCGTGCGATCCCCTCGTTTTCATATTTCCGGCCCACCATAAAGCCCGTGATGTTTTGCAGGAACACCAGTGGGATCTTGCGCTGCGAACACAGCTCGATAAAATGCGCCCCCTTCTGGGCCGCTTCGGAAAACAGCACACCATTATTGGCGATTATGCCCACCGGTACGCCCTTGATATGGGCAAACCCACAGACCAACGTTTCACCGAACCGCGCCTTGAACGGATCAAAGCGCGAGCCGTCCACAATGCGCGCGATCACCTCGTGAATATCGTATGGCGTCCGCAGATCAGCAGGCACAACACCCAGTATCTCTTCGGGGTCGTAAGCGGGTTCTTCAACGCTTTGCAGGGTAACCGTTGTTGTTTTGCGCAGGTTCAGGTTCCCAACACTTCGACGTGCAAGGGCCAGCGCATGCTCATCATCTTCGGCCAGGTAATCAGCCACGCCTGAAAGCCGCGTGTGCACATCGCCTCCGCCAAGATCTTCGGCGCTCACAACCTCGCCCGTGGCGGCCTTGACCAGCGGTGGCCCCGCCAGAAAGATCGTGCCTTGTTCCTTCACGATGATCGTCACGTCGGACATGGCGGGGACGTAGGCGCCACCAGCGGTACAGGATCCCATGACGACAGCAATCTGCGGAATGCCCTTGGCGCTCATCTGCGCCTGATTGAAAAAGATGCGGCCAAAGTGGTCTCGGTCCGGGAACACCTCGTCCTGGTTCGGCAGGTTCGCACCGCCACTGTCGACCAGGTAAATGCAGGGCAAATGGTTCTGCTCGGCGATCTCTTGGGCGCGCAGGTGCTTTTTGACGGTCATTGGGTAGTAGGTGCCGCCTTTCACAGTGGCGTCGTTGCACACCACCATGACCTCGTGCCCCATGACACGGCCCACTCCTGCAATCACCCCTGCACACGGCGCGGCACCATCATAAAGCCCGTGGGCAGCTGTTGCCCCGACCTCAAGAAAGGGCGAACCCGGATCCAACAGATTGGCCACCCGATCACGCGGCAGCATCTTGCCGCGACTGATATGCCGGTCTCGCGACCGTTCACCGCCGCCCTGCACGGCAGCCCAAGCAGCCTCTTCAACAACCCGCAATGCATCCAGATGCGCTGTTCGGTTGGAACAAAAAACATCGGATCCGGTCAGGACCGAAGAGCTCAGGCGCATGGAATTACTCCGTTTGGGTTCAAGGATGTGGACCGAATGTCGCAACAAGAATTCAGTTCCGATTGATCTGGATCATCGCGGAAAAGTGCTGCGCTGGCAAAAGATATGCTGGAACTCAAAAACAGGTGAAAAAAGAGATGAAACACACCAGCAGATTCGTTGTCGCCGCTTGCACCGCCTTGGCCCTTGCCGGGGGGGTATCCGCCCAATCGCAAGGGGACTGGACCCTTGGTGTCGGCCTTGGCGGCGTTTTCCCCGACTCCGATAATGGAACCGTTGCAAGCAGCACTGCAGACGTCGATGAAGGCTATGCACTGACCATTACCGGCGAATACTTCTTCCTCGACAACTGGGGTATCGAGCTGTTGGCCGCGACCCAGTTCAAGCATGATGTATCCTTGTCCGGGTCCGGAGAAATCGGATCGGTCAAGCATCTGCCGCCTACCCTGTCGGTCAACTATCACTTCCCGACCCAGACCGTCTGGAAACCCTATCTGGGCATTGGCGTGAACTACACCACCTTCTCGGACGAATCCTCGCGTCTTGGGGACCTTGAGTTGGACGACAGCTGGGGCGTGGCAGTACAAGCCGGTATCGACTATGCGATCAGCGATCGTGATGCATTCCGCGCCAACATCCGCTGGATCGACATCGACAGCGACGTTCGCTTGGACGGCGCAAAGGTGGGCACCGCCGAGATTGACCCGATTGTCTTGAACTTCGCCTATGTGCGGCGCTTCTAGGGTCGTCAATGCGCGCGTCATGCGCGGATCTCACGGGCTGCACGCGCCTTGAGTTCTTTGCGAATAACCTTGCCTGTGACGGTCATGGGCAAGGTATCTAGAAATTCGATTTCTCTTGGGTATGAATAACTTGCGAGCCGATCCTTCACGAAGGATTGCAGCGCTTGAACGTCCGGGTTCGTTCCCGGTTTTCGCACGACATAGGCTTTGACGATCTCTGTTCGCAGCGCGTCAGGCTTGCCCACAACGCCGACTGTGGCAACATCGGGGTGGGTCAAAAGACAGTCTTCGATTTCCGCTGGGCCAATCCGATACCCGCCAGAGGTAATGACGTCATCGTCGCGCCCGATAAAGCGGATATCGATTCCGTCTTGGCGACCGCGGTCACCTGTCACCATCCAATCGCCCCGAAACTTTTCGGCTGTTGCCTCAGGCCGTTGCCAGTACTCCAGCATCATGGACGGCGCACCACGCCCAATTGCAATGTCACCTTCGCCATCCGTGATGTCGCCCTTCTCGTCAATGACGGCCACGTCAAAACCGGGAACAGGTCGTCCCATGCAACCCGGTTTGGTTTCGTACTGCGCCGCACAGGATGTAACGACCATGTTGCATTCCGTCTGGCCGTAGAACTCATTGATCATGACGCCCAGCGCGTGACGGCCCCAAACAAGCATTTCGGCCCCAAGCGGCTCACCCCCGCTCGCAACGGACCTCAAGCCGTCAAGTTGTGCCCCTTCGGCTTTCAGCATGCGCAAAGCGGTTGGAGGGAAAAATACATTC
Source organism: uncultured Tateyamaria sp. (assembly GCF_947504105.1). GTDB lineage: Bacteria > Pseudomonadota > Alphaproteobacteria > Rhodobacterales > Rhodobacteraceae > Tateyamaria. The sequence continues at coordinate 268,469 of NZ_CANNGP010000001.1, forward strand.
TTCACAGATGCTTGCGAGATGACCTTTGCACATCCGTCAACTGTGAACTTTGGCATACGTGCGGCGACAACCGGCACACCGATGGCAAGACCCGGCATCAGGACATCGAACAGCCCCCCTATCCATGCCCAGTCAGCGGGGGTCCACAGGCAGTCACCAGTCTGGCCAAGCCGGTTGTGGCTGAGTGTAACGCCGGGAAGATGCCCATCCAGAACGCCATGCCCGTACAACGCACCTTTGGGCGTGCCGGTGGTGCCAGACGTGTAGATCACAATAGCAGGCGTTTCCGGTGCAGCAGGAAAAAACGGGACAGGATCCCCAAGAATGCCCGCATCTTTAGCCAGCCAACAGGATGTTAGACCGCCAACCAGTTCCATGCCTTCTGCATCGGTCAGAACCAACAAAGCGCCTGCGTCATTGATGCGTGTACGCAAAGCATCAGACTTAAAGAGTTTGAATAAAGGTACTGAAATTGCGCCTATTTTCCAGATCGCCAAATGCGCTACAGCACACCAGGGCGTCTGCGACAGTAGAACGCCAACGCGATCACCGGGTTTCACCTGTGCTTGCAACGCCCGGGCCAGCCCATCCACCATTTTAGACAAATCAGCATAGGTTACATCGACACGCCCGGTAGGCCGTAAATCTATGATCGCAACCTGATCTGCCGGTTGTGCCAGACATTGGGCCGCCATGTTCATGTGCCGCCACCTTGATCGATCAGCGATACCCGGCCCCATCTGTCCACCGAATACAGCGATGCAGCACAACGAACAAAAAAAACAGCCCTGTCATCACCTGGCCATCCTACACATTGGCTGCGATCCCCACCGTGTTGAACCACATGAGCATCGGCCACAGCTTCGATCACGCCGCTGGCGTCCAGCGTCACCTGTCGCTGACCCAGCCAGAACCCACCAAGCGCGGCCAGAACGACCAAGGTGGCCGTGGTAATGACGACCTGAAGCGGCATTACATCATGGCCGAAACCAGTTCACGCCCCACCAGCATGCGCCTGATTTCCGACGTCCCGGCACCGATCTCCATCAGTTTGGCATCACGGAAAATGCGGGCAACCGGCGCGTCGTTCAAAAACCCTGCCCCGCCCATGGCCTGTATGGCCTGATGGGCCTGCTTCATCGCTTCCTCGGAGGCATAAAGGCAGCACGCGGCGGCATCCTGTCGCGTCACCTCTCCACGATCACAGGCCTTTGCCACCTCGTAGACATAAGCGCGTGCCGAATTCATGCCAGCGTACATGTCCGCAATCTTGCCCTGCATCAGTTGGAAATTCCCGATGGGCTGGCCGAATTGCTTGCGTTCGGTGACATAGGGCATGACTTCGTCCAGACAGGCGGCCATGATGCCAAGGGCAATCCCCGCCAGCACAACCCGTTCGTAATCCAGGCCCGACATCAGCACAGCAACGCCGTGCCCTTCTCGGCCCAGGATGTTCTCGAACGGCACTTCAACGTCTTCAAAGATCAGTTCACCCGTATTCGAACCGCGCATACCGAGCTTGTCGAAATGGGGAGGTGTGGAAAAGCCAACCATATCCCGTTCGATCAGGAAAGCGGTCATGCCTTTGGGCCCGGCATCCGGATCCGTCTTTGCATAGACAACCAGCGTATCTGCGTTAGGACCGTTGGTAATCCAGTACTTCGTGCCGTTCAGAATAAAGCGGTCGTTGCGCTTTTCTGCATGCAGCTTCATCGACACCACATCAGATCCCGCACTCGCTTCGGACATGGCCAGCGCGCCCACATGTTGCCCACTAACCAGCCCAGGCAGGTACTTTGCCTTTTGTTCAGGCGTCGCATTCAGCTTGATCTGGTTCACACAAAGGTTGGAATGCGCCCCGTAGCTCAGAGACACAGAGGCGCTCGCGCGCGCAATCTCTTCCACGGCAACGGTATGGGCCAGATAGCCCATGCCAGCGCCACCATCCTCTTCCGAGACAGTGATTCCCAGCAGCCCCAGCTCACCCATCTCAGGCCAAAGTTCGGCCGGAAAGTTGTTGTCGGCATCGATCTTGGCCGCCATCGGCTTCACACGATCCTGCGCCCAACGGTGTACCATATCGCGCAATGCGCCGATCTCGTCACCCAGATCAAAGGTCATTGATGCGTGGAACATGGGTCCTCCCCCGATATTCGCCAATAAATTGAACGCTCGTTCAATAATAACGAGGAAGGATTTCAGTGTCGAGTCCCAGTCCGCGCGGCATCAATGGTCGACGAATTCACGCAGGCTTACTTTTCCATCCTTGTCGGCGTCCAAAAACTCAATGGTTTCGGGAACTGTAGCCGCACCTTGCATGCCAATAGCGGCGCGGCAGTCGGCACTGATCTTGGCTTCGTCCAGACGGTAGGCTGCTACCAACTCCTCGGCGTTGACGTATCCGCTGCCATCCGCGTCAGCCTCAACAAAATCACTGGCGCGTTGGCGCTCATGAGCGGCGATGTATTCCTTGAGTGTCGCCACACCATCACCGTTGCTATCATAAAACTCCATATGGCCATCGGCCAACTTTTCCGGCGTCGCGTTCCACCGCTCCTCCCATTGCGTGCCTTCGCAGGCAGGCGGCACGTCGGTCTCGGCAATGCGATGGGTCATCACGGCGACCAGTTCACTGCGGTCAAGCTTGCCGTCCCGATTGGTGTCCTTTCCGCGAAAATTGCCTTTGAAGTCTGTCTTGGTCTCCGCCTCAGCACCGACAAGCGATACGGATACCAGGACTAGTATGGTGATGAAAACCGGCGCGCCGGCGAAAATCAGTCTCGTCCACATTGGGGCCTCCTTGGTAAAAAGTCGAGGCACGGCATCTTCGGCAATCAATCTTCGCAGGGCTGCACTCATGGATTCGCCGCGCGCCGCCGCACGGGCAGCGAACGCGGATTTCTCACTCAAGCTCACTCGGACTTCGAGCGTTTCGGATTTCTTTTCGTGGTGCATGATTGATGGCATTGTTCTGTGTCGTGCTGCTGATCATAAGCCGCACGTGATGCAACAGATGCTATCATGAGCATGCCGGGACGCACGGGAATTCGTGTCCGGACAACGCTTTTGCCCCCGCGTTAGCGGCGGTCATCCGCTCAATATGGTTTTTCAAGCAGTCATGCGATTGTTGATGCGTGTGACCTCGTCCCGAATGATCCGGGCAATCAAGGCACAGTCTTCCAGACTGAAGGTTAACGGTACGCGCATATCCACAATACCGGCCAACACTCGGTCGCTTGCTGCCATTGGCTTTGACGGAGCATAGCGCCAGCTGTCATAGCGGCTGGTGAACGCGACTGGTTCCGCCGCACCAAACCACTTCAGCTCAACACCGCGCGCAGCACAGCGGGCGACAACCTCGCGTACTGCGGATCCAGCCCAATCCAGAAGCAGGAACTGAATGGACGACCCGACAATTGTCTCCGCCTCTGGTCGATCAATAACCGTCAGACCGGGTGTATCACGCAGACCAGTCTCAAGAGCATAATACCGGTCGTTCCAACGCTGGCATTGCGTTGCCAGATCCGCAATCTGGGGCCTCAGGATGGCCGCACGCAGGTTGTCCATCCGGCCCGATATATTGGGCGTGTGGTATTTGATGTCATCAAAGGCCTCCTTCGGCGGCGCGGCGACATGACGTTCGAACAACATATAGCTACCCGACAGCATGATTGACTTGGCCGCCAGACGTGGATCGTCGGTGATCAGAAAGCCGCCCTCGCCAGAATTGACATGCTTATAGGTCTGGCATGAATAGCACCCGATGGCCCCGTGTCGCCCCGAAGCGATACCGTCCCATGCCGCCCCCATTGTGTGAGCGCAATCCTCAATCACGGTCACGCTTGCCGCGTTGCACATGGCCATCAGGCGATCCATGTCACAGATATGCCCGCGCATGTGGCTGAGAAGCAGCACTTTTGCCTCGTCAAGCTTTCCCGCGAGATCATCCAGATCGATGGTCAGGCTGTCTGTCACCCCCACAAACACCGGCACGGCCCCGATGGACGCAATCGCCCCCGGAACGGGCGCAAGGGTAAAGGCATTGGACAGTACCTTTTCTCCGGCTTGCACCCCGACGGCACGCAGAGCCGTGGCCATTGCATACCCGCCGGATGCCACGGCAAGGCAATATTGCGCGCCAACTTGTGCCGCGAATTCCTGTTCCAGCAACGCCGTTTCCGACGCCTCGCCATCGGCGGTATTGTAGCGGTGCAAACGACCGTGCCGCATGACGGCAATAGCCGCTTCAATCCCCGCTTCGGGTATGGGCTCTTGCTGGGTGAAACTGCCGGTAAAACGTTCTGTCATGCTCGCGTTTGTGGGATGTGGCGCAGAACCCGTCAAGGTGCCTGCTGCTTATTTCAGGTTCCGAAAACGAAGCTGCGGGATTAGCCCAGCGGGCACAGCGCCGTGACCACGGTGGGCAAGGCCGCGTAGTCATCCAACAGCGCCTCGGGCTCCAACGCGGCCATGTCTTCTCCTGACGGGCCGAAAGTCACCAGGACTGATGGCACACCTGCTGCACGGGCAGTATTGCGATCAGTGTCACTGTCACCGACCAGAATACATGTTTGCGGATCGACCCCTAAACGGCGCGTCGCCTCAAACAGCGGCTCTGGATCGGGCTTGCGCACCGGCAGTGTATCCGCCCCCACCAGGCTGCCAAAGGCATCGCGCACCCCAAGATCCTGCATCAACTGTTCGGCCAAACCTTCGGGCTTATTGGTGCAAATGCCTATGGCATAGCCCTGATCAGACAAGGCCGAGATTGCCTGCATGACACCAGGGTAAAGAGTGGTTCGACTGCTGATGTCAGCGGCATAAGCTTCGAGAAGCACGGGGTAATATCGGTCAACCACCGCGTCATCCATCTGGTCCAAACGCGTCAGTCCGGTGCGCAGCATCATTCGCCCACCGCGCAGGGCCACACCCGCATCCTCAGCCCCCAGAACATCGCCAAGCCCCATGTCACGAAAGCAATGATTTGCTGCAGCCAAAAGATCACCACTGGTGTCAGCCAAGGTGCCGTCGAGATCGAAAATCACTGCCGCCATGCGTCGCCCCTTCTGGCGGATGACCGCCTGTTCCTGTTGCAAGCCGAAATCTTCTTTGATTGCCGCACGCTTGCGCCTTTGCGCCCAGCGGATAAACAGGGCCAAACAAAAATACAAAGAGAAAGCCATGAGCGTTGCACTAATCATCCTGGCCGCGGGCAAAGGCACACGGATGAAATCGGACCTGCCCAAGGTCCTTCATCCCATTGCTGGCGCCCCGATGCTGCACCACACACTCAGGGCCGTTTCAGTACTTGAGCCGGCACACACAATCGTGGTCGCCGGACATGGCAGCGATAAGGTGCGCGCGTCAGCGATGGATTTTGAACCAGGCGTTCAGGTGGTACTTCAGGAAGAGCAGCTTGGCACCGGCCATGCCGTGGATCAGGCCCGCGCAGCGCTTGAAGGATTTGAGGGCGACGTGGTTGTCGTCTTTGGTGACACACCCTTTCTACAACCCGGCACCCTCACCCGCATGGTTGAGGCCCGGCGCACCCACGATGTCGTCGTACTGGGCTTTGACATCGCCGAGCTGCAGCCCCGCTACGGACGTCTGGTCATGGACGAGGACCGGCTGGTCAAGATCGTCGAATACAAGGATGCCACCGAAGATGAACGCGCCATCCGCTTTACCAACAGCGGGTTGATGGCCTGTGACGCAAAGGTGCTGTTCGAGCTTCTGTCTGAGGTCACAAACGACAACGCATCGGGCGAATACTACCTAACTGCCGTGCCAGAACTGGCCAATGCGCGCGGACTGAAGGTCACGGCGGTCAAATGCGATGAGGCCGAAACGCTAGGCGTCGATAGCCGCTCTGACCTTGCGGATGCGGGCGCCATCTTTCAGGCTCGAGCGCGCGCCGACTTGCTGGACAGTGGTGTGACAATGATGGCCCCCGACACGGTGTATCTGTCCTTTGATACCGTCGTCGGGCGCGACGCGCTGATCGAACCCAACGTGGTCTTTGGCCCCGGTGTAACGGTCGAAAGCGATGCGACCATCCGCGCGTTCTCGCATCTGGAAGGGTGTCACGTGTCGCGCGGCGCAATCGTCGGCCCCTATGCCCGGCTGCGGCCCGGTACTGAGTTGTCCGAAGACGTGCGAGTCGGTAATTTCGTTGAAATCAAGAATGCAGCAGTGGCCGCAGGCGCCAAGGTCAATCATCTGTCCTATATCGGCGACGCGTCCGTGGGTGAGGCCAGCAATATCGGTGCGGGCACAATCACCTGCAACTATGATGGCGTCATGAAGCACCGGACCGAGATTGGCAAAGGCGCATTCATAGGATCCAACACTATGCTGGTGGCACCGGTGTCCGTGGGGGACGATGCCATGACCGGATCGGGGTCTGTCATTACATCCGATGTGGAAGAAGGTGCACTGGCCATCGCCCGCGCGCCACAGGTCGAAAAACCAGGTATGGCCCGTAAACTATTCGAAATATTGAAGGCCAAGAAGGCCCGTCAGAGCAGAGGCAGCTAAATGTGTGGAATTGTTGGAGTTCTGGGCAACCATGAAGTGGCGCCCATTCTGGTCGAGGCCCTGAAGCGGCTCGAGTATCGCGGTTATGACAGTGCTGGGATCGCGACGATCAACGGAGGTACCCTGGATCGGCGTCGTGCTGTGGGAAAGCTGGTGAACCTGAGCGACAAGCTGGTGCACGAACCGCTTGCCGGCAAGGCGGGTATCGGACACACACGCTGGGCGACACACGGAGGACCAAGCGTGGGCAACGCGCACCCTCACCGCGCAGGTCCAGTCGCCGTCGTGCACAACGGGATCATCGAAAACTTCCGCGAGTTGCGTGCCGAACTGGCAGAGTCCGGTATCAGCTTTGAAACCGAAACTGATACAGAAACTGTCGCCCTCATGACGCACCACCACATGCAGCAAGGTGCGGCACCGGTCGAGGCTGCCTTCAAGACACTGGCCCGGCTTGAGGGCGCATTTGCCTTAGCTTTTCTTTTCGACGGGCACGACGACCTGATTGTCGCCGCGCGCAAGGGGTCACCCCTTGCGATCGGTCATGGCGATGGTGAAATGTTCGTAGGTTCAGACGCGATTGCATTGGCCCCATTGACGGACCGCATCACGTATCTGGAGGAAGGCGACCGCGCCGTTGTCACCCGCCAAGGGGTTGAAATCCGGGATGTCAACGGAACGCTGGCCAATCGCGCAGTACGTCAGATCCAGATGGACGCTGCCCGCGTCGACAAGGCTGGGCACAAGCACTTCATGGCCAAGGAAATCGCCGAACAGCCCAGCGTGCTGAACAATACGCTTGCAAACTACTTGAGCAGCGATGGTACAATCACCCTGCCGGATCCGGGCATCGACTTCAAAAACATTGACCGACTGACCATGGTCGCCTGCGGTACAGCATACTATGCCTGCCTGACGGCGAAGTATTGGTTCGAACAGATCGCGCGCATACCAGTCGAGGTCGATGTCGCCTCGGAATTCCGGTACCGTGAACCTCCCATCCCGGGCCGCACCTTGGCCCTGTTTGTCAGCCAATCGGGCGAAACGGCCGACACACTCGCCGCTCTACGTTATTGCGAATGCAAGGCGGACAAGATCGTATCGGTGATCAACGTTCCCGAAAGCTCCATCGCACGCGAAAGCGATCTGGCCCTGCCAATCCACGCGGGCGTTGAAGTTGGTGTGGCGTCGACCAAGGCCTTCACCTGCCAATTGACGGTTCTTTTGATGTTGGCCTTGCGTGCAGCGTTGGACCGTGGGGAAATCGATGCAACAGCATTTGCCGACCACGTATCTGCCCTGCGCAGCCTGCCGGCACTTATGACCCATGGCATAGACCGGAGCGCTGCGATGAAGCGTACTGCGCGCAAGTTGGCCGAGGCGCGCGATATCTTGTTCCTGGGGCGTGGCGTTATGTATCCGCTCGCGCTGGAGGGAGCCCTTAAATTGAAAGAAATCAGCTATATACATGCCGAAGCTTATGCATCAGGCGAATTGAAGCATGGTCCTATCGCACTGATCGACAAACATGTTCCCGTAGTTGTCATGGCGCCCAAGGACGGGTTGTTCGACAAAACGGTGTCGAACATGCAGGAGGTCATGGCGCGCAAGGGTAAGGTGGTCTTGGTGTCGAATGCAGATGGCATTTCAGAGGCTGGCGATGGCGTTTGGTCCGAGATCGCGATGCCGGACTGCCCCGATATCGTGGCGCCGATCCTATACGCCCTGCCAGCGCAGCTGCTTGCCTACCACACAGCTGTCGCCAAGGGCACGGACGTAGATCAGCCCCGTAACCTTGCCAAGTCCGTGACTGTGGAATGACACCGGAAGAGACACTGGATCAGATCAAGGCCCATGCTGACGCAGAACGTGCGACAGGGGCCAAAGCCTACCACAAGTCCGAGCGGCTGCATTTGGGCGTGCCCAACCCGGTGCTGAATGATCTGTCCAAACAGTGGCGGCAAGCTCTGGATGTACCTGCCCGCGTCGCGTTGGCAGGTGGATTATGGCAGACAGATATATACGAAGCGCGCGTCGCTGCAGCCAAACTACTGACCCAGGCGCGCATCCGGCCCGATGATGAGGCTTGGGCACTGATTGCATCATGGGTGCCGGATTTCGACAGCTGGGCCATCGCCGATCACGCTTGCATGGCCGGTCAGAAACGGCTCGTTGCCGATCCGACACGTTTGGATCAGGTCGAGAAGTGGACGCACTCAGACCGCATGTGGACACGCCGCGCGGCCCTTGTCATCACCTTGCCATGGACCAAGCAAAACAATCCCAAACCGCTGGATATCGAAATTCGCGACCGGGTGCTGGGCTGGGCTGCAACCTACGTGCCGGACCATACATGGTTCATCCAGAAAGCAATTGCATGGTGGGTCCGCGAGCTCTCAAAACACGACACACCGCGTGCATTGGCATTCCTTGAGGCGCACAGCGAAGCAATGAAACCTTTCGCGCGACGTGAAGCAGGCAAATACCTCTGACCGCCACGGACCGACCGGCAAACAGCTATCCGGCAAAGACGTCAACGTCAGGCAAACCTGTCAACGGCGCTCCCAAGGCCTGCATCGCCTCAAGCGATAGACGGCTGCCGGCAGTGTCCGGTCCATCGATGGGGATCAGTGTCACATCCACCGTCTTGTTGGTTTCGGCGTAATACACCCGACCGTTCTGTTCGACGGATACCAGCGGCGTTTTCAGCCACAAGCCGGGCTCTGCCGCATTTCCAAGGGATGCAACGGTGCGCCCGAGCGTCCCCACCGAAACCTCCGGTTTACCTTCGGAGCCGGTGGTTGACTGATTCTCACCCGGATCATCCGCATCAGTTTCCGGAGCGGAGACACCAGTGTCGACGGACTGCTCGGCAGTTGGCGCAGGCCTGGAACCGCCTGCCCATTCAGGCAACGCATCGCATCCCGCCACACCCAGAACGCAGGCACTCAACACAATCCAACGCATTCTCACACCTCGACTTTGGTCCATTGTCGCGCAATGCCCCTTGCAGCTAGGCCACGCGATGCCTACCAATTAACCTATGACAGCCCCTTTGATCGACCCCTTCCAGCGCGCCATCACCTATCTGCGCGTTTCCGTCACCGACCGGTGTGATTTCCGATGTGTTTACTGTATGTCGGAAAACATGACCTTTCTGCCGAAGAAAGAGTTGCTGACCTTGGAAGAACTGGACCGCATGTGTTCAACCTTTGTCGACCTCGGCGTGCAAAAACTGCGGATCACCGGCGGCGAACCGCTGGTGCGGCGGGATATCATGACCTTTTTCAGCGGCATGGGGCGGCATCTCGAGGCCGGATCGCTCAAAGAGCTGACACTGACGACCAATGGCAGCCAGTTGGAACGGTTCGCTAAAGATCTGTATGCCGCTGGTGTACGCCGCGTGAACGTGTCGCTTGACACTTTGGATGAGAGCAAGTTCGCGGATATCACCCGCTGGGGCCGTCTGCCTCAAGTGCTGCGCGGCATTGATGCCGCACAGGCTGCGGGGCTGCGGATCAAGATCAACGCCGTTGCGCTCAAAGGCTTCAACGAAGACGAACTGCCAACAATCACCCAATGGTGCGCCGAGCGCGACATGGACCTCACGTGGATCGAGGTCATGCCCATGGGCGACATCGGCAACGAGGATCGCTTAGGCCAGTACTGGTCATTGAAAGATGTGCGTGCCCGATATGCCGAACACTACACCGTCACCGACTTGGCCGAGCGTACGGGCGGTCCTGCCCGATATGTGCGGCTCGAGGAAACTGGTCAGAAGATCGGCTTCATCACGCCACTGAGCCACAACTTCTGCGAAAGCTGCAACCGTGTGCGGATCACCTGCACGGGTGAGATTTATATGTGCCTCGGCCAAGAGGACATGGCCGAGCTGCGCGCGCCGCTGCGTGATTTCCCCGAAGACGACGGCCCGCTCAAGAATGCAATTCGCGCGGCCATTGCGCTCAAACCCAAGGGGCACGATTTCGACTATTCCCGGCAACGGTTGGACGGACAGATGCCTCGGCACATGAGCCACACGGGCGGCTAGGTACATCATGCGGCCCACGGCCCTGTTCCGACTCTATCGCGCACTCAGCGCGGTAGCCCTTCCCTTTGCCGCGCGCTCTGCCGTGAACAAGTTACGCCGGGCTGGTGTTACCGTGGATCGCGCACATGAACGTTTGGGACACGCCAGCGCCGAGCGTCCACTTGGTACAGTGATCTGGTTTCACGGAGCGTCGGTGGGTGAGGCGAAATCGGTCCTGCCGCTGATCACCCGCATCTGCGACGTGGCCCCGGAGGTGAAGGTCCTACTGACATCCGGCACCGCCACATCGGCCGAAGCCGTTGCTCCCCACCTGCCTGCAGGCACTATACACCAATTCAGCCCGCTGGACGGCACTGGCCCGCTTACCCGCTTTCTCGACCATTGGCGCCCCGATCTGTGTGTGCTTGTCGAATCCGAACTATGGCCCAACCTGCTCGACATATGCGCGCGCCGTGACCTGCCCATTGCCTTGCTCAACGCACGTTTGTCAGATCGCAGCGCTGACGGATGGAAGAAGTTTCCTGCAACTGCATCTTACGTTCTGCGGGGGATCACATGGGCACATTGCCAAGACCGACGCAGCCGCGATCACCTGCGCGACATGGGACTGGCCGCGGCTGAACAAGCCACTAACCTGAAATCCATTCTCGGATCACCACGTGTGAAGCAGGAACAGCTGGATGCGGCATACAACGCACTGGGTGGACGGCCTGTCTGGGTCGCCGTCTCGACCCATCCCGGCGAGGAAGAGCAGGTGCTGGCCGCGCACAGTGCCCTGTTGACGGCACACCCGAACCTATGCCTGATCCTTGTTCCTCGGCACCCTGAGCGAGCAGACGATATCCTGACCCTGATCCGCGATGCCAGCCTGAGCGTTGCGCAGCGCAGCAAAGACCAGACACTGGATGACCCTGCACAGGTCTACCTTGCCGATACGATGGGCGAGACAGATCTGTGGTACGCTCTCAGCCCAATAGTGTTTCTGGGTGGATCATTTTCCGATGTCGGGGGGCACACTCCGTTTGAACCTGCTGCAGCCCATACAGCGATCTTGCATGGACCAAACTACGCGAACTTTGCCGAAGCCTATGCCGCCTTTCAGATGAAGGATGCGAGCGTACAGGTCAAAGACAGCACAGCCCTTGCAAGAGAAGTCGATGCTCTGCTCACACACCCAAGCCGGGCCGCACAACTGGCCGCCAATGCCCGTCCCCTCGCCCCTACGGGTACAAAGGTGCTGGACTCGATTGCGCAGCACCTCTTCTCTCTGATGGATGGTCAGGCTATGGACCCCCATGCCTGATCTTGCCGATATCGACGTCATTGCCCCGAATTTCAAACGGCGGCTTTCCGGGGTAACGGCAACTGTCGCACGGCTTGTGCCGTTGCAGGCACAATCCATCGCCATCACCGCCTGCGCACCGGAAATGCCGGATGACGTACCGAACATCCCCTGGCCACGCCTTCTGACCATGCCGCGCAGCGGGCCCTCGGGCGCGCGGGTCTGGCACGCCCGGCGCAATGTCGAGATGATCGCGGGTTTGGCTCTGAGCGGTCTGCTGGGCAAGCGGCTCAAGCTGCTCTTCACCTCGGCCAGCCAGCGCCACCACACCGGACTGACCAAGGCGCTGATCGCGCGGATGGACGCGGTCATCGCCACATCTGCCAAGACGGCCAGCTACCTCGAACGCGAGGCTACGGTCATCCACCACGGCATCGATACCGACACCTTTGCGCCGCATCCTGACAAGGCGGTGTTGAGAAACGAACTCGGCCTGCCCAGTGGGCCGCTTGCGGGTTGTTTCGGACGCATTCGGGCGCAAAAGGGCACGGATGTCTTCGTTGATGCAATGATCCGGGTACTGAACGATCATCCAAACGCAGCCGCCATTGTCATGGGCCGGGCCGTCGAAAAGGACCAGGGTTTTCTCGACGATCTCAAAGCTCGTGTGCAGGCAGCCGACCTCGCTGATCGGCTGCTCTTCCTGCCGGAGATTCCCGTCTGGGAAACCCCCCGCCTCTACCAGGCTCTCGACATCTATATTGCGCCGCAGCGATGGGAGGGCTTTGGCCTCACTCCGCTTGAGGCCATGGCCTGCGGTGCGCCCGCCATCGCAACCCGCGTCGGCGCGTTCGAAGAGCTGATTGTCGATGGGCGGACAGGAACACTCATCGACGCTGGTGATGTCGACCAGATGGTAGATGCATCGACCGCGCTGCTGGCCGATCCAGACAGATTGAAGGAATGGTCAAGCAACGCTCGTCAACATATGGTCAACCACTTCCAGCTTCAGCAGGAAGCGGACGCCATCATCGCGATCTACAGAGAACTTCTAAGCTCCTGAAGGGACGGCGGGTGGGGCGATCTGCCAAAGGCAGGAGCGTCACACGAAGTCACGATGCAATCGGTAACCGCTGCTCCACAATCTCCGCCCACCATGAACAACCCGCAGGAATCGCCTCGTCATTGAAGTTGTATTCCGGATGATGAACCATAGCCGTGTCACCGTTACCCATAAGGATATAAGCCCCGGGACGTTCCTCCAGCATAAAGGCGAAATCCTCGCCTCCCATAACCAACGCAGCCTCTTCGCATTGCCCTGACACCGACCGCGCCACGTCAGCAGCAAATTCCGTCTGCTCATCATGGTTCACCATCACCGGGTAGTTCCGGTTGTAATTCACCCGTGCCACACCGCCAAAGGTGCTGGCAACGCCCTCGCAGATCTCGACCACCCGCTTTTCAGCCAGATCTCGCGCCTCGGCACTCATGGTGCGTACCGTACCCATGATCTGCACCGTTTGCGGGATCACGTTAAACGCCTTAGACGATGTCTCGAACGACGTGATGGACACCACGATCCGGTCGATCGGGTCCGCATTGCGGCTCACGATCGATTGCAGCATCGTCACGGCATGAGACGCCATCAGGGTCGTATCGATTGTCTCGTGCGGCTTGGCAGCATGTCCGCCAAGACCTTCGAACTCGATTTCAAGCAGATCGGTTGCCGCAAAAAACGGCCCCGGACGGATAGAAAACTCGCCCACAGGCCGACCCGGCCAGTTGTGCATGCCGTAGACTTCGTGAATGCCCCACCGATCCATCATGCCGTCATTGCACATCTCGCGACCGCCGCCGCCGCCCTCTTCCGCAGGCTGGAAGATCACGACAACCGATCCGTCAAAGATCCGCGTTTCCGAAAGATACTGCGCGGCCCCAAGCAGCATCGCCGTGTGCCCATCATGGCCGCAGGCATGCATGGCCCCGTCGGTTTTCGACGCATATTCAACGCCGGTCGCCTCGTGGATTGGCAGCGCATCCATATCTGCGCGCAGACCAATGACCTTGCCCGATCCATCAGCCTTCCCTTTGATCACGCCCACGACGCCGGTGCGTCCGATCCCTTCAACCACTTCATCACAGCCAAAAGCGCGCAGCTTTTCGGCCACCAGCGCGCTGGTGCGATGGGTATCGAACAGAATTTCGGGATGCTGATGGATGTCACGTCGCCACGCAGTGATGTCGGCGTGCATTTCGGCAAAGCGGTTCTTGATGGGCATTCATGCGTCCTTTGGTTACTGCGCAGGCATACGTTGTTCGACCAGTTCCACGAACCAGCTGGCGCCAGCGGGAATAGCTTCGTCATCGAATTGATATTCGGGGTGATGCACCATCGGCCCATCCCCGTTCCCCAGCATGATGTAGGCGCCGGGACACGCATTCAACATAAACGAGAAATCCTCGGCCGCCATGATCGGGGGGATATCAGTGATCACATCCCCAGCAACGGCGCGGGCTGCCGCTGCAGCATACTCAGTATGTTCATCATGATTAATCGTGACCGGGTACCCAACGGTGTAATCCACCTTGGCTTCGCATTGGTAGGCTTGCGCCGTGGCGGTTACGATCTCGCTCACGCGCGCCTCCACGAAATCCCGCACCTCTGGGTCCAGCGCGCGAACCGTACCGGTCATCCGTGTGACCTGTGGGATAATGTTGTGCGTGTCGATGTCGGAATGCAGCGCGCAGACTGACACAACAGCCGAGGCTAGCGGGTCCACGTTCCGGCTCGCAATACTTTGCAAGCCCAGAATGATATGGGCCGCCGCCACATTGGGGTCGATGGACTGGTGTGGCGCGGCGGCGTGGCCGCCTTTGCCTGTCACCGTCACCTCAAATTCATCTGCTGAGGCCAGCAAAGCCCCCGGCCGAATGGCAAAGCTGCCCGTGGGCAGACCCGGCATGTTGTGCAGTCCATAAACTTCCTGAATGCCCCAACGATCAATCAGGCCATCATTGACCATCTCACGGCCCCCGCCGCCACCTTCCTCGGCAGGTTGAAAGGCGAGCACGACCGTACCGTCAAAGTTCCGCGTCTCGGCCAGATATTGCGCCGCACCCAGCAGGATCGATGTGTGCCCGTCATGGCCACAGGCATGCATTTTCCCTGGGTGCTTTGACGCGTAGTCGAGCCCTGTCGCTTCTTCGATCGGAAGCGCATCCATGTCGGCACGCAAACCAATAACGCGAGCATTCGTGTCCGTACGGCCCTTGATGACTGCAACCACGCCGGTCTTGCCGATGCCCGTTGTGATGTCGTCAACACCGAAGTCTCGCAGCCGTTCCACAACGAAAGCCGCCGTTTCATGCACGTCGAAATCCAGCTCCGGATGCGCGTGCAGGTGTTGGCGCCAGCCCGTGATCTCGGCATGGGTCTCGGCAAGGCGGTTCTTGATGGGCATCGTTGTGATCCTGTCAGACAGATGGGCCGAGGCGCATCTTGCTGCCATCGGAAAAACGGCTCAGGCGGAACCGTGACAGATCATGGCCCGGATCGTTGCCCGTGACCAGAGCGGCCAGCACCTTTCCCATGCCCGGCCCGATACCAAAGCCATGACCACTCATACCCGTTCCGATGGTCAGACCGGGCAATGCAGCCACCCGGTCCACGACAGGCACGACGTCGGGCATGGTGTCGATCATGCCCGCCCAGGCGGTCTTGATGCGAATGGGACCAAAATCGGGAAAAGCTCGTGAAACCCGCGTGTGAGTTGCGCAACTTTGCGGTGGTTTGGGGCCGGATTGAGAATCCGCATATCCTCGAACGGGCTCTGGCCATCCGCATCCCAACTGCGCGGCGTCGACCACGCATCAGGATAGCAACGCGGTGCCGCGGGCAAAAACCGTGTGCCAAAAGGATCGGCGCGCAATTGGGCCAGGTATTTCGGCAATGCGCGAAACGCATCCGGTCCCACAAAAAGCTCATGGAAGCCGCCTGCGGCAAGAGAATAGCCGCCATCCTTGCGCGGACGAAATGCGATGTCGTCATCTGCGCCACCACCCGGATAGACCATCGGGAGGGGATCGGTTGCCGCCACCGTCGCACGCACTGACAACTGTGGCAGCGCAATACCATGACGACGAAGAAATAGTGCGGACCAAGCGCCCCCCGCCAGCACGACCCCGGACGCAGCAATACGGCCCTTTTCGGTGACGACACCCGCAACCCGTCCCGCTTGTATATCGAGTGTGCGCACGGCACAGTTCTCTACAATCGTTGCGCCAGCACGCGCGGCCACGCCGGCAAGTGCCGGCACCGCCACCCAAGGCTCAGCACGCATGTCGGACGCCGTGTATAGTGCCCCAGCGTACGCCCGGGACATTCCAGGGATCAGTTCGCCCACCTCGGCCGTACTCAAAAGGCGGCTGTCCACGCCATTTGCCTCGGCATATGGCAGCCAGTCTGCATAGCGGGCCATATCTGCGTCCGTTTTCGCAAGATAGGTCACCCCACCTTGCGTCAGGCCGATATCGACATTGGTACGCTGCGCCAGTTCGCGCCATAGACGGTTGGCTTCTGCCATGATGGGCAATTCATCCGGATCGCGTCCCTGTTGGCGGATCCAGCCCCAGTTGCGGCTCGATTGTTCGCCCGCAATACGCCCCTTTTCCAACAAGACAACCCCCTGCCCCGCCTCAGCCAGATAGAGAGCGGTACACACTCCGATGACCCCGCCTCCGATCACCACCACATCCGTCTCTGCCGGTGGCGGGCCCGGCCACGCAACAGGCAGATCTTCGTGGATGGGGAAACCCGTCATCGCAGCCTCTCACGATTTGCATATTCGTTCCGAGGCGCAAAACTGCTATGAACCGGAAACTTTGCAGGCACCGCCCCGCTACGCAAGCCGCGCCACAAGATCACGCATAAACGCGTGTCCAGCCTCGAACTGAGCGATGGTGATAAATTCATTGGGTTGGTGTGCTTGCGCTATGTCGCCCGGTCCGCAGACAACCGCGGAATAACCCGCAGCCTGAAACTGACCAGCCTCTGTCCCGTAGCTGACCACGTGAGTGCCATTGTCGCCTGTGATGGCGCGCGCGAGGCTCTCTGCAGCGCCATTCTCCTCGGGCTTTAGGGGTGGCACGTCAAAACGCGTTTCAATCTCTACGCGGGCTTCGGGACGTGTTGCTTTCATCCCCTTTTCAATCTCTGCCACATGGGCAAGGTACGCCTCTTTCAATACCACAACATCATCGCCGGGCACCGCTCGAAAATCCATGGCGAACCGGCAATCTTTGGCAGTGATGTTGTGGGCGGTTCCACCCTGAACCTGACCAACGTGCCACGTGGTGAAGGGCGGGTCGAACATGGCGGCTAGTGCCGATGGCTCGGCCGCCATGTTCTCGGCATTTCGGTGGTTGGCAAAGTCGATGATCTTGGCGCCTTCGAGAATCGCGCTCACGCCTTGCGGCAACAGCGACGAATGCACTTCGAACCCAACCACGTGGGTGTCGAACCCTTGCCCGCCCTTGTGACCCGTAACCGCCTTCAACATCGACGGCTCACCTACGATCACCGGACCACCCTTGGGCACGACACCCTGCATGGCCGCGATCATGGGCGGGGCACCCAGACAGCCGATCTCTTCATCGAAACTCAGCGCCATCTGCAGTGGTGTTGTGACACCAGCGTGATGCGCTTCGACCAGCGCCCAGAGCGCCAGCGCATCAAACCCTTTCATGTCGCAGGTGCCGCGCCCGAAATACTTCCCATCCCGTTCGGTCACGACAAAAGGGTTAGTATCCCAGAGCTGTCCATCTACAGGCACAACATCCGTATGCCCCGAGAGAACAACGGCCCCCTGAACCTCGGGCCCAACATGCGCAAAAAGGGCCGCCTTCGGCTGATCTGGATGGTGGTACCGGTGCGCCGAAATACCGTGATCATTCAGATATTCCTCAACCCAATCCACCAGGGGCAAGTTGGTATCGCGGCTCACTGTCGGAAAGCTGATGAGTTTGGTCATCAGCTCAAGTGGCGTCATTCTGCGTGTCATGTGGATCCTGTTTGAAGCCCAATCAGCTTAGGCATAGTCCTGCACCACCTCCAGTGCAAAAAACCACGGAACGATGCGGAGCAGATGATAGATCATTACAAAGACAGTTGCGCCTTCTGCGCAATTATCTCGGGCAATGCGCCGGCAAGTGTCGTACACCGCGATGATCGGTGCATGGCCTTCATGACCCTGCGCCCATTGCATCTGGGCGAACTCATGGTGATCCCGCTACAGCATATCGACCACTTCACCGATCTGCCCGACGATCTGGCAGCACATATCATGGTGACAGGACAACGGTTGGGGCGGAAGGTGATGCAAGTGTTTCGGCCCACACGGGTCGGATACGTGGTGCACGGCTTCGGCGTCGCACACGCACATCTCAATTTAGTGCCCCTGCGGGACAGCGGAGACATCGTATCGGCAAAGCATATAGTACAGACAGACATGGGGATGCGCATAGCCTACGATGCCGTGCCATTGCGCCCATGTCCCAATCTGGACGCAGACGCGGCGAAGCTCCGAAGCGATCAGTAACCGCTGTCAGTCGTCAGTACAAAGTGACCCGGTTCGACTTCGTTGTATTCCGAGGGGGCAGGATCATAATCGACAGAGTGGATTGGCGACGGGATCGGTTTAAAGTTCAGGTCCTTCTCGGCCTTGCGTTGGCGCGGGTCGGCAATGGGTACTGCTTTCATCAGGGCCTGAGTATAGGGGTGTTGCGGGTTTTCGAACACACGCGCACGCGGACCCATCTCGACAATCCGACCCAGATACATGACGCCCACGTGATGGCTAACCCGCTCGACAACGGCCATATCATGGCTGATGAACAGAAAGGACAGGCCCATCTCGGACTGCAACTCCATCATCAGGTTCAGCACCTGCGCCTGTACCGACACGTCAAGGGCCGATACCGCCTCGTCCGCAATGATCAGTTTGGGGTTCAATGCCAGCGCACGGGCGATGGCCACGCGCTGTCGCTGGCCGCCAGACAGCTCATGCGGATAACGGCGCATGAAGCTGCGTGGCAACTCAACCCTGTCAAACAGCATTTCGATCCGTTTTGTCCCCTCTGCGCCCTTGAACATACCGAAGTTGTGCATGGGCTCGGCCACCTGATCGGCCAACTGCATCTGTGGATTCAGGGACGCAAACGGGTCCTGAAAAATCATCTGCATATCGCGGCGTGCATCCCGAAGATCGCGATCACTCAGCGCCATGATATCCCGACCATCCAGAACAACATGCCCCGATTGCGGCTCAACCAGCCGCAGGATCGATCGACCGGCAGAAGACTTGCCGCAACCCGATTCCCCGACAAGGCTGAGAGTCTGGCCCTTGTTGATGGTGAACGACACGTCTTCAACGGCATGCACATTGGCAACAGTGCGACGGAAAAAGCCGCCCTTTACGGGAAAGCGTGTGGTCAGGTTGCGCACCTCCAGCAGCGTCTCCTCGGTGCCTGGAATTGGCGCGATTTCTCCCTGAGACCGACCCAACAACTTCATCGGTTCGGGGTAGTCCTTTCCGCGCATCTCTCCCAGTTTCGGGACAGCGGCCAGAAGTGCCTTGGTGTAGGTGTGTTGCGGATTTTCGAAAATCTCGGCAACCGGACCTTCTTCGACCTTGTTGCCGCGGAACATGACAACAACGCGGTCCGCCATCTGCGCGACAACGGCCATGTCATGGGTGATGAACATGACAGCCGTGCCTGTCTCGCGCTTCAATCTGTCCATCAGGGCCAGAATCTCCGCCTGGATCGTCACATCCAGTGCAGTCGTCGGCTCATCTGCGATCAGCAGACGCGGTTCACACGCCAGCGCCATGGCGATCACGACCCGCTGTCGCATCCCACCTGACAGTTCATGCGGGTACTGTTTCATCCGGCGCTCGGGCTCCGGAATGCGCACCTGTTGCAAGAGCGACAGCGCGCGCTCTTGGGCCTGCCCCCTGTTCAATCCCTTGTGCAGGCGCAGCCCCTCAGTCAACTGACGTCCCACGGTGAAAACCGGGTTCAGTGCGGTCATCGGTTCTTGAAAGATCATCCCGATCTCATTGCCGCGAATGGTCCGCATCAGACTTTGATCAGTCTCGGCCAGATCGACGGTATCCGCTTTTTTGCGATCAAACAGCAGTCGGCCGGCCGCAATCTCGCCTCCGCCGAACTCCACAAGCCGCATCAGCGAAAGCGACGACACCGATTTACCGGACCCGGACTCACCGACGATACATACGGTTTCGCCTGCGTGGACCTGAAACGACACATCCTCGACCCCAACAACCGGGCCGTCCTTGGTCTGAAACTGCACGCGCAGGTTCTGAATGTTGGCGATAGGCGACGTATCTGAATGGTCGAGCATTTGTATCCCCGTATTCGAGCCTTTTTGGCTCAGCTTTTCCAAAGAGTGGGCGAAGGCACAGGCACTGTCAAATACAGACCTACGAAAATTATCGTTGACCGCACGCAACGCTTGCATTTTCCCCAAAAGCTGTTTCGATACTGCCGTGCGCTTGGGGGCCAAGAGTAAAAATCACGGGGAAACCGTGGGTTATCGCGTACACGTATCCTCCCCCAGGCTGGACTTGCGCTACATCCAAGGTGGCGTGCATTTGACGCGCAGGGCAAACCTGCGGTCCAACAAGGAGTATGATATGACCCTTAAAACCCTTCTTATGGGTGCTGTGGCGTCCGTGGCATTGGCCCCGGCTGCATTCGCCGAGCGTGGCTCGGATGGTGAGCTGAAGATCATTTATTGGCAGGCCCCGTCGATCCTGAACCCGTACTTGTCGGCCGGCACCAAGGATATCGAATCCGCCTCGATGATCATCGAACCGCTTGCGCGCTATGACGAAACTGGCGCCCTGACACCCTGGCTGGCTGCAGAAATTCCAACTGTCGGCAATGGCGGCGTGAGCGAAGATCTCACCACCATCACTTGGAAGATCAAGGAAGGCATCACTTGGTCGGACGGCACCCCGTTCACCTCAGCTGACGTGAAATTCACCGCGGAGTACTGCATGCACCCGGAAGGCGGCTGTGCGCAGTTGGCATTCTTTGACGGTGTTGAAAATGTCGAAGCCCTGGACGATCTGACCGTGAAGGTCACATTCAACCAACCCAAACCGAGTCCGTATGGCCCATTTGTGGGTGGCCAGTCGCCCATCATCCAAGCAGCTCAGTTTGCCGATTGTCTGGGTGCCAAGGCCCCCGAATGCACCGAGGCGAACTTCAATCCCATCGGAACCGGTGGCTTCAAGGTCGAAGAATTCCGCCCCAATGACGTGATCACCATGGTCGCGAATGACAATTACCGTGATCCAGCCAAACCCGCCTTTGCGCGCGTGACGTTCAAAGGTGGTGGCGACGCGACCGCCGCAGGTCGTGCTGTGCTGGAAACCGGCGAGTTCGACTACGCATGGAACCTGCAATTGGCCCCCGATGTGATCGCCAAGATGGAAGAAGGTGGCAAAGGCACTGCGGTCGCAGGCTTTGGTCCACTGGTCGAACGCATTGAAATGAACCTGACCAACCCGTCATCCGATCTGTCGGCGGACACGCGCTCCACCGTCGCGGAACCGCACCCGTTCCTAAGCGACATCAACGTGCGACAGGCACTGTCGATGGCGATCGACCGCGCGCTGCTTGTCGAAGTTGGCTATGGTCAGGCAGGCAAGATCACATGTGACCTTGTACCCGCACCGGACCTGTTCGCAGGCGGTGACCAGCATTGCTTTGAACAGGACATCGAAGGTGCCAAGGCACTGCTGGAGGAAGCCGGTTGGGTTGACTCGAACGGCAACGGGTCACGTGACAAGGATGGTGTTGAACTCAGCATTCTGTACCAAACGTCGACCAACGCCGTCCGTCAGGACTTTCAGGCTCTGATCAAGTCATGGTGGGAAGAAATCGGTGTCGAGACCGAGCTGCGTAACCTGGACGCATCCGTGTTCTTTGGGGGTGACCCGGGCTCGCCCGACACGTTCCAGAAATTCTACGCCGATGTTGAAATGTATGCCAACACGTTCAACGGCACGGACCCGCAGCAATATCTTGCGGCCTACCGTTGCGGCAACGAACCCCGGCCTGCAAGCCAGTGGCAGGGTGAAAACATCAACCGCTTCTGCGATCCCGAATATGACGCACTGATCGATGAACTGGCCCGCACGGGCGACATCGAACAACGCGCCGAAATCGCGATCAAGATGAACAACATGCTGACCAAGGATACGTTCACCATCGTACCGCTGGTACACCGTGGTCGTGTGTCGGCCCATGCCGACAGCTTGGGCGGCGTCAAGCTGAACGTCTGGGACAGCGAGATCTGGAACACTGCGGACTGGTACCGTATCAAGTGATCAGATTTTCGGGGTGGGCGATGTCGCCCACCCTACACTCTGACCAAAAACAAAAAGACCTCCGCAAAAGGATTGGCCCCATATGCTGACCTTCACAATCCGCCGGTTGATCCTCTCGGTCCCGACGCTTTTGTTCATCAGCCTTGTTATTTTCCTGCTGTTGCAACTCGCCCCGGGCGATCCAATGGCACAGGTCCCGCTGACCGTTCCCCCCGAAGTCAAAGAAAAGATGCGCGAAGCGCTTGGCCTCGGTCAGCCCATCCATATCCAATACTGGAAATGGATCGTTCAGTTCTTTTGGATCGAACCCCAGGTGCTCATCGACCACTGGTTCGGCACTACCTTCGCCGACGGTAAGCAACGCGTGATCTCGTGGCAGACCCGCAGCCCGGTCATGGACATCGTGGTGCAGCGCATCCCGCAAACGCTCTGGGTGGTTGGTCTGTCCTATATCGTTGGCATCCTGATTGCTCTGCCCATCGGCATATACTCCGCCTACAAGCAGTACTCGGTCTTCGATCAGTCTGGCACGTTCATCACGATGATCGGCTTTTCGATCCCGCCCTTTTTCACCGGCCCGCTGCTGATCGTAGTCTTTTCGGTCCAGCTCGGCTGGTTACCGTCAATCTATGACACCACCCACGTGGTCACCGACTGGGCCAGTTTCAAAGTACAGTTCATGCAAATGGTCATGCCAGTGATGGTGCTGGCGTTGCAGACCACAGCGCAGATCAGCCGCTACATGCGGTCCTCCATGCTCGACAATCTCGGGCAGGACTACGTGCGCACGGCGCGGGCCAAGGGGCTGCGTGAAGGCGTTGTGGTCATGCAGCACGTCCTCCGCAACTCGATGATACCGGTGATCACCGTGATCGCACTTGGCGTCCCATCAATCTTTGGCGGCGCCATCATCACTGAAAACGTGTTCAAGGTGAACGGGATTGGGCAGCTTCTGCTCACCGCCCTCTTTGGCAACGATATTCCGATGGTCATGACACTGACTTTCATCTTCGCGATCCTGATCGTGCTCTTCAACCTGATTGCCGACGTGCTCTACGGCGTGCTCGACCCGAGGATCCGCTATGACTGATCAAACAGCAGACGCCTATGCAGCACTCCAGGACAAGGAACCGCCCAAGGCGCCGCGCAGCCAGTGGAAGGACGTTTGGGACCAATTCAAACGACACAAGGGCGCGCTGTTTGGCGGTGGGTTCCTCGTGTTCATCACGCTGGCAGTGATCCTCGGCCCGTATATCTGGCAGGTCGATCCGCAAAAGCTGGATATCCGGAACAAGGACATGCGACCGATCTACGTGGCTCTCTGGAATGGGGACGCCAAGGTCGGATGGTTCCGCCCGCTTGGCACCGACAATCTGGGCCGCGATATCCTTGCCAACCTGATCGCAGGGGGGCGCGCCTCCATGGCCGTCGGCTGGGCCGCCATGGTGCTGGCCCTGGTGATAGGTACATCCATCGGCGTGATCGCCGGTTACTTCAAAAGGGCCGACTTCTGGCTGATGCGTTTCACTGACCTGGTTCTGTCTCTGCCCATCCTGCCCCTGCTCCTGGTGGCCGTGACCCTGTTCCGCGAACCGCTCAGGGCCAATTTCGGCCCCGAAGGCGGGATGTTCATCTTGATCGTGGGTGTCGTCGGTCTGACCAGCTGGATGCAGACGGCACGGATCGTTCGTGGTGACATCCTTGCGCTCAAGGAACGTGAATTCATCCTTGCCGCGCGGTCCATCGGCACCACCTCGGGCAAGATCATCCGGCGGCACCTGCTGCCCAACGTGATCTCTCCCATAATGGTATCCGCCACACTCGGCCTCGCTACGGCCATCATCACTGAAAGCGCACTTTCGTTCCTGGGCGTCGGCTTCCCGTCAGACTTCCCCACATGGGGCAAACTGCTGGCAGACGCTGTACAGCGGATGGAGCAATATCCGGAGCGCGTTGTGCTGCCGGGGATCCTGATCTCACTGACAGTGCTGGGAGTGAACTATCTGGGCGACGGTCTGCGCGACGCATTGGACCCAAGAATCCGCGGGCGCTGATTTTTCCGACTGCAAACACCAAAGACCTGAAGGGACGGCGGGCGGAACACATTTGCCGAGGGCAAACAGCGTCCGACCCCGTCCCTACCTCTCCACCTTGCTGCGCAAACGCCGGATCACCGACCACACAAGGAACACAACCGGCACGGTCACCAGCGCAGTCATCAGGTTCTTTGAAAGTCCGGTGGTCGCCTCAAGCGAGTAGAACAGGTAGGATAACAGCGACACGGAATAATAACTGATGGCAACGGCCGAGAACCCTTCGACCGTGCGCTGCAACCGCATCTGAAGGTCTGACCGCCTGTCCATGCTCTCAAGCAACGCCTGGTTCTGGGCCGACCGTTCCACATCCACTTGCGTTCGCAAAAGGTCGGCCGCGCGCACGCTGCGCGCCGACATGGCAGCGAGCCGCCCCTCAGCCGACTGCACCGTCCGCATCGCGGGCTGATACCGGCGCATCATGAACTCCGCAAAGGTCTGACGTCCCTGGTAGCGGTCCTCGCGCAAGGCCTCGATCCGCTCGTTCACGATCGCCTCATAGGCCCGGGTTGCCCCGATGCGAAACGATGATTGCGCGGACAAGCTTTCCAGCTCCGCAGAAATCGACAGCAGCGCCCGCAGGGTCTCCTCGGCCTCTGCATGCTCACCCGACATGCTCTCAACAAGCTCAATCAACCGAGTGTCGAGTGCGGTCAACTGCTTGCCGGTGGTTCGGGCGCGGGCAAATCCCAGCATCGACATGGATTTGTATGTCTCGATCTCGCACAGACGCTGCACGATCCTCCCAACACGACGCTGGCCCGTCTCTTCAGAAATGAAGGCGGCAAAGCGCATATGCCCATTCTGATCGATACGAAAATCCCCAGCAATGACCGCCGCATCGTCAAGAACGGAACTGACAGCCAGGCTTTCGGGCACGAACCAATCGGCGAGACGCGCGCGAATATCTGCCTCCTGCGGTCGGGGTTCAACCCGGATCAGGATCGACGTGAACCGCTGGCCAGGCGCGGCCTCCAGCCACTCCTGCGGAAACGGCTCAAACGCACGGGCATCAAAGGGCCGGTCCTCCACCCCTTCCGAAAAGACTGTGTAAGTCACGAACTCGGTGTGCTGTTCCCATTTCAGCCAATGGCGTCCGATCTGACCGTAGTAGTGCGTGGCACCGGGCTGAGGATGCGGTGCGCCATAGCGATCCAGCAAGGCATGCAAATGCGCCAGATCCTTCGCACGATCACGGTTTGCAGCCATCTCTGGCTGCTTGAATGCGACATAGGCCGCCGCGCAAGGCGCGCGCATGGAGGGGAATGGGCGGGCATGCAGCTCGTTTGCCAATTGATAGCGCAAGGGATGATCTTCGATGGGGGCCATGTCTGCTCCGGCAAGTGTCTCGCATCGAAATAACGACAAACTGCACAAAATCAAGATATTTGCTTTTGCTTTTCAATACCTTATATGAATGCAACGGTATACAAGCAGGGCCCATCTTGCCGCAAAGGCCAAGATGGCAACGAGGGCGCTACCTCGTGCGCTTACGCGCGTACCGCCTTTCGCGCCGTGTAAAGCAAAAGCAGAAAGGACAGATCGGGGCGGTTGATCTCCGGTTTTTGAGGACACGCGCCACCAGTTTGGGGTGCCCTTGATCCAGTCCCGCCCGCAGCACCAGACGATGCCCCCATGCGATTGAAGAAAGTCGCGGCATAATTGGGTAGTATTTGGCAAAATGCGTGTGCGACTGCGGTACGACCGGTTTGCCGATGTCTTTCATCCAAATTCATGGCGTGCGCTTCAGCTGGGACCGCGGGGAAAGGCAACAAGTAACAAAAAAGGGCGGGATCAAACCCCGCCCTTCTGCATTCAATTTCAGACGTATCAGTCGATCATCGGCAACAGTTTGTCGATGGACTGCTTGGCGTCACCATAGAACATGCGCGTATTTTCCTTGAAGAACAGCGGGTTCTCGATGCCGGAATACCCGGTGCCCTGCCCACGCTTGGACACGAACACCTGCTTGGCCTTCCAGCATTCCAGCACCGGCATACCAGCGATAGGACTGTTCGGGTCGTCCTGTGCGGCCGGGTTCACGATGTCATTCGAGCCGATGACAATGGCCACATCCGTGTCCGGGAAGTCATCATTGATCTCGTCCATCTCCAGCACAATGTCATAGGGTACCTTCGCCTCAGCCAGCAGCACGTTCATGTGACCGGGTAGACGACCCGCGACGGGGTGGATCGCAAAGCGGACTTCTTTGCCAGCAGCACGCAGCTTACGCGTCAGCTCGGCCACGCCCTGCTGGGCCTGCGCCACAGCCATCCCGTAGCCGGGGATGATGATGACGCTGTCGGCTTCGTTCAGAGCCGTGGCGACGCCATCCGCCTCGATCGCGATCTGTTCACCTTCCACGGCCATCTGCTCACCTGCAGGGCCGCCAAATCCGCCGAGGATCACGCTGACGAACGACCGGTTCATCGCCTTGCACATGATGTAGGAAAGGATCGCACCGGACGAACCCACAAGCGCGCCCACGACGATCAAGAGGTCATTGCCAAGCGAGAAACCAATGGCCGCCGCTGCCCAACCGGAATAGCTGTTCAACATCGACACTACGACCGGCATGTCCGCGCCGCCAATGCCCATGATCAGGTGCCAGCCAATGAAGAGCGCCAGCAGTGTCAACAGGACCAGCGGCAGTAGGCCGCCCGTGCTGAAATAGATGATCGCCAGTATCAGCGACGCACCCGCTGCCGCAGCGTTCAACATATGCCCGCCCGGCAGCTTGGTGGCGGCGCTGTCGACCTTGCCCGATAGCTTGCCCCAGGCCACGTAGGACCCGGTAAAGGTCACAGCACCAATCCAGACACCCAGCACCAGTTCGATCTTCAGAATGGTGACCTCGACGGTTGTCTTCTTGGCAATGAGCTGGCCAAAGGCCGACAGGGGCTCAAGCACAGCCTTTTCGACCGATTGCACCCATTGCCCATCAACCAGTGCACCACCCAGAACCGTACCATGCTCCATCAGGTGATTGTCTACATAGCCAATCATGATGTGTGCATTGAAACCGATAAAGACGGCAGTCAGCCCCACAAGGGCATGCATGCCCGCCACAAGCTCGGGCATCTGGGTCATCTCGACCTTGGTGGCAAGCTGGTAGCCAACGATGCCCCCGCCCGCGATCAGGACCAGCGACAACAGCCACAGGCCCGCACCTGGTCCGATCAATGTGGCAACCACGGCGATGAACATGCCAACGATGCCGTACCAGACGGCCCGCTTGGCGCTTTCCTGACCGGACAGACCGCCCAAGCTCAGGATGAAAAGAACAGCCGCAACGACATAGGCGGCAGTGGTAAATCCGAGTTCCATTAGTCCTGCCCCTACTTACGATTTCTGGAACATGGCGAGCATGCGCCGTGTCACGAGGAAGCCACCGAAGATGTTGATGGCTGCCATGAATATCCCGAATATCGCCAGGAACGTGATGACCCCTGAACTTGATCCGATCTGTATGAGTGCGCCAAGGATCACGATGGACGAAATGGCGTTTGTCACCGCCATAAGCGGTGTGTGCAGACTGTGCGCCACGCCCCAGATCACCTGGAAGCCGATAAAGACGCTCAGCACGAAGACGATAAAGTGCTGCATGAAGCTGGCCGGGGTATAAAGCCCTGCGAGCAGCACCAACCCGCCACCAATGGCCAGCAAGGTGACCTGGTTCTTCGTCTGGGCCTTGAACGCCGCCACTTCTGCAGCGCGTTTTTCTTCAGGCGTCAGTTCCTTGGCCGCTTCCTTTTTTGGGGCTGCGGCAATCGCGGCCACCTTGGGCGGTGGCGGTGGGAACGTGACTTCGTTTGCGTGGGCGATCGTCGCGCCACGGATCACGTCATCTTCCATGTCATGGTTGATGACACCGTCTTTTTCCGGCGTCAGGTCCGTCATCAGATGACGGATGTTCGTGGCATAAAGGCTCGATGACTGCGTCGCCATGCGGCTGGGGAAGTCGGTGTAGCCGATGATGGTCACGCCATTGTCGGTCACGATCTTCTCATCCGCGACGGTCAGCTTGCAGTTCCCGCCCTTTTCCGCCGCGAGGTCCACAATGACCGAACCGGGTTTCATGGAGGCAACCATGTCCTCGGTCCACAGCTCGGGGGCCTCACGGTTCGGGATCAGGGCCGTGGTGATAACAATGTCCACCTCAGGTGCCAGCTCACGGAACTTGGCCAGCTGCGCCTCACGGAATTCAGGTGAAGAAACAGAGGCATATCCGCCCGAGGACGATCCGTCCTGCTGCTCTTCCTCGAAATCGAGATAAACGAACTCGGCCCCCATCGATTCAACCTGCTCAGCCACTTCGGGCCGCACGTCAAAGGCGTATGTGATGGCGCCAAGGCTGGTCGACGTCCCAATGGCGGCCAGACCGGCCACACCGGCACCGACCACCAGAACCTTGGCCGGTGGGACCTTACCGGCGGCAGTGATCTGCCCGGTAAAGAAGCGGCCAAAATTGTTGCCTGCCTCGATGACAGCGCGGTAGCCCGCAATGTTTGCCATGGACGACAATGCGTCCATCTTCTGGGCGCGGCTGATCCGGGGGATCATTTCCATCGCCACCACGGTGGCTCCCTTCTTGGCGGCAGAGGTCATCTTGGCCTCGTCCGCCACGGGGCTGAAGAACGAAATCAGGGTCTGATCTTCGCGCAGACGCTTCATCTCGGTCGCGTCAGGCGCGCGTACCTTGGCAACCACATCTGCGGCTTTCCAAAGGGCGGCAGCCGTCTTGACCACCTCGACACCCGCGGCCTTGTAGTCGGCGTCGGAAAAACCGGCCCCGAGCCCCGCACCTGTTTCGACCACACAGATGTGGCCCAGCTTTTGAAGAGCCGTTGCGCTCTCGGGCGTCATGGCGACGCGGCGCTCTCCCTCAAATATCTCTTTTGGTGTTCCGATCTTCATTCGAAGAACCCCCATCCGTTCGTGGCAGTCAATTTCAGGCTTAAGCCAAAGGCGATGTGGCGCAGCGCCATGGGCCGTCCACTACCCAACCCATCCGCGAGATACAAGCAGGGCCCCTGCGTCATAAGAGTAAGATTCGAAAAATATCAAACCCACCTGCGCACTTTTTGTTCGTAGCGGGCAAACTCTGCCTTGAAAATGTGCCGCATCCGATCCTCTTCTGGGACGATGAACTGATGCTCGATCCACCAGACAAAGATCGGCACCAGCACCAGCGAAGGCACCGCATCAAAGCGCAGGATCAGACCTGCAAGCAGAAGTGCATCGCCCAGGTAGATGGGATTCCGGGTCCGGGCAAAAACGCCGTCGGTGATCAGCCTTTGCGGTGCCTGGTGTGGGATCACGGTGGTCTTGTGGCGCCAGAATGCGCGCAATGCCGCTGCCATCAAAAGCAGCCCGGCACCAATCATCAACCCCGCCATCATATGGGTGACAGGGTGATCAACACTCAGCCCAAGCGGCAGAAAGCGGCCCTGGCACCACGCCAGGAAGACGCAGAACGCAAGCCAGACAGGCGGGATGTGCAAAAGATTGATCATGGCGAACACAAATATTGATTTTATGCACCTGACGAGAAAGGGGGCTACCCTGTCAACGCTTTGCAGGGATAGCGTGACCAATGGCGCAGTTCCACGGTGAATTGTGATTGATCCTGCGGCGCGGACAGCCCACTCTTGCCCTACCGCTGGGCATCGAAGGAACAACATCATGACATCTGAAACGTCCCTAAGTGAAAAACACGCCCTTGTGACCGGCGGGGGCACCGGTATTGGCCTCGCCATCGCACGCGCCCTCGCCCAGCGCGGCGCACAGGTCACCATCACAGGGCGACGGCAAGAGGTTCTGGACGAAGTCGCCGATGATGGTCTCTGGGGGGCTGCCATGGACGTACGGGATGAAAGCTCGGTTGAAACCGTGATCGCAGAGGCCATCGCCGCGCGTGGCCCCATCCAGATCTGCGTGCCGAATGCTGGGGTCGCCGAAGGGCGCGCCTTGCACAAAACCAAATTGGACTTCTGGCGCAACATGATGGCCACGAATCTTGATGGCGCCTTCCTGACCATCCGGGCGTGCTTGCCCGGCATGCGACAAACCGATTGGGGCCGGGTGATCGCCGTCTCATCCATTGCAGGCTTGCGCGGCTTGCCGGGAGGAGCGGCTTACGCCGCATCCAAGCATGGGCTGATCGGATTGATCCGCAGCCTGAGCGAGGATTACATGGGGCAACCCTATACTTTCAACGCGCTTTGTCCGGGCTATGTGGACACGCCGATCGTCGACCGCAATGAGGTCGCTATTGCCGAGCGCACGGGAATGACCACGAAAGAAGCGCGCCAAGTGATGGTTGATGCCAATCGTCACAAACGGCTTCTTGATGCAGACGAAGTGGCCGCAGCAGCCCTGTGGCTCGTCGGCCCCGGATCACAAAGCATAAACGGTCAATGCATCCAGATCTCAGGAGGGCAGACCGTGTAGGTCGGATTCTGATCCGCCAATGGCGGAGCATACCTCCGCCTTACATGGCCAAGGGTCCGGCATGGTACGGCGCACGTGCCGTGCGCCCAACCAACGGCAAAGGGTGGTGCGCTCGACCAACTGACCCGCCCGAAACCAATCTGCCCTGCGCTATTGCCCTGTGGATCGACGAATGCGGCCACTCTTCTGGCCGGTTCACCAACCCCGCCTGCACAGGTGCTGCAAAAATCATGTGCCGATGGGCCTCCAGATCATCCGCATCCCGGATGACATGTTCCCAGAACCGACGCTGCCAAAGTCCCTTTTCTCCGGGGCGCAGACGCAACGCCCCAGTATCCGTCGGCGCATCCACAGAACGGGAAAATAGGCTTTTCAGCATCCGCCAGCGCGTCGAGAAATCGGTATCCCCCTCGGGCAAGCGCCACAGGGTATGGATCACATCCCCCAACACGACAATCTCTTCAATGGAAAAGGGGTACCTGTCGCGGGTCTTGCGCATGGCCGCACGTAACGGATCAATCTCGCGCAGGAACAGGTCAGTGCCACGGCGCGCGGCGCGGGCAGTAAAGAAGTAAGTGGAAACGGGGCAATCAGAGCGGACATAGCGAGGCATGGCACCACCCTGCCCGCTGTTTGGTTAACGCGCGTTTAAGCCGAGCGCAAAACCGGCCGTGCCCGGCCACCATCGGCCCAATCCCGGCAAGCTTCACCAAGGGCTTCGAACAGCGGGCGCGAAACGGGGTCGCATTTGGCATTCCATTCCGGGTGCCACTGCACCGACAGGGTGAACCCGGGCGCCCCGTCAATGTAAATAGCCTCTGCCGTGCCATCAGGCGCATGCCCGTCCACCACGACGCGCGGACCAGCGGTTTTGATCCCCTGACCATGCAGCGTGTTCGTCGGCACGGACTGACGGCCCATCAGGCGGTGAAACACACCCCCTTCGGAAAAGGTCACATCGTGGCGCAACGCAAACTTCTCTTCCAAGGTGCCATCGGGCGGCATACGGTGGTTGTCCCGTCCGGGCAGATCACGGATCTCGGGATACAGCGATCCCCCCATAGCCACGTTCACTTCCTGGAAACCCCGGCATATGCCAAGAAAGGGCTGACCGCGCTCTACACAGGCGCGGATCAAGGGCAAGGTCACACCGTCCCGGTTGCGGTCAAAGGCACCATGCGCGTCGGTCGGCTCTTCGCCATACTCTTCCGGATGCACGTTGGCGCGCCCGCCGGTAAAGACAAAGCCCGCGCAATGCTCCAGCAGGTCCGAGATCCGTACCTTCTCGGGCTCTGCAGGGATCAGCATGGGCAAACCCTCGGCCACATCCGCTACGGCCGATACGTTGATCAGGCCCGCGGCCTGCACCTCGTATTCATCATTGATCACGTGGTGGTTCGAAATGATGCCGATGATGGGCCGCGCCATAGAGTCCTCTGCACTGGTTGCGTTTGACCCGGTATACGCCGCACACCCGCCTCCTGAACAGAGAGACGGACGCGCAATGGCATGTGCAAAAAGCCGCAGATGCGGCCGCCGCTTAAATTTCAGCCGCCAATGACGCCGCTTCGATACCCGCAACGGCAGCAATGGCATCGTTGTCGGACGTGTCACCGGTCACGCCAACAGCCCCGATCACGGCGCCCTTCTTGTCGCGCACCAGAACGCCACCGGGCACGGGCACAACCTGCCCGCCAAAAACCCCGTTCACCGACGCAATGAAATACGCCTGCTGTTCCGCCCGCGCCATCTGCGCGGTCCCTGCCATACCCAGCATCACTGCGCCATAGGCCTTGCCCTGTGCGATGGCAAAACGGCCCGGCGCGGCCCCGTCCTCTCGTTCAAAAGCCTGCACATGCCCGCCAGCATCCAGCACCACAACGGACAGGGGCTTCAGCTCCATCTCCCGCCCCGTCTCGAGTGCTTTACGAATAATGGTCCGCGCCTTGCGCAACGAAATCGACATGTCTTGTCTCCTGATCAGGGCTATCGCCCCAGTTTCTTCTGACTGAAAATACGACGGGGAGCACGAGGGGCAGCGCCCCTCGGTCCCGCCATTTCAAAACGCGGCTCAGACCGCCTTGAACTCCAACCGACGTGCATGCAGCACCGGCTCGGTATAGCCGGACGGCTGCACCCGGCCCTTTAACACCAGATCGCACGCGGCCTGAAAGGCCACGCCGCCAAAGCCCGGGGCCATCGGCAAATACTCGGGATCATTCGCATTCTGACCATCCACAACCTCTGCCATCTTCCGCAAGGCCGCCATCACCTGTTCCTCACTCACCACACCATGATGCAGCCAGTTCGACATGGCCTGCGCACTGATACGACAGGTCGCACGGTCCTCCATCAGGCCCACATCATTGATGTCCGGCACCTTGGAACAGCCCACGCCCTGATCCACCCAACGCACGACATAGCCAAGGATGCCTTGCGCGTTGTTCTCCATCTCGCGGGCAATTTCTTCGGAAGAGAAATTGCGCCCCACGGCGACCGGAATGGTCAACAGGTCCTCAAGCGTTCCACGCGGACCACCTGCTTTCAATTCATCCTGCCGCGCCATCACGTCGACCTTGTGGTAATGCGTGGCATGCAACGTGGCAGCGGTCGGAGATGGCACCCAGGCACAAGTGGCACCGGATTGCGGATGCCCGATCTTGGTCTCCAGCATCTCGGCCATCCGATCCGGCATGGCCCACATGCCCTTGCCGATCTGCGCCTTTCCTTTCAGGCCACAGGCCAGACCAATATCCACATTGCGATCCTCATAGGACGCAATCCACGCGGCCCCCTTCATCTCGCCCTTCGGGATCATCGGTCCGGCTTCCATCGAGGTATGAATCTCGTCACCAGTCCGATCCAGGAAGCCGGTGTTGATAAAGGCCACACGCGACTTCGCGGCCCGGATACACTCCTTGAGATTGGCCGAGGTGCGCCGCTCCTCATCCATGATGCCCAGCTTCACGGTATTCGCAGGCAGGCCCAGCACCTTCTCGACGCGGCTGAAAATTTCGTCAGCGAATGCCACCTCGACCGGCCCATGCATCTTGGGCTTTACAACGTATACCGACCCACAAACCGAATTGCGCAGCCCTTCGGTCTTCTGCAGATCGTGCATGGCAATCAGCGTGGTGATCATGGCATCCATCAGCCCCTCACCGACCTCGTTTCCATCGCGGTCGTGAATGGCCGGGTTGGTCATCAGGTGGCCCACATTGCGGATCAGCATCAGGCTGCGGCCCTTCAAGCTCACAGCCGAGCCGTCAGGTGCGGTATAGGACCGGTCACCTGCCATCCGGCGTGTGACAACCTTGCCCCCCTTCTCAAAGCTCTCTTCCAGATCGCCTTTCATCAGACCCAGCCAGTTGCCATAGGCCAGAACCTTGTCCTCGGCGTCGACCGCGGCCACGCTGTCTTCACAATCCATTATAGTGGACAGGGCGGATTCAAGGTTCACGGCAGCGATGCCCGCAGGATCAGTCGCACCGATCACATCATTGCGGTCGATCACGATCTCGATGGCCAGATGGTTGTTGCGAAAAAGGTAAGTCTGCGCCTCCTCGTCCCCGCCATACCCCAGATACTGCGCCGGGTCGGACAAGGACACCGCCCCCAGATCCAGCTCATCCCCCGACAGACCCAGGGAGGTGACATCGGACCATGTGCCGCCCGTCAAAGGAACCGCTTCATCCAGAAATCTCTTGGCCCATGCAATCACGCGCGCACCCCGGGCGGGATCATAGCCTTTCCCACCGGGCAGATCGCTCAAAGCATCCGTGCCGTAAAGCGCGTCATACAGGTTGCCCCACCGCGCATTCGCCGCGTTCAGGGCAAAGCGCGCATTCATGATAGGCACCACCAGCTGCGCACCGGGCGTGCTGGCAATCTCGGGGTCGACATTCTGGGTCTCAATTTCAAAATCAGGGCCCTCCGGGACGAGGTAGCCGATCTCTTCCAGAAACGCGCGATAGACCGCCGGATCATGATCCCCGCTGCGATGTGCCACGTGCCATTCATCGATCTGGGCTTGAACACCTTCGCGCTTGGCCAAAAGATCGCGGTTCTTCGGTCCCAGATCATACACCAGCGCAGAAAAACCGGCCCAGAAATCAGCCGAAGCGACGCCCGTGCCGGGCAATGCATGGGTTTCAATGAAATGTGCGAGGCTGTCCGCCACCTTCAAATCGCTGCGATCCACATAAGCAGTCATAGGATGCCCTCCTGGCCTTGGATTACGACTCGTCGCAAGGCTTAGAGAAAAAGTTTCCTATCGTAAACATCATTGGTCAAAAAAATTTACCAATGCTTTGCGCTAAGTCAAAAGCGCGGCTTCATAGGATCTCAGGCACAGGCGCGCAGTGCGCGGCAAGACCTGCGATGCATCTCCTGCCAGTTCGGGAAATAGGGCGAACAATTCGTCCCGCGCGGCACGGTCCAGCCCATGCAAACCCATGATTTCCGGCAGAAAGCTTTCGGTCCGCGCCCCGTTGGCCCAGATCACCTCATGGGTGTCGAACATCAGGTGATGATATGTAACGGCAGCGCACGGTGTAACCCGGCCGCGCCGCCCATCACACAGATGCTTGGCCGCAACAAAGGCGCTGTCGACGCCAAACATCAGCTCAATATCCGCGCCCTCTACCAACATGCGATGCTGCGGAGACACGAACAGGGGCTGCTCCAGCCCCAGAAACCCGGCACTCAACCGGACGGGCGCGAAGTCACCTACACCCGCAACCGTGCGTGCACCAACCCAACGTACCGGCTGCGGACCGGCATCCTCTGTCTGAACCAGATCCCCTACACGCAAGGTCTCCACCGCGCGCGAGCCATCAGGGGTCAGGATCATGGCACCGGATGCCAGGCAGGATACGAAATTCGCATACTGGTTCGGCTGCTGGTGCGATGTCCGCTCAGTGTTGAACGTGTATGCCGTGCCCGGCACCAATTCGACCGTGCTGGCGATGCCATCGACCGCCCCCTGCTGAAATCCATCGCCGCCAAAGTGAAATGAAGTGACCTGATGACCCGTTGCAGTATTGATCAGGTCATAGGCCGTGTTGATGGTCGTGCCGACGGCATAGTTGGTGCCATCAAGATCGACAGCTTCACCCAGACTTTGAGTTGCATCGACCTCATCAAACACCGCGTCATCATCATCGATGAAAACGCGGGTACCTGTCGCCCCAGGGCGCAGCTGCAACGTGAATGTCGGCGACCCCGCCGCCTGCGCCCCCTGCTCGGCCGGTGGTGTGTTCACAAAATCGCTGGGGCTGTAGATAAAGATGTAAGGCATGACACCACACGGCTAGGTTGCGATGTGTATATGCTGAGCCAATGCGCTCACAATGTGGCAAGCGTGGTTCATCCTTGGGTCAAATACCTACCTTCGCAATCTACCGATCCCCGTCGAGATCTGAAACCAAGCGTGAACTCTCACAGACGCCGCCGGCTGCCGATCAAACCCGTTGGGAGCGGCGGGACCACTCCAACCGATCTGTCACGCAAGGACATCAAAGCGTTTGCAAATCAGACCATCGGGCGTTCTGTAGGTTCGAAAGCCTATTGCTTCGTAATACGCCAGCGCTTCGGCATTCGTGGACGCAATGCTCGCATCAATATGGGACAACCCAGCTTCGCGCGCCGCATTCCGCGTGGCTGTAAAAAGGGTGCGGCCCACACCACGCCGCGCAGCAGAGGGCCGTATATGTGTGCCAACAATACCCCACCCGGGCTCAACGCCCCATTGGTTGCCAGCCTGCGCGCGCTTTAGCGATTGAAACCCAAGTACGAAACCGCCGTCATCAGCCACTGAGCAGCGGACCTTGTCCACGTCCTCGATATAATGCGACCTCACGAATTCTTCGCTATCGGGGCTCACCCTTTTGCCAGATGCGGTCAGCTCGCGCAGAAATGCGCTCATCTGCTCGACATCTGCGATGGTTCCCTCTCTGATGATCATCGTCGATTTCTCCGTATCGCCACTTACAGAATGTGCGGAATTCATCTGCGGCCGCAAGTTATCGGGCAAAGCAAAAAATCGTCGATTGCCAACGCTTTTTGGTCAGAGCTCTGGCGTGGTGGACCATACCGTTATGCATTTAGCGTCAGCCCTATCATCACAGACGCACGCCCATGTCGCGCAACGAGCCTATCAGGCATATCAACAAGGTCTTTCAGGATGGCATGGACGAGATTGTCGTGACGGCGCCGCTTCAGTCACCCAGATTCTTCGACGCGGGCACTCTTGATTTCATCAATACTGGCCCCGACGAAAGCTATGTTTTGGCCTATGACCATACCAGCAGAGTGGGCGTGTTGTATGCATCTGGCCCCAGTGGCGAACCAGCAGCCGAGTAGTTTCATCGACCGAGCGAGCGCCCGCATCATCATAACACGCCATCGCAGGTGATTTTCCGAGATGTGCCAGTCGAATGCGACAATTTTCAAAGCCGTCCGCAGGCGCGGGTATAAGAGGGGACTAAGCAGTACAAAGTTCAAACGTGTAGGCTGGCGTTTGATAGACGTCGCGCAACGTATCTTATGTCTTGCTGTATGCCCGGGCGACACGCGACAACGGCGAGCATACTTGTCCCTGAGATGCAGCGTGACACTTTTCCGCCACGACGCATGCACCGCAACCTGCCAAGCGATACCAGAATTGCCCGCCAGAAATATGATGTTGAACGTCAGATGACACCAGTCTCCTTTTCGTCGCACACCCGACCTTAGGCTCAGGACCTGTTAATTTGATTGAGGTTGTCCGTTCGATGTGATTCAAGCTCTCAAACTGTGGGGGTTATATAAGCAATCTTTACTGGCTGAGCGAAGATCAAATGGCACGGCTTCGGCCCTATTTTCCGAAGAGCCATGGCGTGCCAAGCGTCGATGATCAGCGGATATTGAGCGGCATTATCTTCATCAATCGCAATGGGTTACGTTGGTGTGATGCGCCAAAGGAGTATGGTCCATCCAAGGCGCTTTATAATCGGTGGAAGCGGTGGAACGACATGGGCGTGTTTGCCCGGATTATGGAGGACCTTGCCGCTGAAGCTCCTGGCAACAAACGATCTCAATCGACGCGACTTACCTCAAAGCTCATCGAACAGCGCCCAGCTTATCAGTTAAAAAGGAGGGCGTGGGCGTCCGATAGGTCGCGCCAAAGGGGGTATGAATACCAAGCTTCATGCTGTGACGGACACGATTGCACGACCTATCGGTTCTTCATGACCGCTGGTCAGGTCAGCGATTATACTGGGGCCAGAGCTCTTGTGAGCAGCCTGCCAGCGGCGGACTGGCTGCTCGGCCCCTCTCGGGATATTCGCTGCGCGAATACCCTGCCGGTCAATAGATCGTGGCTATGATGCGGATTGGTTCCGTGAGGCCCTGCAAGACAAGGGTTTACGTTCAGGCATGCCCAGTCGAAAATCTCGCGCCAAAGCTACCAAGTATGACAAGCGTCGCTACAAAAGACGCAATCGAACTGAGATCATGTTCGGTCACCTGAAAGATTGGCGGCGCGTCGCAACTCGCTATGACCGATGTCCAAAGGTATTTCTGTCAGCAATCGCTCTCGCCGCAATAGTCATACTCTGGCTATGAAGCCTGAGCCTAGGGTCCGCAATAAGCCCTGAGTTGCCCAGCCTTGGTTTAGGCGTATACATAAATGCACGAACTGCATTTTATGTATCGTCATTGAGAATTTCGCTCAATGCACGAGCCTGAACACCTTCTGTATCTGAGCTCGATAGACCGTAGATGCTGACCAACGCCTTCCAAAGCCCCCATGCTCTTGCTCGATACCAAGTATCATCATCGACTTTGACTGCTTCCCGGAAATGTTGGCGGGCCGCCGCATCGAAATATGTCCATGCGATAGTAAGGTCACATGCAGGATCACCGACACCGCATGCTCCAAAGTCGATCAATGCGCTTACCACATCGCCCTTCATGAGAACGTTGCCTACGGCCACGTCTCCGTGGAACCAAACCGGATCAACGGACCATGCCGACACCATCCCACGCTGCCAGACTTTTAGACACTGCTTCGCCTTAGACGGGTCCCCCATTCTTTTTAGACATTCCATCACTTCGTCGCTGTAGACGCTTGGGTGGCAACCGCGGTAAAATGAGTGCTTTCCCGCGCTTAGGGAAATATCTGCCGGTGCAGATCGCAACTCCACAAGTATTTCCGCAAGGCTACGGGCCAGCGAATTTTTATCCAACACTTGTGTGTTTTCCCAAGTTTCCCCGGCAAGCCAATAACGGATCGACCAGGGTAAGGGATACGCATCGCATGGCCCCCCCAATCCGAAAACCTTTGGAACAGCCACAGATAAATGACCCTCCAATGCTTCCAAAGCCGTAGCTTCTTTCTGAACGGCATCAGCATATGAAGGATGACTTGGAAGGCGAACTGTCAACTCATCACCAAGTCTAAACGTTCGGTTATCATGACCCTGTTTCTTGATAGCCATGACTGGCAGGCTGCCGAGATCAGGAAACTGGTTTGCAATAAGATTTGAAACCAAAGAACCATCAATTTTTACGTTCAATACTATGATCCTTGCTACAACTTGGTTTTGAAACACGCCTACACGTTTCCGCATTTAGTGTCATCAGAGGTGGTCGCGGAATTTCGGACCGGTCGTTAAGGTGGATCGCATGATGAAAGTGACGATCCAGAATGAAGAAACG
>NZ_CANNGP010000002.1 GCF_947504105.1 uncultured Tateyamaria sp.
CGTTTCTTCATTCTGGATCGTCACTTTCATCATGCGATCCACCTTAACGACCGGTCCGAAATTCCGCGACCACCTCTTTGAGCCGGAATGCTTTCGCACGTTTTTGTCGGATCGAGTTCATCTCACTAGAGAGTTTTTGTCCACGTGGGGATGCTTTTCCAACATTGTGACGTATCCCGCCCAGATGACCAAGAAGCCTAGCTGATGCGGTATCCAATTCATCAAGTGATGCCGCATTTTTGAACTCTCGCCATAGTTCTCTCGACTTTAGCTCGGCTCTGTTGGGTACCACCAAGTTGCTTCCGACAACCCCGACACCTGTTATGAAAACTGCCTTGTTTCCGGTCCAGTAGGCCAATTTATGAGACTGCAGGCCATTTGATGAGATAATCTGACGAAGTTCTGAGACAAATTGTCCAGTTATTGCGTCTCCCGAGAGGGTTAGATCATCGACCCACACAGTATGTGCTAAGTTATGTGTTTCACATAGGTCTGAAATTGCGTTGAACATAGGACGATGGACAAGCGATGCGAGAACTGGCGTAAGCGGCGAGCCAAAGCAAGCCTTGTCGTCAGCGGTCGCGATATGGGCAATTAATCCAGCGACGTCTCCTGCTATGCCAAACTGCTCAACGAGAGATTTTCGGATCTTGCTGCGAGAAGTTGATGGGTAGAACTGCTTGACATCCAGTGTGAGGTATTGGACTGCCTCAAGGTGTGCGGCAGCATTGTCACGCTGTGACCGGTGTTTCCTCGGGCTCATCAAGTAGCTCGGCTGAACAATCTTATTGAAGTGAAATTTAAGACGTTCATGAACCGCGCGTAATCGTCCTTCTGGATAGACAAGGTTGCGTGTTTTCCCCCCGGTTTCGATTGTTCTACGAACAATGAAGGTTTCTTTAAAACGCGGTGTCGCAAGCTTTTGTAGTTCGCTTTTGGTTTCCTTGACCAGAGCGGCAACATCACGTTGCGTAGGATTTTGCGCGAAGGGGGATCGTTCTAGTTCGTACCGCTCGTGGGCCTTAAGAGTTCGACGCTTGGGCATGATCTGGTTCCGCTGGCTTCATCTTTTCCAATAGGTCCAAAGCCTTTCGAGCAACAATCAAACGCCCCCGTCTAACAGGTGCATCCCCCTCAATTTCTTCGGCAAAAAACATTAACTGCGATTTTTTCACACCTAATGCTTCGCTATATCGCTCTAAGGTTTCCAAGGTTACAGACTTAGTGCCGCGCTCGATCTCTGAGACCATAGCTTGGGACATTCCTAGCGCCTTCGCCATGTCCATTTGCGAGTATCCCCAATACAAACGGGAGAGCGTGAGCGCTTCGTTGATCATTGCTTTTTGCTCGCTACGCATCGGCCAATCCTAGGGCTGTGAAGGGGTCACCGCCGCCAACCTTCCAAGCGACAGCGATCACTCGCCGAAGTCCCAGTCCAAGCTCAGAAGTCGAGCAATGGTCACGACGGCGGTCCAAACGAACCGCCATTTGGAAGGTTTCTTGCGATGCCGCCGCTGGTGCTGAACTTTTTTCTTTCGCATGGTTTTTACTCCTCGATCCCGGCCGGAAATGGCCCCCGTAGGAATGAGGAAGAAGATCAGCGGCGTTTGACCCCTTACATGCCGCACCCAGTCCCGGATGGGTGCGGCGCGCAGCCAGCTCCCGTGTCGAGACGCAGATGAGAGACGAAGGCAATAAACCTTCACAGGGCCTCTGGCCCCAGTTCTCGTCGGGTTCTGCATACGTAAGGTTCATCACAGGGGTTTAGGTAAGTGATATTGAAGTCCGGCGCAAGTAAAATATCGCTTTTAGTAATATTATACTTGCATCCGACAGAAACCCCATCGCCGGCAGATGGAGTAGGATTTCGAAACCATCAAACAAGTGTTCCCAGCATATCTGATGTCGATGTGGAGCAAAGTGTACGACTGACAAGAACCTCATGGCGAAACCGTTGATCAGCTGCCGTAAATTTGGCCACGTGGTTCGTGAAGTCTGCGCTTATATTACTCGCGGAGATTGCTCGCGTTATCCAAATGCTAACGCAGAAAAGGAAAGAACCTTGTCGTAAAGGAACGATCAGGTGTCATTCTTCATTATTAAAAAAGTGGTGAGCCGTGCAGGGTTCGAACCTGCGACCCACTGATTAAAAGTCAGTTGCTCTACCAACTGAGCTAACGGCCCACTAGGCGGCCTATCTAGAAAGGGTCGCCCGCAGGGTCAAGCCGATTCTCGGATGTTTTTCTGCGACATACTGGATTCCCGAAAACCCGGACGTTATATGCGCCGCATGGCAGACATGGCGACCTCTGATTGGCCCTTCATGAAGATGCACGGGGCGGGCAACGACTTTGTCGTGATTGACGGGCGTGATGCACTGGTGACTCTGACGGAATCGCTGGTGCGGGCACTGGCGGACAGACATCGCGGTGTCGGGTTCGATCAGCTTGCTCTGATCACGGACGGGTCGGACCTGACGGTCACCTTCTACAACGCCGACGGGTCGCAATCTGCCGCCTGTGGCAACGCCACGCGATGCATCGCTGCGCGCGAACTGGCACAGCGCAACGCCGAGCGCTTGAGCATCCATGTGACAGGGCGCGGCACACTTAGCGCGGTGCGGAATACCGATGGCACGGCGGCTGTCAATATGGGACATCCCCTGCTGACGTGGCAGGATATACCGCTGGCACAGGACACCGACACGCTGTCCTTGCCCATCGACGGCAACCCCGTCGGAACCGGAATGGGGAACCCACACTGTACGTTCTTTGTCGAGGACGTGTCCGCCATTGACCTCGCAACCGTCGGTCCTGAAATCGAGCACCACGCGCTTTTTCCGGAACGCACCAATGTTCAGTTTGCGCAGGTTATCAGCCCCAGCCACATCCGCATGCGTGTGTGGGAGCGGGGGACCGGGATCACGCTGGCCTCAGGTTCGTCTTCCTGTGCCACTGCGGTCGCCGCGGTGCGTCGTGGTCTGACAGGGCGCCAGGTGCAGATCGACCTCGACGGCGGCACATTGCATATCGACTGGCGCGACGATGGCGTCTGGATGTCTGGCCCGACGGCACATGTGTTCGACGGCACTCTGACGGCAGAGTTCCTGCAAAGCCTATGACAGCGCCGGTCTTCTCCAACCACGGCTGCCGCCTCAACGCCTATGAAACCAAGGCGATGGAGGAACTGGCAAGCCAAGCCGGGATGAGCAACGCCGTCGTTGTGAACACCTGCGCAGTGACGGCAGAAGCCGTGCGCAAGGCCCGCCAGGACATCCGCAAACTGCGACGCACGCATCCTGGTGCCAAGCTGATCGTGACCGGCTGCGCCGCCCAGACCGAACCCGACACCTTCGCCCAGATGGCCGAGGTTGACGCAGTCATCGGCAACACGGAAAAGATGCAGGCCAGCACATGGGCAGGGCTCGCCGGTGACTTTGGCACCGAGCCCGTGCAGGTCGACGATATCATGTCGGTCACGGAAACAGCAGGTCACCTGATCGACGGGTTTGGCACCCGCAGCCGCGCCTATGTGCAGGTCCAGAACGGATGCGACCACCGCTGCACCTTCTGCATCATCCCATATGGCCGCGGCAACTCGCGCTCGGTCCCGGCAGGCGTCGTGGTCGATCAGATCAAGCGGCTTGTGGATCGAGGCTTCAATGAGGTGGTCCTGACCGGTGTAGATCTAACGTCATGGGGCGCTGACCTGCCGGGAGAGCCCCAGCTTGGCGACCTAGTCATGCGCATCCTGAAACTGGTGCCCGACCTGCCACGCCTGCGGATCAGTTCCATCGATTCGATCGAGGTGGACGCGGCACTGATGCAGGCCATCGCCACGGAACCCCGGCTGATGCCCCACCTACACCTGTCGCTGCAACACGGCGACGACCTGATCCTGAAACGGATGAAACGCCGCCACCTGCGCGACGACGCCATCCGCTTTGCACAAGAGGCCCGCAAACTACGGCCTGACATGACCTTTGGCGCGGACATCATAGCGGGCTTCCCGACCGAAACCGAAGCAATGTTCGACAACTCTCTGAAACTGGTCGAAGACTGCGACCTCACATGGCTACACGTCTTCCCCTATTCGCCTCGCCCCGGCACGCCTTCTGCACGGATGCCGCAGGTGAACGGCACGGCCATCAAGGAACGAGCGGCTCGCCTCCGCGCCGCCGGTGACGCACAGGTGACAAAACACCTGGCAGCACAACAGGGTAAAACCCATCACATCCTGATGGAAAACCCACACATGGGCCGCACCGAACAGTTCACCGAAGTCACATTCGACACGCCCCAAGCAGAGGGGCAGATTGTCACCACGCGCATATCAGACGCCCGCGATGGGCAATTGGTGGCTTAGGCCTTGCGCCAGATCAACACGCTCGCCAATGCAATCGCAGCCGGGATCGCCTGAACATAGAGCGTCACGGTAAACGCCAATGCGCC
The DNA here is from genome assembly GCF_947504105.1 of uncultured Tateyamaria sp. GTDB lineage: Bacteria > Pseudomonadota > Alphaproteobacteria > Rhodobacterales > Rhodobacteraceae > Tateyamaria. The sequence goes on from NZ_CANNGP010000002.1 coordinate 4,452, forward strand.
GCACAGGCCTGCAACCAGAACGCACAGCAAAAAATACGTTGCAATGTGGCGTTGCCACTGGGTCGACTGCACAAGCAACGCCCATATCAGCCCCCCCGCCAGAAAGAGGTTATACAGGCCCTGATTGGCCGCCAAAACCTTGGTTGGGGCGAAGAGTTCGGGTGCCATGAATGTGAATACTTCGGGTCCCCGCGTCTCCCAGGCAAACATTTCCAAATAGCAGAAATAGACATGCGTCAGGGCAACAAGGCCAACGAGAATTTTGGAAACAAGAGACATGAGCCCTCCGAAGAAGATGAATGCTCAAAACTGTGATCGAAAGACCCCCTGCCGCGCAAGCAGTTTCCATTGTCCAACAAAAAAGCCCCACCAAAAGGCGGGGCTCTCGATCGCTCATCACACAGAGCGACTTATTTCTTCTTGTAGCGCGCCTTCACAGGCGCCCACAGGCGCTTGTTGGTCAGGTACAGCAACACTGACAGGATGGTCAGGAAGATCACACCGACAAAGCCAGCCTGCTTGCGTGCCATCAGCTTGGGTTCCGCCGTCCACATCAGGAAGGCGGCGACATCTTCCGTCAAGTGATGCAGGTCGGTTGCATGTCCGTCAGCAAACTCGACATCATCGCCATAAAGCGGCGGCGCCATCGCGATCCAGCCACCGGGGAACGCCTTGTTCTCATACAGAACAGCACCCGCTTCTTCCTTTTCTTCGCCCGTGTAGCCGTTCAGCAGGGCGACGATGTACTCGGGGCCACCCATGCCCTTCATCAGCTGGTTGATGCCCAGACCATAAGGGCCGTGGAAACCGGCACGGGCCTTGGCCATCAGGCTCAGGTCAGGCGCGTTTTCCAAGGCTGAGCCAGGGAAGTTGTCCGACGGCAGCGCCGCACGGAAATCGTCGATCTCTGGGTCGAACACTTCGTAGAACTCGGCATATGCGCGCACTTGATCTTCGGGCAGGCCGGGGCCGCCTTCATCGCTCAGCGTGCGCAGGGGCACGTATTGCAAGCCATGGCACGATGCGCAGATCTCGGTATAGATCTGCAAACCGCGCTGCAACTGGTTCTGGTCAAACGATCCAAAAGGACCGTCAAAGGAAAAGTCGACGCCTTCGACATGACCCGCACCGCCAGCGGCGAAGGCACCGGTGGTCAGCGCGAACGCCGCTACCATGCTTGCTGCAAGTTTCTTCAACATCTGCAGTTTCTCCTTATTCCGCGGGCTGAGCCGAAGGTGCAGCGGAACCGCCGTCACCCTTGCTCACCTTGGCGGCAAAGTCTTCTTCGATGGTCGCAGGCTGCGCGTCCGGCTTCTCGATCACACCCAGCAGGGGCAGGATCACCAGGAAGTAGGCAAACCAGTAGGCCGAAGCAATCAACGAGAACGTTGCATAAGGTTCCTCAGCGGGCATGGCCCCCAGCCACATCAAGGCAAAGAAGTCGATAACCAGCAACCAGAACCACCATTTCAGCATCGGGCGATACCGACCCGAGCGAACCGAAGACGTGTCCAGCCAAGGTGCCAGCGCCATTACGGCAATCGCACCGAACATGGCCATCACCCCAAAGAACTTCGCATCGATGATACCCCCGGTCAGGGTTTCCGCAATGATCACAACCCAAACATCCGCCGTAAAGGCACGCAGGATCGCGTAGAACGGCAGGAAATACCATTCGGGCACGATGTGCGCAGGCGTCGCCAGCGGGTTCGCCTCGATGTAGTTGTCGGGGTGGCCCAGGTAGTTCGGCATGAAGCCTACGATGGCAAAGAACACCACCAGGATAACCGCCAGCGCGAACAGGTCCTTGATCACAAAGTAGGGCCAGAAGGGCAGCGTGTCCTTCTCGGCGTCCTCTTTCGATGTGCGCCGCACCTCGACACCGGTCGGGTTGTTGTTGCCCGTGGTGTGGAAGGCCCAGATGTGCACGATCACCAGACCGGCAATCACGAAGGGCAGCAGATAGTGCAGGCTGAAGAAGCGGTTCAGCGTGGCATTGTCCACGGCAGGCCCGCCCAAAAGCCACGTTTGCAGCGCTTCACCGATGAACGGGATCGCACCAAACAGGCCGGTGATCACGGTCGCACCCCAGAAGGACATCTGTCCCCAAGGCAGAACGTAGCCCATAAACGCCGTGCCCATCATCAACAGGTAGATGAGCATGCCGATGATCCACGTGATCTCGCGTGGGGCCTTATAGGACCCGTAGTAGAGACCGCGGAAGATGTGGGCATAGACCGCAACAAAGAACAGCGACGCGCCGTTCATGTGCAGATAGCGCAGCATCGCGCCGCCGTTCACGTTGCGCATGATGTGCTCAACACTGGCAAAGGCCAAGTCGACATGCGGCGTGTAGTGCATCACCAGAACGATGCCGGTGATGATCTGCAGCGCCAGGCAAAAGGTCAGAACGATGCCCCAGATCCACATCCAGTTCAGGTTCTTGGGCGTCGGGATCATCAGCGTGTCATAGAGCAGGCCAACAATCGGCAACCGCTTGGCAAGACCCTTTTCCCAGGCCGCCTTCGGTTCGTAATGGTCGTGAGGAATTCCAGCCATCAGGTCTCTCCCTTAACCCAGTAGGATCGTGGTTTCGTCCACGAATTCTGCAACAGGAACCGGCAGGTTGGTCGGTGCGGGCCCTTTGCGGATCCGACCAGACGTATCGTAGTGCGAGCCGTGGCAGGGGCAGAACCAACCGCCAAAGTCCCCTGCTCCATCGCCCAATGGGACACAACCCAGGTGGGTACACACACCCATCATCACCAGCCACTCGCCCGCTTCATCCATCGAGCGGTTGCTGTCCGAGGCGTCAACTTCGCCCAGGTTTTCATTGCGTGCGATGTCATCCGGCAGGTCTGCCAGATCAACTTCGCGGGCCGCTTGGATCTCTTCTTCCGTCCGGCGACGGATGAACACGGGCTTGCCCAGCCACTTCACGGTCAACTGCGTGCCCGGCTCGATGGCGCTGACATCAACGCGGATCGAAGACAGGGCCAGAACATCAGCCGACGGGTTCATCTGGTTGACCAACGGCCAGATCGCTGCACCCGCGGTCACGGCACCTGCGCCTGCCGTGGCATAGTACAGAAAATCGCGCCGGGTGCCTTCGTGGTCTTCTTCTACGTGGGACACGGGGGACTTCTCCAGTTTCCAGCGACCCCGAAGGGCCAAATGACGACACAGGCCGCGCGCGCACGCAGCCACTTTGTCGCGCTATCTAGCGGGGTGACCCGCCCACGTCCAGCGCGCAATCTGACACACGTGGTCGCAGGCGGGTTGAATTAACCCATTGATAAGATTCGAGACCGCACGGTCCGTTAACCACGTCTTTGGCGCATCACCAGTGCACAGGGCGTGTACGGATGGCACCCCCATCATGCGCCTTGATTTGCTGGCGTTAACCGCGATTCGGGCACGTTTGGTGCAAAACACCCACCGAACGTTGCGCGGTCTCAGCCTTTTGGGACCGTCTCCTGCATCGACGGACGGGCCGCAAATGTCTCGTACCAGCCCGCCAGCGCATCGCGTCCCTTACGCCAATCCCGGTCGCCATGGCGGAAATCCAGATAGCCCAGCGCGCAGCCCACGCCGAAATGGCCAATGTCCATTTTTCCGGCCAAATGCCCCATCCAACGGGCATTCAAGGCGTCCAACGCACCCTCAACCTTGCTCCACTGGGCTTCGACCCACTTCGCCGATTGCTCGGCCTCATCCCGGAACCGCTTTTCATAGACCATCAGAACGGCCGCTTCCATCATCGCGTCCGCCGTGGCCTCCAGCACCAGCGTTTCCCATCCCTTGTCGGGATAAAGGCCCGCCTTCGCCCGGTCGTCAAAATACCGGCAGATGACCTTGCTGTCATAAAGAGTAGGCCCTTCGTCCCGTACCAGCGCAGGAATCTTTCCAACCGGGTTGGCCGCCTTCAGCGTGGCATCGGCACCACCCGGAGCAGCAGTGACCGTTACGGTTTCGACATCATCCGCCTGCCCTGTTTCATGCAGCAAAACCAGCACTTTACGCACAAAGGGGCTGGGCCCCGCCATCAACAGCTTCATCGCGATTCTCCGTCTGAGTTCCCACGCAGCCTAGGCCCCGCGCATCAGGGCAGCAAGGATGCGCGTCTCCTGCCCAATCCCATAGGCGTCCACGTAGTCAGAGGCGCGCAACCGCACCTCATCCGGCTTGTTCTGGTTCAGCTTCCAGGTCCCATCGACAGCGTCGATCGTCATGCGGCACGGCACGATCTGGCGCATCATTTTGTCCAGAACCTCAGGCGTCATCTTGTCGGTCTTCCAAGGGGTCTTGGGCAGCAACTGATCCTCGAAATGCTTCGACTGCCGGTCCAGCATATCGCGCATCTGATCGTGCGGCAGCATCTCCAAACTGCCGGTGATATGCACGGCCACATAGTTCCACGTGGGCACCTGATCCGGCACTTCGTACCAGTCGGGTGATATGTATCCATCCGCTCCGCTCACTGCGATCTTGGCCTGCATCGGTGCCTTCAAGGCGCGTGCAATCGGGTTCGACCTGACAAGGTGCAGGTCCAGCTGTGCGCCCTGTTCATCAATCAGAAAGGGGATGTGCGACATCATCGGCCCGTCTTCCCCGTTCACGGCCAACACGCCAAAGGCGCGCTCACGCGCAAACGCGATGTTCCGGTCGGGCGTTTCAGTATGAAAGATCGGGTTCGGGTGCATGATACTGGTCCGTGATACGTCGCGTTCCTCTTGCCTTGGGCGACGTCACTTGGCAACCTGACGCTGTTCTCAGGGCGGGGTGAAATTCCCCACCGGTGGTATGCGGGCCCAATCAAACGGTGACCCGCGAGCCCACGAGCGCCCCGCAACGCGGGGGTCTAGCAGATCAGGTGAGAGGCCTGAGCCGACGGTTACAGTCCGGATGAAAGAGAACGTGCAGAAGGATCGCGCCCCAGTGGGGCGTCTTTCATCTGCGCGCAATCGCCTTGGGTGTTTAAGTGTCTGAACCTAAAGGAGATTTCGCATGACACACACCCGCTTCGCCTTTGTCAAAGCCCAGTGGCACACCGCCATTGTCGATCAGGCTTTGCAAGGTTTCACAGAAATAATCGCATCAAATCAAGTGGATGTTTTCGACGTGCCCGGCGCGTTCGAAATGCCGCTGATGGCCCAAACCCTTGCGGAAACAGGGCAGTACCACACCGTCGCCTGTGCTGCCTTGGTGGTTGATGGCGGCATCTACCGCCACGACTTCGTCGCCTCGGCGGTTGTCGATGGGCTGATGCAAGTGGGCCTCAAAACCGGCGTACCGATCCTATCGGTGTCGCTCACACCCCACCACTTCCAAGAGACCGAGCATCACCTTGGCATCTACGCCGACCACTTCGTGCTCAAGGGACGCGAGGCGGCCCAAGCCGCGCTCGGCATCGTAGATGCGCGGCAGAGCCTGCGCTCAGCGGCCTAGATAGGCGCACAGCGCCTCGGGCGGGTTGGCCATGACCTCGGCCACCGCCCGGGGCGCCTCTGCCCGGCCCTCATCGACAAAGATCAGATCATCCGCCGCCCGTTCCGCATCCTCGGGCGCGTGGGTGATCATCAGGACCGTCGCCCCGGCATCCCGCGCAACCTCCGACGTCAAATCCAGCATCTCTGCGCGCAAGGCTGGTCCCAACGCGGCAAAGGGTTCATCCAGCAAAAGCAATGGCTTGGCCTGCACCAAAACCCGCGCCAACGCGGCACGGCTTTGCTGGCCACCGGACACATCGCCGGGCTTCCTGTCTGCGAAGTCACGCAACCCGACCCGGCCCAGCGCACCCATGACCTGCGCCGTTTCCGCCTCGCTCAACCGCAAAGCAGGCCGTATGCCAAGCCCGACATTCTGCGCCAAGGTCAGATGCGGAAACAGGTTCCCATCCTGAAACAGCATCGCAATCCCACGCTTGTCCGGTGACGCGGCACTGACGTCGATACCATCAACAACCACCGTGCCCGCAACCACGTCAATGTAGCCGCCCAGCGCGTTCAACAGCGTGGATTTCCCCGCACCCGAGGGGCCAATCACCGCCACACGCAGCCCACGCCGCACATTAAAATCGGCTGTCAGGACGAAATCGCCTTGTTCGATCCTTAGCCTCTCAACGCTCAACATGTCGTCGTCCCCACGCATCGCATATCCAGAACATCCCAAAGGCCAAGGCGAGCAATACAAGCGCCGCACCAGATGCGGCCTCGGTCCTGTAGCTCCCCATAAGGCGGTACATCTGCAACGGCAAAGTCGCCACATCCGGGTCAGCGAACAGGGTCACAACGCCCAGATCGCCGACACTCATCGCGGCCCCCAACCCCGCGGCAAATCCGATCTGTGGACGCAAACGGGGCACCAGCATGATGCGCCACAAGGCAAAGCCATGCAGACCCAGACCCGCACTCAAACGGCCATAATCCGTGAACACCTGCCGCATGGGTGGCAACAGGATACGCACGGCAAAAGGCAGCGCCATCATGGCGTTCACCAGTGCCGTCACCGGCAGGGCATAGGTCACAGGTGCGGCGAACGGGTAGATCAGAATGAACCACCCTGTTCCGATCATCAGGGGAGAGGCAGCAAGACCCAGAAGGGTCACGGCTTCGGCCCCGCCGTGACGGGATTGCGCCAGCCACGCAGCGATGGGCAAGGCCATTGTCAACAACACAACAGTGCTGACCACGGCGACCCAAAACGAGGTCCATGTGGCGGTGAGGACCGACAGCGGCATCTGCCAAAGCCCGACCATGCCAGAGATCGCCACGGCCAGAAGCGGCAGCAACAGGAAACCCGCAGCAACAATAATCCATCCGGCATCCAGCACTGGTGACGGCGCGTCCCATCGCCGAACCACCCGGTCGCGCCCGGTCTGCAAGGCCAGCGGTGGCAAAATCCAAAGCGCAAGCACCGCAGCACCACCAGCGACCACCAACTGCAACAGGCTCAGCACTGCAGCGCGCCCAAGGTCGAAATCAAAGCGAAACGCCTGGTAGATCGCAAGTTCGATCGTCGTGGCACGGGGCCCACCGCCAAGGGTCAGCGCAACCGCGAAACTGGTCAGGCAGATGACAAAGATCAGGGCAAAGGCCCCCGGCGCCACTTGCCGCAGGATTGGCCATTCGATCACGCGAAACACCATGCGCGGCGACAAGCCCAGTTGCCCGACCATGCGAAACTGCTCAGCCGGAATGGACTGCCAACCTTGCAGGATCAGCCGTGTGGCGAGCGGCATGTTGAAGAACACATGTGCCAGAACCACGCCCTGAAGCCCGTAGATGGACATGGGTGGCAAACCCAGAAGTGCGAAGCCATCGCTGACCCACCCCGCCCGGCCAAAGACCGCAAGAATGCCCAGAACGGCCACGATAACGGGCAGGATAAACGGCGCACCCAGAAGCGTGACCAAGGCCCCCCGCCCCGGAAAACGCCGCCGGGCCAAAGCTCGGGCAACGGGGATGGCAAACAGAACGCTGAACACAGCAGACAAAAACGCCTGCCATATGGTAAAGCGCAGCACTGACCAGTCAGCGGCGCCAATGGTCACGGGCCAATCGGCCCGCGACATCACGGCCAGAAGCGCGGCAAGGATCAGGGCAAAGACCCCGCCCGCCGCAATCGGGCCTGTTACTGCGCCAGCGCGTCGCGCCATTCGGCGAGGGCTCCGTCACGCGCCGCTGCCGCGTCATCGGGCGACTTGAGCAGCGATTTTTCCGGGGCAATCAACGTCTCGAAACCCGCTGGCAACCCACCCGCAGGCGTTACCGCCGGATACATCCAGTTTGTTGTCGGGATGCTCGCCTGGAATGCATCGGACACCATGAAGGACAGGAACTGATCCGCCAGTTCTGGCTGATCCGTCGCCGCCAGCTTCCCGGCCACTTCGACCTGCATGTAATGGCCTTCGTCAGAGGCGGCCGCGGCTTTGGTCGCGTCCTCTTCCGCGATCAAGTGATACGCCGGCGACGTTGTATAGGACAGCACCATGTCCGCCTCACCATCAAGGAACAAACCGTAGCTTTCCGACCACCCTTTGGTCACGGTCAGCACATTGTCCGACAGGCCTTCCCAGATGACAGCCGCGTCGTCGCCGTAGGCCGCCTTGACCCACATCAGCAGACCAAGCCCGGGGGTTGAGGAGCGCGGATCCTGAATGGCAATCTTCAGGTCGCTTTCGGCCAGCTCTTTGAAGTTTGTTGGCGCGTCCATATCCGCATTGTGGACAAAGGCGAAGTAACCACAGTCATAAGGGGCAAAGGTGTCGTCGTTCCATTCCACGGGCAGATCGTATTCCGCTGTCACATTATGAGGCGCAAACAGACCTGTTTCCTTGGCCGCAGCAACAAGATTGGTGTCGAGGCCCAGCACGACATCCGCCTCGGAACGCTCCCCCTCCAGCTTGAGCCGGGCCAGCAGGGCCGCGCCGTCGCCTGCACTGATCATCTGCAGGTCACAGGCGCACACCTCTTCAAACGCGGCTTCAACCGCCGGGCCCGGGCCCCAGTCACTTACAAAGCTGTCGTAGGTATAAACTTTCAAGACGGGCGTCTCGGCCCAAGCCGCACCGGCGCACAGCACCGCAGCAGTCGTCATCAGATACTTCATCGCATCCTCCATCAGAGAGGCGGCGGGATAAGGGTCTTGGGATAAGCCAAACCTTCCCTCCGCCGGTGTTAACCGGTTCAGGTTCAACGGGTTCGCATCGCGCATCTCAGCCCTTTCGGACACCCCGAGGTAGGTCCGGATTTAGTCGGGAAAGGCACCCTTGGCAACCATCAGGATCAACGGCGGCGGGCCATGACCCCAATGCAAAGGACAAAACAGGCTGCGCCAGCACCGAACAATCCGCCAACGACCCGCTTGTCTTCGGTGCTCAACGCATCCCACGGCAAGCTGTGCCTGACAGGCGCACCAAAGGCGTTGCCAGGCCTTTGACAAGTTCCCAATACAACCCACCTGCCACGAACAGCACGATCGAAAGGATCAGCAACGCAACCGCGCCCGGTGTGAAGGGAGTTTTGCCTTGCATGAGCCGTCTCCTCGCAACTGTTCATGCTCAGGCCCGTATTACACCATGTGCTTGTCTGTGTTTTGCATGATCGCTAAACGGCTGGAAAGGGAGTGCGTCATGTCGATCAACAGCTTTGGCCATCTTTTCCGCGTGACCACATGGGGCGAAAGCCACGGGCCCGCGCTTGGCGCAACGGTCGACGGGTGCCCACCCGGCGTCGATGTGGACGAGGCGATGCTCCAGCATTGGCTGGACAAGCGCAAACCCGGTCAGAACAAGTACACGACGCAACGGCGCGAGCCCGACGCGGTCAAGATCCTTTCTGGCGTGTTCGAAGGCAAGACAACCGGGACCCCGGTACAGCTGATGATCGAGAACACTGACCAACGATCGAAGGACTATGGCGACATCGCCGAAAAGTTCCGCCCGGGTCATGCCGATATCACCTATTGGCAGAAATACGGCATCCGGGATTATCGCGGGGGTGGGCGATCATCTGCCCGCGAAACCGCCGCGCGTGTCGCCGCCGGTGGCCTTGCGCGCGCCGCTTTGCAAACGCTGGTGCCCAGGATCGAAATCAAAGGTTACATGACCCGCATGGGCGCACACGGAATTGACCGGGAACGCTTTGATTGGGATCAGATTGAGCAGAACCCGTTCTGGGTTCCGGATGCTCAGGCAGCGGACACATGGGCCGATTATCTGGACGGTCTCCGCAAGTCGGGCTCGTCCGTCGGTGCGGTGATCGAAGTCGTTGCAAGCAATGTGCCAGCAGGCTTGGGTGCACCGGTCTATGGCAAGCTGGATACAGACCTTGCCGCAGGGATGATGAGCATCAATGCCGTCAAAGGGGTGGAAATCGGCGAGGGCATGTCCGCAGCCATGCTCACCGGTGAACTGAACGCGGATGAGATCACTATGGGGCCCGATGGCCCCGAATACTCGTCAAATCACGCCGGAGGTATCCTTGGCGGTATCTCGACCGGTCAGGACATTGTTGTCCGCTTCGCGGTCAAACCCACGTCGTCCATCCTGCAAACCCGCAAGACGATTACCAAATCGGGCCAAGAGGCTGAAATCATCACAAAGGGCCGCCACGACCCTTGTGTCGGTATCCGGGCCGTACCGGTGGGCGAAGCTATGATGGCTTGTGTGATCCTGGATCACCTGTTGCTGGACCGCGGTCAGACCGGCGGTGTGCGCGGGCCAATCGGCTAAGCCAGCATTACTCCAACCGAGCGGACGATATTGTGCAGCGTGTCGTGGTCGATACGCGCACGCGCCATGGTTCTCAGACCGACATATTGCGCAATGATCATGTCGGCCAAAGCGCCCCGTTCGGCGCTGTTCAGCGTTGCATGCTTGGGCGAAGACTCAAGCGCGACAAAGATACCGTCACGCAAGGCACCAAGGCCGTTCGACACAGCTTTCGCAATCTCATCATCATAGGTGCTGGGACCGGCGGCGGCAGTGCACAGCAGACAGCCACGCGCGTCGCCCTCGACCACGCGCTGATACGACCCCTTGAACATGGACATGATGCGCTCGGCCCCGTTTGGCACAGCCGGGTCACTCAACATCGCAACGCCCGCCTTTACCGCCTGCCCTTCATATCGCTCCAGCACCTGCAGAAAGAGGGTCTTCTTGTCGGTGAATGCCTTGTAGAGGCTCCCGCGCGTCAGCCCCATACCGTCCAGTAGATCGGGCAGGGATGCACCCTCATAGCCATGGGTCCAAAAGACATGCATCGCCTTTTCAAGCGCATCATCTGTATCGAAAGATCTGGGGCGTGCCATGCGAAGTCTCCGGTTTCTACCTTTGATATAGTATTTGGAACCATATAGTCCAGAACTCACGCTTATGTGTTTTGTACTGGTTGGTTCCGAACGGTAACACTATCCAGACAACTCAAGCACGTTTCCGCAGTATGCTGAAATATTAAGCGGGGAAACGGCGGTAAATTGGGCGCTGAGTGTAAGATCAAACTTACATCTTTTTTGTCCGGAACTATGGAAAGAAACAGTGTCATGCTGAATATTATCAAATCTCTCATCCTCACTTTCGGGATCGTCGCCTGCTTCGTAGCCCCGCCTGCGTCAGCCGAAACGGTGTCCGCCGGAACCTTCACCGGCGCATCGGACCACGTCACAACCGGTGGCGTCGAAGTGATCAAGAACGCCGACGGCAGCCACACCATCGTGCTGGGCGATGATTTCAGCCTCGACGGCGCGCCTGACCCACGTGTTGGCCTGGGCAAAGACGGCGATTTCAACGACGACACCGACTCGGGCGTTCTGGGCAACCTGACTGGCACGCAGTCCTTTGTCGTTCCCGCTGGCATCGATGTGTCCGAGTTTAACGAAGTCTACATTTGGTGCAAAAAGTTCAGCGTGCCGCTTGGCGTTGCCAAGTTGAACTGATTGCTTGCCAATCCCGTCCTAAGCGGACATGGATCGGGGAGCATGCTAGCCCCCCGCACCCAAAACAAACCCGGCACCGCCATCGCTTTGAAGCTGATGGCGGTTTTTATGTTCATGGTCATGGCGGCAATGATCAAAGCCGCGACCCAAAACGTGCCCGCGGGCCAAGCGGTGTTCTTCCGGTCCCTCTTTGCCATGCCGATCATCATCGCATGGATCTGGAACACCGGTGAGGTCCGCGAGGCCCTGACACCCAAGAACCTGACGGGCCACATCTGGCGCGGGTTGTTCGGGACAACCGCAATGGCCCTCACCTTTGCCGGGTTGGCGCTGTTGCCGCTGCCCGAAGTGACGGCCATTGGCTATGCCACGCCGATGTTCACCGTCATTCTGGCGGCAATGATGCTGGGCGAACGGGTGCGCCTGTTCCGTATCTCGGCCGTCGCCCTGGGGCTGGTGGGCGTGATGATCGTGATATGGCCGCGCCTCTCAGTTGATCCGGGCGCTGCGGGCACGGCAGGCACCATCGGCGCGCTCATGGTGCTGGGCGCATCCATCTTGCGGGCGCTGGTACAGATCCACATCCGCACCTTGGTCAAGACAGAGCATACGGCGGCTATCGTCTTCTATTTCTCGCTGACCGCGACGGTCCTCAGCCTGTTCAGCCTGCCATTTGGCTGGATCATTCCATCGCGACTAGACCTGATGTTGCTGATCGGGGCGGGACTGATCGGCGGCGTCGCGCAAATACTTGTCACATCCAGCTTTCGCTTCGGCGCCGCCTCGATGCTGGCACCGTTCGACTATGCGTCTCTGATATTCGCCGCTCTGATCGGCTACGTGATCTTTTCGGAACTGCCCACATCGGCAACGGTCATCGGTGCCTCGCTGGTTGTGCTGGGCGGGGCCATCATCCTGTGGCGCGAACGGCAACTTGGCGGCGGACGCAACCGCGCACGGGCTGTGACCGACCCCAAGGGATAGCGCGCCGGATCACCCGGCGCGCCCCGGGTTCAAAGGCGAACGCCTTTCGGCTCCAGTGTGACGCTGTACAGTTCGGTATCGGCGCGATCCATCAGGCGCACCGTCATCTCCTGGGTCGCCCCATCAATGTCCACGAGGCCAAAGAATTGCAGACCGGCACTTGGCGGCAGGTTCACACCCTGCTCCTCGGTCGGAGCTTTCACAAATTTCACTTCCGGGCCAAAGGTGCCGTCCAGCGCGTTCGGACCAAACGTCCCCGCATGCAACGGGCCCGACACGAACTCCCAAAACGGGTCGAAATCGCTGAATTGCGCTTTGTTAGGGTCGTAGTAGTGCGCGGCGGTGTAGTGCACATCGGCGGTGAACCACACCGTGTTGGACACGTTTGCCGTCTTGATGAAGCGCAGCAGTTCGGCCACCTCCAACTCGCGCCCCTTGGCACCCGCATCCGTGCCATCGGCAATCCCTTCGGACCCGGCCTGTTCGCGGAAGTTGTCCCAAACGATCAAGCCAATAGGCTGGTCCGCGGCGATCACTTTCCACGTGGCCGTGCTGTTCGCCAACTCGCGTTTCAACCACGCCATCTGCTCGGCCCCGATCACGCGCGTGCTGTCATCCAACGTGTCGCCCTGCGTCGCAGTGTTGGGTCCGCGATAGCTGCGCAGATCAAGAAAAAATACATCCAGCATCGGACCATAGCTGATCTTGCGATAGACGCGGTTCGGCTCGGACGGGGTGATGCGCAGCGGTGTCATCTCGTGGAACGCGCGGGTGGCGCGGGCCTGCAATACGTGCACCGACTTCTCGGTGTACCGGTCGTCATCCATCAGGTCCTTGCTGTCGGACCAGTTGTTGGTGACCTCGTGATCATCCCACTGCATGAAAGTCGGAACAGAGGCGTTCAGGGCCTGCACATGCGTGTCCATCATGTTGTATTTCCACTGGTCGCGGAACTCTTGCAGGGTCTCGGCCACCTTGCGCTTGGCATCGATCAGGGTGGTGTTCTGCCAAACCACAGACCCATCCTCTTCCACCGAATCTTCCATCGGGCCGTCGGCATAGACGGTGTCGCCGGAATGGATGAAGAAATCGGGTTCATGCCGGGCCATCGTGGCATAGGTCAGCATACCCTCGTCATCGATGCCCCAGCCCTGACCGGCCGTATCTCCCGACCACGCAAAGCGGATATCGCGACGCGACGCGGGCGCCGTACGAAAGCGTCCGACCAGCGGTTCAGAGGTCGTATTGATGTCCGACAGGTCCATGGCGGTGAAGCGGTAAAAGATGTCCTGATCCGACGGCAGCCCATCGACCAGGCGCTTGATCGACATATCGCTGCCCGGGATCGCATCCATCGGCGCAAGACGGCGTGCATTGGCAAAGCTTTCGGTGGTTGCCACCTCCATCTCGATCCGGGCGGGGCGGTCTGTACGGGTCCAGATCATGCCCGAGGTCGTATCGACATCGCCGGATTGGACACCATGGGTAAAGGCTGGGCGATCAGACGCGCGGCTGATCGCGGGCGCTGCAAGGAATGCGGTCGTGGTGGCCAGAAAGGCGCGGCGGGTCGGACGAATAAGTGGCATGATAAGCTCCCTGTTGGTCGAATGTTGCCAGACAACAGGGTTTGGGTGACGTTCCATTGGCAGCGATGTAACAGGACAGGCAAGTTTTTGTGACGAGCGGGAACGCGCCCAAGTCGCTAGGGTCGCCCCTGCGGCGTGTGGCACGCCGATGCTTCAACCACCAAGCCATCCGGGCCAAATCGCAACGTCTCTGCTGCCAGCACATCACGCTGGTTACGGTATGTGATCACCAGCATACCGTGTCCATGCAACACGTCCACCACCACAAAGGACAAAGCCGGTTGCGCGGCAAGCGCGCGGCCCCAATAGTCGCGCAACGCCACCTTGCCCCGCAACTCACCATACCCCACCAGACGCATCGCCTTGGCAGAGCGAAAGACCACATCCTCGCTGTAGTGGGCAAGGATGCGATCAAGGTCGTGGGAATTCCAAGCGACCTCCCATTCGATCGCGAAGGCATCGTAGTCCACGCTATGCGCGCACCATTTTTTCGTAGCCGTCCGAGATTTCGCGCGTGATCGCACCAACTTCAAAGTTGTAGTCTGCAATCTCGCCCACCGGCGTGACCTCTGCGGCGGTGCCGGTCAGCCAGCACTGCTCGAACCCTTCCAGCTCTTCGGGCATGATCACACGTTCATGCACCTTGATCTGGCGGTCTTCCAACATGCCGATGACTGTCTGCCGTGTCAGACCGTTCAGGAACACATCCGCCTTCGGCGTGTGCACCTCACCGTCTTTGACGAAGAAGATGTTTGCACCCGTACATTCGGCAACGTAGCCACGGTAATCCATGAACAACGCGTCCGAACATCCCTTGGCCTCTGCCGCGTGCTTGGACGTGGTGCAGATCATGTAAAGGCCCGCCGCCTTGGCATGAACAGGCGCCGTCTCGGGCGAGGGACGCTTCCACTTGGCGATGTCGATCTTGGCGCCCTTGTACTTGGCGTCGCCATAATAGTTGCCCCATTCCCACGCCGCGATGGCAAGGTGAACCGGGTTCTTGGCAGACGCGACACCCATGTCTTCGCCTGCGCCACGCCAGGCCACGGCCCGCACATAGGCGTCGGTCAGGCCATTCACAGTCAGCACTTCCTGCTTGGCAGCTTCGATCTCGTCCACAGTCCACGGGATCTGGAAATCCAGTTCGCCAGCCGAGTAGTGCAAACGCTCGGAATGCTTCCGGCTGAGAAATATCTTACCGTTATAGGCCCGTTCGCCTTCGAACACCGAGGACGCATAATGCATGGCATGGGTCAGAATATGGACGTTCGCCTGACGCCAGTCGACCATTTGGCCGTCCATCCAGATTTTCCCGTCGCGATCATCGTAGCCAGCCATGGCACCCTCCGAATTTGCATATGTTGCGCAATTAGGACCGATGCGGTCACAAAGTTGCGCAAAACCTGCGATTCGATAGCCCTTCACCCTTGGAATGTCAACAAGGCTGACTTAAACTGCCTCAAAAGACGACCAGAGATGGGGACGGGCATGGCCGACGGACGCGGAACTGCTACTGCGGGTGGAGAGAACCTGCTTTTCCTGACGGATGAACAATTGCGTCAGGGGATCGAGGCGATGTTCTTTGCCTATCGCGGGTTCACCGCCGACCCGGATCGCATACTGTCGGATATGGCCTACGGCCGGGCACATCACCGTGCCATCCACTTCATCAACCGTGCGCCCGGCACAACGGTCAACAACCTGCTCAACATCCTTGGCGTGACCAAACAATCCCTGAATCGCGTTTTGCGCACGTTAATAGAAGACGGGCTAGTCGAAAGCCGGGTAGGTAAATCCGACAAACGGGAACGACACCTGCACCTGACAGAGGATGGTCGCGCGCTCGAAGGACGGCTGTCAGATGCGCAACGTGCGCGGATGCGGGCCGCTTTCCGCGACGCGGGCCCCGAGGCAGTGGCAGGCTTCCGCACCGTGCTCGAGGCAATGATGGACACCGAAATGCATCGAACCTATCAAAGACTGAAGGAGAGCGGTGCATGACTGACTTTGACACCCACCTGCTGGTCGTGGATGACGATGAGCGCATCCGCAGCCTGCTGCAAAAGTTCCTGATGCGGAACGGATTTCTGGTATCTGCGGCACGTGATGCCGCCCACGCGCGACGGGTCCTGTCCGGCCTCGATTTTGACATGATCGTGCTGGACGTGATGATGCCGGGCGAGGACGGGCTCAGCCTCTGCCGCAGCTTGCGCGAAACCCACGCCACGCCCATCCTGCTGCTGACGGCCAAGGGCGAAACCGACAATCGGATCGAAGGGTTGGAAGCGGGCGCCGACGACTACCTTGCCAAACCCTTCGAACCCAAGGAATTGCTGCTGCGCATCAACGCCATCCTCCGCCGCGTGCCTGATATCGCGCCGGAAGAGGCTGCTCCAAAAATCCTGACGCTTGGTCCGATCCGCTACGACATGGAACGGGGCGAAATGTGGCAAGGCGAAGACCTCGTGCGCCTCACGGCAACCGAAATGCAGTTGATGAAGCTCTTTTCCGCCAAACCAGGCGAAGCCATCAGCCGCGCCAAACTGGTCGAGGACCTGGGCCGCGACCGGGGGCAGGCGCAGGAACGTGCCGTGGACGTGCAGATCACACGGCTGCGGCGCAAGATCGAAAGCAACCCGAAACAACCCCGCTACCTGCAAACCGTGCGCGGCGCGGGCTACATGCTCGCACCGGATTGATCGTTGGCTACCGCTCTACTCACCCATCCCGACGGCCTCCTGCACGTCACACCCACAGGCATGCCGGAACAGGTCGCACGGCTGGACTACATCCAGCGCGCGCTCGCCGATCTCGACCTGATCCGCGTCGATCCACCGCTTGCCGATGACGCCTCCATCGCACTGTGCCACCCGCAGGACTATATCGACTTCGTGCGATCCAAGATGCCAACCGACGGCTTTGCTGGCCTCGACCGCGAAACAGACGCTGAAACCTTCCTCTCTCCCACCTCCGAAAACGCCATCTGGCGCGCGGCGGGCGGCGCAGTCAAAGCCGTGGACATGGTGCTGGACGAGGAAGTCACGAACGCTTTTGTCGCCATGCGCCCACCGGGTCACCACGCAGAACAGTCTCTACCCATGGGGTTTTGCGTTTTTGGCAATGTTGCGATCGCAGCCAAACACGCGCTTGAGGTGCACGGGCTGAATCGCGTCGCCGTGGTCGATTTCGATGTGCATCACGGCAACGGCACGCAAGCGCTGCTTCAGGACGATCCCCGCGCGCTCGTCATCACCTCGCAACAAATGCCGCTCTGGCCCGGCACCGGTCACGCCTCAGATCGTGGCCCACACGGCACCGTCCTGAACATCCCGCTTGCCCCGCACACAGACGGCAACCACGCCATCGCGGAATACGAACGGCAGGTCATCCCCGCGCTGATCAAGCATCGACCCGAGCTCATCCTGATCTCCGCCGGGTTCGACGCGCATCAGGACGACCCGCTGGCCCAACTCAACTGGACTGCAGACACCTACACCCGCCTCACCGACATGCTGACAGAAACTGCACAAGCCCTATGCAAAGGCCGGGTGGTGTCGGTTCTCGAAGGGGGCTATGATCTGGACGCGTTGGCCGCTTGCGCCCGCGCCCATGTCCAATCGCTGATAAAGGCCGCCCAATGACTGACCGCCCCGTTGACGAAATGAGCTTCGAAGAAGCGATGGCCGAATTGGAACAGGTGCTGGGCCAGCTTGAACGGGGTGATGTGGCGCTGGACGATTCGATCAAGCTTTATGAACGCGGCGCGGCATTGAAGGCCCGGTGCGAAACCAAGCTGAAAGAGGCCGAAGAAAAAGTTGCTGCCATCACGTTGGACGGTGACGGCAATCCAACCGGGCTGAAACCCGCAGGCGATCTGTAATCCATGTTCCGCCAACGGCTGACGGATGCCGCGACCGCCATTCAGGCGCGGTTCGATACCGTTCTTGGCGATCTCGACCGCGTGCCTGTGGTCGATGCCATGGCCCACGCCACCAATGGCGGCAAAAGACTGCGCGGATTCATGGTGCTGGAAAGCGCACGACTGCATGGAATAGACCCTAACAAGGCAATTTGGCCCGCATGCGCCATCGAAGCGCTGCACGCCTACTCCCTCGTCCATGACGATCTGCCTTGCATGGATGACGATGACCTGCGCCGGGGCGAACCCACGGTTCACGTCAAATGGGACGAAGCAACAGCCGTGCTTGCAGGCGACGCATTGCAAACGCTGGCCTTTCAACTTGTGACACACCACGAGGTTGGACCCGGCGATGTTCGCGCCGATCTTGCGCAATCCCTCGCCAAAGCGTCAGGCGCGCAAGGCATGGTGCTGGGCCAAGCCCTCGACATCGCGGCGGAAACCGCAGACACACCCCTGACCCTTGATCAGATCACCACCCTGCAACGCGGCAAGACCGGTGCACTGATCGAATGGTCCGCCACCGCAGGTGCGCGCATGGCCCAAGCGGACCTCACACCGCTCCTGACCTACGCTCGGGCGCTCGGCCTTGCCTTCCAGATTGCCGACGATGTGCTCGATATCACCAGCGATGCAGATACGATGGGCAAGGCCACGGGCAAGGATGCCGATGCGGGCAAGGCCACCTTCGTGTCCCTGCTTGGGCTGGACGAGGCGAAACGCCGCGCTGACCAACTCGTGACCGAAGCTTGCGACGCCTTACATGTATATAATGCGGACGCTGATACATTGCGGGACGCTGCCCGCTTTGTCGTGACGCGCAACAGCTAGAGAGCCAATGTCAGACCGCCCCAACACCCCGCTTCTCGACACCGTGCACCGCCCCGCGGACCTGAAACGCTTTTCAGACGCGCAACTCCGGCAAGTCGCTGACGAAGTGCGCGCCGAAACGGTGTCTGCCGTGTCCGTGACAGGTGGGCACCTTGGCGCAGGGCTTGGCGTGGTCGAATTGACCGTGGCCCTGCACGCCGTGTTCGATACACCGCGCGACAAGCTGGTGTGGGATGTGGGCCACCAATGCTACCCCCATAAAATCCTGACCGAACGGCGCGACCGCATCCGCACCCTGCGCATGAAGGACGGGCTGAGCGGGTTCACCAAGCGCAGCGAGTCGCCCTATGACCCGTTTGGCGCTGCCCATTCCTCGACCTCGATCAGCGCCGCCTTGGGTTTTGCCGTCGCGCGTGACCTTGGCGGTCAGCCGCCCGAAGGGTCCGGCGATGCGATTGCCGTGATCGGCGACGGGTCGATGAGTGCGGGCATGGCCTATGAAGCGCTGAACAACGCGGGCCACCTGGGCAAACGCCTGTTCGTGATCCTGAACGACAACGAAATGTCGATCGCCCCGCCCGTCGGCGCAATGTCGTCCTACCTGTCGCGGCTCTACGCCCAAAACCCGTTCCAGGACCTCAAGGCGGCGGCCAAGGGTGCCGTAAGTCTGTTGCCAGAACCCTTCCGCGAAGGGGCCAAGCGCGCCAAGGACATGCTCAAGGGCATGGCCGTCGGTGGCACATTGTTCGAAGAACTGGGGTTCAGCTACCTCGGCCCCATCGATGGGCACGACATGGACCAACTGCTGCCCGTTATGCGCACGGTCAAGGAACGGGCCACCGACCCCATCCTGATCCACGTCCTGACGAAGAAGGGCAAAGGCTACGCCCCGGCTGAGTCTGCACGCGACAGGGGGCACGCAACCGCCAAGTTCGACGTGGTTACGGGCGAACAGAAGAAAGCGCCCAGCAACGCGCCCAGCTACACCAAAGTGTTCGCCGAACACCTGATCAAGCAGGCCGAAACGGATGACAAGATCTGCGCCGTCACCGCAGCGATGCCAGACGGCACCGGTTTGAACCTCTTTGCCGAACGCTACCCCAGCCGCTGCTTTGACGTCGGCATCGCCGAACAGCACGGTGTGACCTTCTCCGCCGCCCTTGCTGCCGGCGGGATGAAGCCGTTCTGCGCCATGTATTCGACCTTTCTGCAACGCGGCTACGACCAGGTGGTGCACGACGTGGCAATCCAACGCCTGCCCGTGCGCTTTGCCATCGACCGCGCGGGGCTCGTGGGTGCAGATGGCGCGACCCATGCCGGTGCATTTGACGTCGCATACCTGTCCAACCTGCCCGGCTTCACGGTCATGGCCGCGGCAGACGAGGCGGAACTGGCCCATATGGTCGCCACCGCTGCCGCCCATGACGACGGCCCCATCGCCTTCCGTTTCCCACGGGGCGAAGGCACCGGGGTCGACATGCCGGAACGCGGAGAGCCGCTGGAAATCGGCAAGGGTCGGATGATCCAGACCGGCAAGGGCGTCGCCCTCCTGTCCTTCGGCACCCGACTGGAAGAAGTCCAGAAGGCGGCGGAAAACCTGACGGCCAAAGGGATCACCCCGACCATCGCCGATGCCCGCTTTGCCAAACCGCTCGACCGCGACCTGATCCTAGACCTCGCCGCCAATCACGAGGCTCTGATCACCATCGAAGAAGGCGCCGTGGGCGGCTTCGGCAGCCATGTCGCCCAGCTTCTGGCCGAGGAAGGTGTGTTCGACACCGGCCTCAAGTACCGCTCCATGGTCCTGCCCGACATCTTCATCGATCAGGCCAGCCCCGCAGACATGTACGCCGTCGCAGGCATGAACGCCGAGCAAATCGAAGCAAAGGTGCTGAATGTACTTGGCGTAACGTCAATCGGCGAAGCACGCGCCTAAGGCTTGCGTGAAACAAGGGGCTTCGGCCAAGCTGCGTGTCACCAAACGTGTAGGTGACGCATGAACATCCACAGCCACCCCGTCCTGCTGTATCGCTGGGTCGTCTTCCTTCTGGCGGCGGGCTACTGCCTGCACCAACTGATCCTCGGATCATGGGGCGGCGCAGGCGGACCCTTCCGTTACCTGACCATCTGGGCGCTGTTCCTGTCGTTCTACGCCGCCAGCCGGATGCTGGCGCTCAGCGAACATCGGATCACCCGCAAGCACGAGGTGACAGCTATGTGCGCCGCCGTGCTGAACGTCATGGTCGTGTTTCTCTATTGGCGGCTCTACCTTGCCGATCCCTCGCTGGTGAATGGCGGCAATCCGATCATCTGGTGGCTTGAATACTACCTGCACGCTTTAGGTCCTGCGCTCCAGATCATCGACGCCCTGTTCATTGGGGCGGTGTTCCGCAAGGTCTGGCGGGCCGCACTGCCCCTGTTGGTCATTATCGGAGCATATGTCGCGTGGTCGGAACTGTTCGTGCAGCGGTTCAACGACAAGCCGACAGGCACCGTCACCAGCGGGCTGCCCTACCCCTTCCTCAACTCAATGGAATGGGCAGAACGGTCCACATTCTATGGCGCGAATGCAGCGATTGCCCTGGGCCTGCTGGTCGTCTTCGGCGTTGTCGGCGCGGTGCTCTACAGGGTCCGCCGCCCTCAGGCCGCCGCCTGAGCCAGCCATAAAACAGCCAATACCTGTGCGGCCACGGCAATGTGCCCGGCCAGCACGTACATCCCGTCATGCGTCAGCAAGCCAAAGGCCATCAAGGCCAACGCACCCGCGCCAAAGGACGTGACAAAGGGAAAGAACTCAAGGAATGGCCACTGTAGCGGCATGGCCATGCACAGCATCAGGGTCACAAGGCGCAGCGGATGGCGCGTCAGGATGCGCAGACGCGGATGCGAGTGACGGTCGATCCAGGCCGCGGGACGGCGCAACCATCCCGTCGCCACATGCAACCGTTCGGCCCGCACGCGCCGGTTCCGCAAGAAGGGCGGCAACCAAAGCTGTTTGCGACCCACAGCAGCCTGCAAAATCAAAGTCAGCAAGATCAGCGAAGACAAGGTGGGCATGCCCGGTATCCCGGACAGGGGTGACACCAACAGGATCGACACGATCAACACAATGGGCATGATCGACTGTTCGCCAATCGCGTCCAGGATGTCCTGAACCGAAACGACCTCTCCGCGGCCAGCCTCATCAACCGCATCCAGAAGATGCGTCAGCGTGCGGGGATCGTCACCAGTCATTCCGATTGCTTCAGCAAGGCCGTCAATCCAACCTTGTATGCCGGGTACAACAGTTTCACGCCCAGCTCGTCCTTGATGCGATCGTTCCGCACCCGCTTGCTTTCAGCATAAAAGCTGCGGGCCATCGGCGTCATCTCGGCGGTCTCAAAGTCTTCGGCTGGTGGGGTCGGCAGGCCCAAAAGCTGCGCCGCATATTCAATAACATCCTGCGGCGGGGCCGGATCATCGTCGCACACGTTATAGGCCGCACCCGGCGCAGGCTGTGCAATGGATGCCGCGACAATCTGGGCAATGTCCTCCACATGGGTGCGCGAAAAGACCTGGTTCGGCTTGATGATGCGCCGCGCCGTGCCCGCCCGTACCTTGGCAAAGGGGCCGCGCCCCGGACCATAAATGCCAGCCAGACGAAAGATGTGCACTGGCAATCCAGGTATCGCCTGCCACGCCGCTTCCGCATCCTTGCGCCACTGACCTCGACGGGTGGAGGGGCTTAGCGGCGTGTCTTCGTCCACCCATTCCCCGCCATGATCGCCATAAACGCCAGTGGTCGACAAATAGCCGACCCACTCCAACTGATCCGCACGGTCACGTATCTGGTCGCCAACTGCGCGCAAGACCGGATCACCCTCGGCATCCGGCCCCGCCGAAATCAGCAGATGCGTCGCGGACCTGATCGCATCACTCACATCATCACCGGGAAAGATCAGCGGCTCCACACCCATCGTGGTCAAAGCCGCGGCCTTGTCGGCGCTTCGGGTGGTCCCGATCACCCGCCAACCCAGTGGGATCAGCAGTTCTGTCAGTGCCTTGGCGGAATAGCCGTGGCCAAAAGAAAGCAAAGTCTTCGTCATGCCCCATAGGTGGCGCGCACGCGGGCTGCACACAAGCCCCTTGCAAAGCATGTCGCAGGCCCGCCTAATCACCAGATGGCAGATGATCCTTCCCTCGACAGCGCCTATGCGCTCGAAACGCCCGAGGACTCGGTGCAGCTCTATTCCGCTTGGGCAAACACCTACGACAGCGATTTTGCCCAAAACAGTGACTATATCCTGCATGAACAGGTGGCGCGGCACTTCGTGAACACCGGTGGGTTCGGGCCGGTTTTGGACGTAGGCGCAGGCACGGGCCTGTGCGGCGCAGCGCTGGCCGCGCGTGGGACTGAACCAATAGACGGGACCGATATCTCAGCCGACATGCTGCAGATGGCAGCGGCCAAGGACATCTACCGCACAACGCGCGTTGAAAACATACTTGAGGGCTTGGACACACCTGACGGTCCGTATCAGGGAGCCATCAGCTCGGGCACCTTCACCAACGGGCATGTAGGACCGGAAGGGATCGACGCGGTCATCGCAGCGGTGCGTCCGCGCGGCTGGATCGTTCTGTCAGTGAACGCACAGCACTTCACGGCGTCCGGGTTCGACGCAAAACTGACCGTGTTAGAGCCTGATATCGAAGACCTCAGCCTAACCGAGGTTCCCATCTACGGCCCCGACGCCACCGGCGACCATGCACAGGACACAGCACTTCTGGTGGCGTTCCGCCGCGCCTAGTCCTTGTCGAAAAACGGGGTGACCTGCGCGACGATAACGGCATTTTCGTCCAGCGCCCGCTGCATCAACGCCCGTTCTTCACCGTCAATCTCATGCCCTTCGGCCAACCGCTCATCCAGCGTGCCATAGCCGGTCACATCCAGCGGCGCGGTATCGGCTTGTTTGAGCAAGGCGACGGTCTCGCGCACCGCCTCCGCCTCGTCCACACCGCTGGCAAAACACATCAGCGCCGCCCCGGTCGCGCCATCAGGCAGACCATCACCGTCCTTGCGCCCGATCTGCACCAGCAGGGTAAAGACCTGCTGGGGCTTCTTTGGCTTTTTGGGCTTATCAGTCACGCAACAGCTCGTTGATCGACGTCTTGGACCGGGTCCGCTCGTCCACGCGCTTGACGATGACAGCACAGTACAGGTTGATCCCGTTCTTCGATGGCATCGACCCGGCGACCACAACAGAGCCGCTTGGCACTTCGCCATACATCACCTCACCGCTTTCACGGTCCACGATCTTGGTCGACTGGCCGATGAACACGCCCATGCCCAGAACCGAGCCCTCGCGCACGATGCAGCCCTCGACCACTTCGGACCGCGCCCCGATGAAGCAGTTGTCTTCAATGATGGTCGGCCCGGCCTGCATTGGCTCCAACACGCCGCCGATGCCCACGCCACCCGACAGGTGCACGTTCTTGCCAATCTGCGCGCAGGACCCGACGGTCGCCCATGTATCAACCATGGTGCCCTCGTCCACATAAGCGCCCAGGTTCACAAAGGACGGCATAAGCACCACACCCGGTGCGATAAAAGCGGACTTGCGCACAACACAGTTCGGCACGGCCCGGAAACCGGCCGTCTTCCACTGGGTGTCGCCCCAGCCTTTGAACTTGCTGTCGACCTTGTCCCACCAGCCGCCGCCTTGCGGACCGCCATCCTGCTGTTCCATGTCCTTGATGCGGAAGCCCAGCAGCACAGCCTTCTTGGCCCACTGGTTCACATGCCAGTCGCCGCTGTCCTGCTTCTCAGCCACGCGCAGGCTGCCGCTGTCCAGCGCATTCAGCGTGTCTTCGATGGCCTCGCGCGTCTCACCCGTGGTGGCGGGCGTGATGGTGTCGCGGGCGTCCCACGCGGCTTCGATGGCGGTTTCCAGCTGGGCGTTGGACATCGGAATCTCCCCTGATTGATCGCGGCGCTTAGACAACAATCCGTGCCCCCATGCAATCATATCTGGGCAATGCCCCTATGGCACGCTACGCCTAGTCGAAGCCTGACAGGAGCAAACAGAATGAAAGACGACCACCGCAGCCCGTTCCGTGACGCATACACAGACCGCAAGGCGGCCGAAGGCGCGCCCGACACACCGCAAACCCGGTCGCCTGCGTACCCACTGGCCTTCGCGGACTCTGAATTCCTGTGTCGGGACGAACTGCGCCCCGTCCGGCTGCAGCTGGAATTGCTCAAGCCCGAGATGATGATGAATGAACAGGGGATTGAATCAACAATCGTCCTGTTCGGCGGCGCACGCATCCCCGACCCGGTGAACAAGGACAGCGCACGCACCCAGACACTGGCCGACCTGTCGTCTTTCTATGACGAGGCGCGCAGCTTTTCCCGGCTAATGACAGAAAAGTCGATTGAAAGCGGCGGCCGGGAAAACGTCATCGTCACAGGCGGCGGCCCCGGCGTGATGGAGGCGGGCAACCGTGGGGCGGTGGACGCAGGCGGGCACTCCATCGGGCTCAACATCGTGCTACCCTTCGAACAGGCGCCCAATCACTATGTGACGCCCGACCTCAGCTTCAACTTCCACTACTTCGCCATCCGCAAGATGCACTTCCTGATGCGGGCACGCGCGATCTGTGTCTTCCCGGGCGGCTTCGGCACGTTGGACGAACTCTTTGAATCCCTCACCCTGATCCAGACAGGCCGCATGGAACGCGTGCCCTTCCTGCTGTTCGGCAAGACGTTTTGGGAGAAGATCATCAACTGGGATGCGCTGTCAGACGCCGGCACGATCTCGGCCGACGATCTGGACCTGTTTCGCTTCGTGGACAGCGCGCAAGAAGCGATGGACGTGATCGACAACTGGGGGCCGACAGACAAGCGGGGCGAAGTCCCCGGTCGGTAGCGGTGGCCCAAATCTGGCCGCGCGACACGCGACCAACATCAAGGGTGTCTTGCGATCAGGCGGCCAGTTCGGTGGGCAGTTTGCACACGGCCACACGATGCGGCAGCGTTTCGACCACGTCACCAGCTTCGGTTTCACGGATGCCATAGCCGTACCCGGCCAGACGGTGTTTCCACTCCCGGCGCGACAGCGCCTGGCTGCGCTCACGGCTCACAAGGTCCAAGACCTGCGCTTCGACAAAGCCGTCCTGTGCAAAAATCATCGACATAACGGTCACTCCATTTCCTTTTCCCTGAGCCTGTCATGCACGCGCACCATGGCGCCATTGGCGCGCAAACGGGAAAAGATTGTGGCCATTTCGCGAACAGTTACACGTATACGTTGTCAGAAACGCCATGTTTTTCGGCAGTTCAGCGGTCCAACACGCTCCGATAAGCACCGCTTTGGAAACAAAGATGGGCGCCGTGACTCATCTGGGTCGGAACAACATCAATGGCTCCACCGCGCATTTGCTGGGCGATCCGGGTGGCGCACCCAGCAAATGATCGGGTTAGCTGGTCAGCCCGGCCTCGGCCGCGATCTCTTTCCGGCTTTTGCGCGCACGTTCCGTTGCGGACTTCAACTGACCGCAAGCCGCCAGAATGTCCTCGCCCCGCGGGGTGCGGATCGGGCTTGCGTAGCCCGCGTTGTAAATAATGTTGGCAAAGGCGCGAATGCGATTGTTCGACGACCGCTTATAGGGCGCGCCGGGCCATTCGTTGAACGGGATCAGGTTCACCTTGGCCGGAATACCCTCCAGCAGCTTCACCAGCCGATGTGCATCGGCGTCCGTGTCGTTCACACCATCCAGCATCACGTATTCAAACGTGATCCGTTCGGAATTGCGGCCACGCGGATAGGCTTTCAAGGCCTCAAGCAGCGCCTCGATATTCCAGCGCTTGTTGATCGGCACCAGCGTGTTCCGCACATCATCGGTGGTGGCATGGAAAGACACGGCAAGCTGGCAGCCAATCTCGTTCGCGGTGCGCTCAATCTCCGGCACGACGCCTGACGTACTCAACGTGATCCGACGACGGGACAACTGGATGCCCTCCTCGTCCATGCAGATCTTCATCGCATCACGGACGTTCTCAAAATTATAGAGCGGCTCGCCCATGCCCATCAGCACGATGTTCGACAACAGCCGCGTCTCGTCCTTGGGCGCGCCGGGCACCGGCCACTCATCCAGATCATCGCGCGCCATCATCACCTGGCCCACGATCTCCGCCGATGTCAGGTTGCGCACCAGCTTTTGCGTGCCGGTATGGCAGAACGAACAGGTCAACGTACAACCCACTTGCGAGCTCACACACAACGTCCCGCGATCTTCCTCGGGAATGTAGACGACCTCGACCTCGTGCCCACCGGCAATACGGACCAGCCACTTGCGGGTGCCATCGACACTCACCTGCTTCGACACAACCTCGGGGACCTCGATGACGAACGTTTCGGCCAACTCGGCGCGATAGACCTTCGACAGGTTGGTCATCGCATCAAAATCACGCACGCCCCACTGATAGATCCATTGCCAGATCTGCCCAACGCGCATCTTGGCCTGCTTTTCCGGCGTGCCGTGGGCGATCAACACATCCCGCAATTGCGGACGGGTCAGACCAACAAGATTCACAGGTCCCTCCGGCAGTTTCCGGGGGATCGTCAAAACATCCTGCGTGATCGGCGCGTCAGCCATGGCTCTATCCATCATTGGGGTGATGCGCCCCTATATAGGAAAAGCCGGGGCAATCAAAAGGATTCGCCCAAATGAAAAAGAGCAGCGGCCCAAACCACTGCTCTTTCTTCTGGCGTGAAAAACCTCGGGGGTCTGGGGGCTGGCCCCCAGTCCGACATCTCACTCGGCAGCGACCGTTGTCTTCGGTTCCCACGCAAACGGGGCAAAGGCCGCATCGGTCGGGGTCTCAAACAACGCATTGGTGAAGTTCGACATCACTTTCTGCGCATAGATCAGAACGGTGTCGAGGATCGCGCGCTCGCCATAACCCGCCGCCTCAAAGGCCGCGATGGCGTCGGCACCCGGGCGCCCATGGCTGTCGCGGATGGCAAGGGTGAAGGTGCGCAAAGCGTCCAGCTTAGAGGGCAGCGGTGTTTCGTCCCGCAGGGCGTTCACGACATCCTCGTCGATCTTTTCCATCTTCGCGATGCCCGTATGTGCAGGCACACAATAATGACAGGCATTGGCCACGTTCACAGTCATCCAAACCACGGTGCGCTCTTCGGGGGTAAAGGCGGTGCCATTGATCGCAAGACGGTGCAGATGCTGATACCCTTCCAGCAAGCCTGGGCTTTCGGCCATAACACCATGCAGGCTTGGCAAGCGACCAAAGGCCTTGATCGAGTTTTCCAGCAGCGGTTTCGACGCGTCGGGGGCGGTATCAAGCGTGTGGACAGTGGTGGCAACCATGGTGATCTCCTTTATGCGTTGGCTCGCCCTTGGAGATATTAAGGTACCGTACAGTTCCAAACTGCGGAGATAGCCAAAGGGGCCGTGCATCCCTGCACAGCCCCTCTCGGTCTTGTGAATTGCAATTGCGCGGATGCTCAGCCGCCGCAGCGCCCCTCGGCATCTTCGATGGCGGCGGTAAAGCCAAGCAGGGAAAACGTATCCTTCGTCGTGGTGCCCCTGCTGGAAACCCCGGTAACGATCGCGTCGGCGCCGCGCTTCATTGCCGTGACAATCTTTGCATCGTCGGCGGCAGTCGCCGGCCACGCCCACTCACCTTCGGTGAACAGTTCAAACTCGTTGCCACTGATGTTCACGTTGACGGTCGACCCGGACCGGAACGGATAGCCGCCGGTAAAGGCCACCTGGCCCTTGGCTTCCGCACTGGGGCGATAAAACACCATCAGCAGAATTTGCCCGCGTGTGGCCGCCACAACGCGCCCCTCGCGGGTATTTACCACTTCCTTGGGCGTCGCCACACCCCAGCATTCTGTCGGGTTGTCCTCGACGAATACGCTCCAATCGGTTTTTGCCGCCACACGGTTTGTGCTTTGATCCTGCGCAACTGCCACACCCGCAATAAGCGAGAGTGCGCCGACCAAACCGATAACTGTCTTCCTAAATGCCATAACCACAGCCTCCAAGCTGTCCGAAACCTCAATACCTGCACCGTCCCCGGGCGCGCCGTTTTCAGCGCATTCTCTTGCAAGGGCGGCGTTTCTTCTCGACAAGTGGCACATTAGCGCGAAACGCGCGACGCAGGAAAGAATAATTGGCAGGAAATCGCCAAGAAGTGAGGGAAAGATGACGCATCCTGCCCATGGGGCGGTCACACTGGCCGAAATCTGGCGCGGAGCCTTCTTGGAAAGCGCGCATCAGGGGCATGCTGTGGTCTGTGACGACAGCGGCCAGATCGTCGAGGCATGGGGTGTGCCCGAAACGGTCGTGCTGCCCCGCTCATCCGCAAAAATGATCCAGGCCCTGCCGCTGCTGGAAAGCGGCGCGGCCGCGGCACACGACCTGACAGCCGAACACCTTGCACTGGCTTGTGCCTCACATCAGGGCGCACAAGTGCACACTGACAAGGTGGGCGCGTGGCTGTCTGCCATCGGATGCGCCGATGACGACTTCAAATGCGGCCCACAGGCCTCGCGCGACACCGACATACGCAACGCGATGATCCGCACCAACGAAAGCCCTTGTCGCATCCACAACAACTGCTCCGGCAAACACACCGGCTTTCTTACGCTGTCCAAGCACTTGGGCGCAGGCCCCGATTATGTCGACCCCGACCACCCGGTCCAAAAGGCGTGCCTTGAGGCGTTCGAACGCACCACGGGCGAAACCTCTCCCGGCTACGGCATTGACGGTTGCTCGGCCCCCAACTTCGCCTGCACACTGCACGGCATGGCCCGCGCCATGGCCCATTTTGCCAGCGCAGACACAGACAGCGCCGAAGGGCAGTTGCGCCACGCCATGGGGGCCCACCCCGACCTCGTCGCGGGCGAAGGACGCGCCTGCACCCGCCTGATGCGCGCCATGGACGGAAAGGTCGCGATCAAGACCGGGGCCGAAGGGTTTTTCGTCGCGATTCTGCCAGAGCAAAAAATGGGCGTCGCGCTCAAAATCACGGACGGCGCCACCCGCGCCGCCGAATGCGCCATCGCGCAAATCCTCGTAAGGCTGGGCGCGCTAAATCCGAACCATCCCGAGGCACTCGCCTACACCAGCGCACCCATCCGCAATTGGGACGGTTTAGAAACTGGCCACATGCGCGCCGCACCCACCCTACTCTAGGGCGGACGACACGTCCGCCTTACATCTCAACAATCGGCGCGACCTCGATCGAGCCGGATCCGTTAGCAACAATCGGGCACCCCTTCGCCATCTCGCAAGCAGCTTCAGGCGTGTCTGCCCGCACAATGGTGTAACCGGAAATGGGATTAGCCCCGCCATCACCAGCCACACCCGCATCGGTCACAGTCATCGACTGCCCCACCGGGTTGCCACCGTTTACAACGGCGCCTCCCATATCCTCGAACCACTTCCCCCAAGCCGCCATGGCCTTCTCACCTTCTTCCGGCGTCTCGGGAATCGTCCCTCCATGATAGGCAAAAATGAAATCCGGCATCCCCGGTCCCTCCCTGTTGGCTGAACCCAGACTACCACGATTCGTGGCATACCGTTTCTTCTGACTGCAAATACGACGGGGTGAGGCCGCAAGGCCGAGGGGCAGAGCCCCTTTCAAACGCCTACAAATTCAGACCGCGCATAGCCCTGAAGGTACAATAGAGCCGTCAGATCTCCGAAGTTCACCCGCACATCGCATTGTGCCGCCACAGCAGGTTTTGCGTGCAATGCCACGCCCAATCCAGCACGCCCCAACATCTTGAGGTCGTTGGCCCCATCACCTACGGCCAGCACATCGTCCTCCGAAAGACCCAGGCGTGCGGTAATCTCTTCCAACGCATCCACCTTGGCCTGCTGCCCCAGGATCGGCACACCAACCTCACCCGTCAGCACACCGCCTGTGGCCAACAACGTATTGGCCCGGTTCTCATCGAACCCCAACTTGGCCGCAACAGCCGCGGTAAAGGCGGTAAACCCACCCGACACCAGCGCGGCATAAGCCCCATGCGCCTTCATGGTCGCCAACAAAGTCGGGCCACCGGGCATCAGGGTAATGCGCTCCTCCAACACCTGACCAATCACGTCTTCAGGCAAATCCTTCAGCAACCCGACCCGCTCCCGGATCGCGGCTTCAAAGTTCAACTCACCATTCATGGCGCGCGCGGTGATGTCCTTGACCCGGTCGCCAACCCCGGCCACATCCGCCAGCTCATCAATGCACTCCTGCTGGATCATGGTGCTGTCCATGTCCGCCAGAAGCATCTTCTTGCGGCGGCCCTCCATCGGCAGGATCACCAGATCAACACCCAGCTTCTGCACATCCGCCCAGACATCCCACCGATTGTCCGGGATGGACGGCAGGGAAAACGCCGCCGCCTCATCCACGGCCAGCCACTGCACATCGCCACCGCCCCACGCATTGCGCAGGTTGTCGATCAAGGCGGGGTCCAGCGATGGGTTGGCGGGATCCGTTAACAGGGTGCAAACAAACATGGGTCCGTTTCCGATACGCGACGCAGATGTCGCAAATAAATGTTCAAGCGGCGCTATAGCTCCGCATTCCCGGTTGCACCACCCCGCCTGCACCCGTAAATGCGGCGGTGGGACACCCTTCCCCAACGAAGGGCGAATATCTGTAAGGATAACATCAATGGCTACCACTGCTCCGGCCACGCGGCCGGCAAATCCGCATTTTTCCTCTGGCCCTTGCGCCAAACCCCCCACCCATACCCTGACCGCTCTGGCCGACGCGCCTCTTGGCCGCTCGCACCGTGCCGCCGAAGGCAAGGCGAAGCTGAAGCAAGCGATCGAAGAGACGCGCGAGATCCTCGGCGTCCCCGCTGACTACAAGATCGGCATCGTACCCGCCTCCGACACGGGCGCCTATGAAATGGCGATGTGGTCGCTCTTGGGCGAACGGCACGCCGAAATGGTCGCTTGGGAAAGCTTCGGCGCGGGCTGGGTCACGGACGTGGCCAAGCAGTTGAAAATCGAACACACCGTTCACACCGCCGACTATGGGCAGATCGTGGATATGGCCGCCCTGAATTACGACCACGATGTCTGCTTCACCTGGAACGGCACCACGTCGGGCGTGCGGATGGCAAATGGCGACGCGATCCCGGCGGACCGCGCTGGCCTCACGCTCTGCGACGCAACCTCCGCCGCCTTCGCGATGGACCTGCCCTGGGACAAGCTCGATGTCACGACATTCAGCTGGCAAAAGGTGCTGGGCGGCGAAGCGGCCCACGGCATGCTGATCCTGTCCCCGCGCGCCGTTGCCCGACTGGAATCGTACACGCCCGTATGGCCGCTGCCCAAAATCTTTCGGCTGACCAAGGGCGGCAAGCTGATCGAGGGGATTTTTGTTGGCGAAACCATCAACACACCGTCGATGCTGGCGGTTGAGGATTACCTCTTCTCCCTGAACTGGGCGCGGTCCGTCGGTGGCCTGCAAGGGCTGATCGGGCGCGCCGAGGCGAACGCGCGAGCGGTCTGGGATTTTTGCGATCAACATGACTGGATCGACAACCTGGCTGTCGACCCCGTGACGCGGTCGACCACCTCCGTCTGCCTCAAGTTCACCGACGGCCGGATCACCGACGGGGCCCCCTTCGCCAAGGCCATCGCCAAGCGGCTCGCGGATGAAAACGTGGCGCTCGACATCGGCGGCTACCGCGACGCGCCTCCGGGCCTGCGCATCTGGTGCGGCGGCACGGTCGAGACAGCAGACATCCAAGCAATGCTGCCCTGGCTCGCCCACGCGTTTGAGACCGAAATCGCGGCGGGCTGAAGCCCGCCCCACCCCCATCTCCGTAGGGCGGGGTTCACCCCGCCACCTGCAAGGACACGAAAATGCCCAAAGTACTCATCTCCGACAAACTCTCCGACGCTGCCGTCCAAATCTTCCGCGACCGCGGGGTCGAGGTCGACTTCGAACCCGATCTCGGCAAGGACAAGGACAAGCTGGCCGAAGTGATCGGCCAGTATGACGGCCTCGCCATCCGGTCGGCGACCAAGGTGACCCCAACGATCCTGAAGAACGCGACCAACCTCAAGGTCATCGGCCGTGCAGGCATCGGCACAGACAACATCGACAAGGACGCGGCCAGCAAAAAGGGCGTGATCGTCATGAACACGCCCTTCGGCAACATGATCACGACAGCCGAGCACGCCATCGCCATGATGTTCGCTGTCGCACGGCAAATTCCCGAAGCCAGCTCCTCCACCCACGCAGGAAAATGGGAAAAGTCCAAGTTCATGGGCACTGAATTGACAGGCAAGACACTCGGTGTGATCGGCGCGGGCAACATCGGCGGCATCGTCTGCGACCGTGCGCGCGGGCTGAAGATGAAAGTCCTCGCCTACGACCCCTTCCTGGGGGAAGAGAAAGCCGACAAGATGGGCGTCGAAAAGGTCGAACTTGAGGACCTGATCAAGCGCGCCGACTTCATCACCCTGCACGTGCCCAAAACCGAGCAGACAGCCAACATGATCACCGCCGAACGCATCGCCATGATGAAACCCGGCGTACGCATCATCAACTGCGCGCGCGGTGGCCTCGTAGACGAAGCGGCTCTCGCCGAAGCGCTCAAATCCGGCCACGTAGCAGGCGCCGCCTTTGACGTCTTCGCCGAAGAACCCGCCAAAGAAAACGCGCTCTTCAATCTGCCCAACGTCGTCGTCACGCCCCACCTCGGCGCCGCCACGACCGAAGCGCAGGAAAACGTCGCCCTGCAGGTGGCCGAGCAGATGGCGAACTACCTGCTCACTGGGGCCGTCGAAAACGCACTCAACATGCCATCGGTCACAGCGGAAGAGGCAAAGGTCATGGGCCCTTGGGTCCAGCTGGCCGGTCACTTGGGCAGCTTCACCGGCCAGATGACGGACGAGCCGATCAAGGCGATCAACATCCTCTATGACGGCGTCGTCTCCGAAATGAACCTCGACGCGCTGAACTGCGGCGTGATCGCGGGCATCATGAAGCGCGCCAACCCGGACGTGAACATGGTCTCGGCCCCTGTGGTCGCCAAGGAACGTGGCATCCAGATCAGCACCACGAACCAGGACCAGTCCGGTGCCTTCGAAGGGTACATCAAGATCACCGTCGTCACCGACAAGCGCGAACGCTCCGTCGCGGGCACCGTGTTCTCGGATGGCAAACCACGCTTCATCCAGATCAAGGGCATCAACATCGATGCCGAGATCGGGGCCAACATGCTCTACACCACGAACGAGGACGTGCCGGGCATCATCGGCCTTCTGGGCAACACGATGGGCAAGAACGGCGTGAACATCGCGAACTTTACCCTTGGCCGCGCAGCCATCGCGGGCGAAGCTATCGCGCTGCTTTATGTCGACGATCCGATCCCCACGGACGTGCTGAAAACACTCGAGGGGACAGGCATGTTCACACAGGTCAAACCGCTGGCCTTCGACGTGGCTTGACCCGGGCCTGACGCGCGGGGCAGAGAACACCTCCGCCTTACGATTGTCACCGAACTGAACTAAAGGCATGGGCGATCCATCTTGGAAGACGCCCATGCCAACGCCAAACGCCTACATCCTGTGCACAAGCCCCCGCAGCGGCAGCACACTCCTGTGCGCCCTGCTGCGCGACAGTGGCGTTGCAGGCCACCCGAAATCCTACTTCCACCAACCGGACCTCGCCAAATGGCGCGCGGGCCTCGACCTTGCGCTGGACACACCGCGCCCGGACATCTTTGCCGAAGCCATCGCGCAGGGGCGTGGCGACACGGACATCTTCGGCCTCCGCCTCCAACGCCACAGCGCGCCATTCTTCTTTGACCAAGTGCGTGACGCACACCAGAACGCAACAACAGACAAGGCCGCAGTCGAAGCTCAATTTGGCCCGACTCGCTACATTCACCTGCACCGCAAGGACAAGGTGGCACAGGCCGTATCGCTGGTGCGCGCCAGCCAAAGCGGGCTCTGGCATCGCAACGCGGACGGGTCGGAACTGGAACGCACCGCGCCTCCGCAAACACCACAATACGACCACACCGCCATCGCGCAGGAATTAGAGACTGTCACAAACTATGACACAGCGTGGGAGGATTGGTTCAAGGCGCAAGGCATCGCACCATTGCGGCTCGACTATGACACACTGTCCGCAGATCCCTCGGGGACGCTGGAACAGATTCTCAAAGACCTGAACCTGCCACAGGGCGCACCGGTCCAACCCGCCGTGTCCAAACTCTCCGACGACATCAGCGCAGACTGGATCACCCGCTTCAAATCCGAAACGGACGCCTGAGTGGCTTGCACAACCACGCCCAGCGCCTAAGGTCACCCCATGCCCGGTCTCGACACACTCCTCGCCTTTCTCATCGCCACTGCGATCTTCGCCTACATCCCCGGCCCCGCCATGCTCTACGCGACGGCGCAAACCCTGGCCCGCGGCGCACGCGCCGGGCTGATGGCCGCATTGGGCATCCATGTCGGCGGCTACGTGCACGTGCTGGCGGCGGCCTTTGGTCTTGCCATCCTCTTTGATCTGGTGCCGCCGCTCTATGTCGCGCTGAAGCTGGTCGGTGCCGCCTACCTGATCTGGCTCGGTGTCCAGATGATCCGCACCCGCAACGCCCGGGTAAACGCCACACCGCAAGGCAACCGCGATCCTGTCCGCGCCTTCCGCCAAAGCATGACGGTCGAAATCCTGAACCCGAAAACTGCGCTCTTCTTCGTCGCCTTCCTCCCGCAGTTCTCCGACCCCGCCGCAGCGCTCCCGATCTGGGCGCAACTGCTGATCCTTGGCACGGTGGTAAACATCATCTTCTCCAGCGCAGATCTTGTCTGCGTGGCCCTCGCCCACCGCATATCACGCCTGCTGACGCGCGCAGACCAGGCCACCGCAAAGGCGAAAGCGCTGGGCGGCTCAATCCTTGTGGGCCTTGGCCTGACCGTCGCCCTTGATCGCTAAAGTTCACTCCCAAACACAAACCCCGTAAGGCGGAGGTGTCCTCCGCCCCGCCTGAAAGGCTGCCCATGACACCCACCTATGCCATTGGCGACATCCACGGCCAAAAGGCCGAACTGGACCGCGTCCTGTCCCTGATTGAAGCAGACGGGGGCAAGAACGCACAGATCGTCTTTCTCGGGGACTACACCGACCGGGGACCCGACAGCCGGGCTGTGCTTGATACGTTGATCCAAGGACGGGACGCGGGCAGAAACTGGACCTTCCTCAAGGGCAATCACGACCGCATGTTCGAATGGTTCATGGCCAACCCGATCCGGCACGACCCATATATGATGGTAGAACTCTATTGGCTGCACGACCGGCTGGGCGGCGACACGACACTGGCGTCCTACGGGGTGGATGCCTCGGGACAACGCCGTGAAAAGGACGTGCAAGCTGATGCAAAGGCCGCGGTGCCCCAAAGCCACCTCGACTTCCTGCGAAGCCTTCAACTGACCCACATCGTCGGCGACCTGATGTTCGTGCACGCTGGCATCCGACCCGGTGTGGCACTGACCGATCAGACCGAGGAAGACTTGCTCTGGATCAGGCAGGAATTTCACAACAGCGACGCCGACCACCCAAAACTGATCGTACACGGTCACACGCCCGTCGATACGGCAACGCATTACGGCAACCGGATCAACCTTGATACTGGCGCAGGATATGGCCGCCCCCTGACAGCCGCCGTGTTCGAAGAAGACACAGCTTGGCTTGTGACAGATACGGGACGTCTCCTGCTCAAACCGTAAGGCGGAGGTATCCTCCGCCCCGGCGCATCAAGATGCGCCTTACATCCAATCCTGCTGCACGACTGCGCCCTTGGTCATTCTGCGTCAGTAAGGCGGGGTTCACCCCGCCACTGCCTGCGACACAGCGCCACGGATTAACCTTTCGAATCAGCTATTTAGGCAGAAGGTTCACAAAACACGCAGTTTCGAAGACAAAATGCGCAGTTTCGCCAGACCAATCCGAAACCCACCTGTTTCACCCGTGACAAAGATCGCAGTTTCACTGTCAAAATGCGCAGTTTCGCCAGAAATAGGGCCACATGCGCACCCTACCGTCTATTCAAGTCTCCGGTTAACACAGCGCACGGTGCTCAGGTCCAATCCAGAACAACCTTACCCGAGGACCCCGATTTCATCGCCGCGAACCCGGCCTCGAACTCCGCCGCCTTGAACCGATGCGTGATGACCCCCGACACATCCAGCCCGTTCTGCAGCATCGCGATCATCTTGTACCACGTCTCGAAAATCTCGCGCCCGTAGACACCCTTGATGGTGATCGCCTTGAACACGATCCGGCTCCAATCGACGGGAGATTTTCCGGGCGGAATCCCCAGCATCGCAATGCGCCCACCCATGGTCATCGCCTCGACCATCTGATCCAGCGCAACCTGGTTTCCCGACATCTCAAGACCCACATCAAACCCCTGCGTCATACCCAGCCCAGACACAATCTCAGTCAGATCCTGATGCGCGACATTCACCGGAACCACGTCGGCCACGTGGGTGGCGAGGCCCAGTCGGTCGGCGTTCACATCCGTGATCACCACATGCCGCGCGCCAGCGTGCCGGGCCACGGCAGCGGCCATGATCCCGATCGGACCAGCACCCGTCACCAGCACATCTTCTCCAATCAAATCAAAGGACAAGGCGGTATGCACCGCATTGCCCAACGGGTCCAGAATGGCGCCGATATCGTCGTCGATCTCATCGGGCAAAGGGACCACATTGAACGCGGGCAAGCGCAGATACTCGGCAAAGGCCCCCTGCTCGTTCACCCCGATCCCCCGCGTCGCCGGGTCCAGATGGAACTTGCCCGCTCGGCTCTGGCGGGACGTCTTGCCGATCAGATGCCCCTCACCCGAACACCGCTGCCCGAGGGCCAGACTATCCACATTCCGACCCATATCCACGATCTCACCCGCGAATTCATGTCCGGTGATCAAAGGCGTCGGAACAGTGGCCGAGGCCCACTCATCCCAGTTCCAGATATGAATATCGGTCCCGCAAATCCCGGTTTTCTTCACCCGGATCAGCACGTCATCATGCCCGATCTCCGGCACCGGTGCCTCGACGGACCACAACCCTTCACGGGGATGGGTTTTTTCTAATGCTTTCATCGTGTTGCGCATCAGATCACCCCAACAGCCTTGCCCGCCGTCTCAAACGCAGCCAGCCCAAGATCCAGATCGTCCTGGGTCAAAGCCGCATTCATCTGCGTCCGAATACGCGCCTGCCCACGGGGCACAACGGGGAAGAAGAAGCCCGAGACATAGACACCCTCGTCAAACAACCGCGCCGCCATGTCCTGTGCCAACTGCGCCTCGCCCAACATGACAGGAATAATCGGATGCTCTCCGGGCAGCAGCTCGAACCCCAACCGCTCCAGCCCTGCGCGCCAAAAGGCTGCGTTGTCAAACAACTGCGCGCGCAAATCGTCGCCCTTTTCCACCAAACGAATGGCCTCGATCCCGGCAGCCACAACAGCGGGCGGCAGGGAATTGGAAAACAGGTAGGGCCGCGCACGCTGACGCAACAGGTCAATCACCGGCTGCGGCCCGGCGATGTAGCCCCCAATCGACCCACCCAGCGCCTTGCCCAGCGTGCCGGTCAGAATATCCACATCCACGCCCGCATGGGCCGGGGTGCCTTCACCCTTCGGCCCCATGAACCCGGTCGCATGACAATCATCCACCATCACCAACGCACCGAAATTGCGGGCCAGCGCAGCAATCTCGGGCAGCTTGGCCAGATAGCCGTCCATGGAGAACACACCATCCGTGGCAATCATGATATGCCGCGCACCATCTGCCTTGGCCGCGCGCAGCTGCTTTTCCAGAGAGTCCATGTCGCTGTTGGCATAGCGATAGCGCTTCGCCTTACACAGCCGTATCCCGTCAATGATCGACGCATGGTTCAGTGCGTCCGAGATGACGGCATCCTCCGGTCCCAAGAGCGGTTCGAACAAACCGCCATTCGCGTCGAAACAAGCCGCAAACAGGATTGCATCATCCTTGCCTAGAAAGCGGGCCAAACGCTGCTCCAACTCCCGGTGCAAATCCTGTGTGCCACATATAAACCGGACCGAGGCCATGCCGAACCCGTGTGTGTCCATCGCGCCCTTCGCGGCATCAATCAGAGCGGGGTGATCAGCCAGCCCGAGGTAGTTATTGGCACAAAGGTTCAACACCTCGCGCCCGCCCACGTCGATCCGCCCACCCTGAGGGGAGGTAATCTCGCGCTCGCGCTTCATCATCCCGTCGGCTTCGATCTGGGACAGGGTATCGGTCATGTGGGTCAGAAACGCTTGGGTCATGTCTGATGCTCCTTTGCAGGAAAATCTAACATACCGGAGGTGATTCCGGTAGAGCGGATTTCACAATTGCGGACAAAAATCCGTGAAAGCGGATTTGCGCCTAGGCGTCCTGCACCACCAGGAACGCCCGCGCGGGCCGGTCCGCCTCGATCCGGTGTGGCACATCGGCGGCATAGCGGGCGGTGTCCCCCTGCCCCACTTTCTCTGATGCGCCGCCGCTGGTCACGCGCAGCTTACCCTCGATCACGGTCAGATGCTCGCGCGCGCCGCGGGCGTGGGGTTGGCTGTCCAGAACACCGCCCTCGACAAAGCGTAGTTCATAGACTTCATGCCGCCCGGCTTCTTCAGGTGGGCTGAGAATACGAATGGTGCAGCCCGTACCACGGTTTTCAATACTCGGCACATCCGCCGTGCGCAGCACCTCGATCCGTTTCGCAGCGCCTTCGTCAAGCAAACCAGCAAAATCGACCTGAAGAGCCCGGGTCAGGTTCCAAAGCGTCGCAATCGTGGGCGAAGACTCACCCCGTTCGATCTGGCTCACCATCGACCGGGACACGCCCGACAATTTCGCCACTGCGTCCAAGGATAGCCCCTGCGCCCGCCGCGCATCCTTCAGGCGAGTCGGCAAAAGCGACAATATAGCGTCAGTATTTTCCGTCATGACGGAGTGATGCCAATGCCGTTGCGTCCAAGTCAAGCCCAAGGGGCTGACATGCAGCTGGCCCGCCGTCATATCAGGACACAAAGGGAGGATCATCATGACCCAAGACATCGTACTTCTGGACGGCGCACGCACAGCCATCGGCACCTTTGGCGGATCGCTTGCAGGCACCACACCCATTGACCTTGGCACCGTGGCCGCAAAGGCGGCACTTGAACGGTCGGGAGTCGAGGGCGGACAGATCGGCCATGTCGCCTTTGGTCATGTGATCAACACCGAACCACGGGACATGTACCTGAGCCGCGTCGCAGCCATGCAAGCAGGCGTGCCCGACACGACCCCGGCCATGAATGTGAACCGTCTCTGCGGGTCAGGTGTTCAGGCCATTGTGTCGGTGATTCAGTCTCTAATGCTGGGCGATGCCGACTTTGGCCTTGCGGGCGGGGCCGAGAATATGTCGCGCTCGCCCTTCATCATCCCCAGCCAGCGTTGGGGCGCCAAGATGGGGGACGTGAAAACGCTCGACATGATGCTGGGTGCACTGAATTGCCCCTTTGGCACTGGGCATATGGGCGTGACGGCCGAGAACGTGGCAGCGGAACACGGTATCTCTCGTGACGATCAGGATAGCTTTGCCATGCAAAGCCAGGAGCGTGCGGCAGCCGCCATCGCGGATGGCCGCTTTGCCAGCCAGATCACGCCGGTCGAAGTGAAGATAAAGCGGGACACCGTTGCTTTTGAAGTCGACGAACATCCCAAAGCGACCAGCATGGACGCGCTGGCCGGTCTGCGCCCGGTGTTCCAGAAAGACGGGTCGGTCACTGCGGGCAACGCCTCCGGCATCAATGACGGCGCGGGCGCCGTGGTGCTGGCGACCGCCGACGCCGCCGAGAAGGCAGGCTTGAAACCCAAAGCACGCGTGCTGGGCTATGCCCATGCAGGTGTGCGGCCCGAAGTCATGGGCATCGGCCCCATCCCGGCCGTGCGCAACCTGCTGGAGCGCACCGGCTTGTCCGCTAGTGACTTCGATGTCATCGAATCAAATGAGGCGTTTGCCGCACAGGCCTTGGCCGTCTCCAACGATCTCGGCTTTGATCCCGCCCGCGTGAACCCCAACGGTGGGGCGATTGCTTTGGGTCACCCGGTGGGTGCGACCGGCGCGATCATCACTGTGAAAGCTTTGTATGAGCTGGAGCGGATTGGCGGGTCCAAAGCGCTGATCACCATGTGCATTGGCGGCGGCCAAGGGATTGCATTGGCGATTGAACGGATTGTCTGAGGCAATGGCGGACTGGGGGCCAACCCCCAGACCCCCGAGGTATTTTCAGCCAGAAGAAGATCAGATCAGTGCTTCGACCAGCAGGGTCAGGCCACCGCCCAACAGCAGGCCACCGACAAGCGCCACGGTGATCCAGCGCCAGAAACCACGGCGTTTTGCCGGGGTCGGATTTGACTGCGCGATGAGCGCCTGTTCGACGAGGCGTGGCAAGCGCGGCCCGAACCGGGTCAGAACGCGCGCCGTGTTGTAGAGATCATTGACCACTGCACGAGGGCCGATGGATTTCTGAATGTAGTCCGTCACGACCGGTGACGCGACTTGCCAGATGTTCATGTTGGGATTGAGCGACCGCGCGACCCCTTCGACCACCACCATGGTGCGTTGCAGCAAAATAAGTTCGGTCCGAGTTTCCATACCGAAGCGCTCGGTCACTTCGAACAGGTAGGCCAGCAAACGGCCCATCGAGATTTTGGATGCGTCCATACCAAAGATCGGCTCGCCCACCGCGCGCAGGGCGCGGGCGAATTCATCGACATCCTTGTCGGCAGGCACATAACCGGCTTCGAAGTGTACCTCTGCCACGCGCTTGTAGTCCTTGCGGATGAAACCAAAAAGGATCTGGGCATAGACCCGGCGGGTGTATTCATCAATGTGCCCCATGATCCCGAAATCATAGGCGATGATATCGCCATTGGGCGCAACCTTGAGGTTGCCCTGGTGCATGTCGGCGTGGAAATAACCGTCGCGCAGGGCGTGCAGCAGAAACAGCTTCAGGACCCGTTCGCTGAGGTCGACGCGGTTGTGCCCTGCAGCATCGATGGCTTCATTGTCACCCATGGGGACACCATCCGCCCATTCGAGCGTCATCACCCGGCGACCCGAATACTCCCATCGGATCTTGGGCAGTGTGAACCCTTCATCCTTTTCGGTATTGGCCGCGAATTCACCGGCAGCCGAGGATTCGAGGCGCAGGTCCAGTTCGCCCTGCACAACACCGTCGAAATGCGCGATCACATCCATCGGCTTGAGGCGACGTGCCCCGGGAGCAAACAGTTCGACAATCTTGGCCGCGAAATAGAAGGCGTCGATGTCCTTCTGGAACGCTTTTTCGATGCCGGGGCGCAGGACCTTGACCGCGACGAACCTATCCTCGTCCGCCAGCTTGGCCTTGTGGACCTGCGCGATGGAGGCTGCGGCAACCGGTTCGCTGAATTCTGAGAACAGCTTGTCAGTCGACACTCCCAGCTCGCGCTCGACCTCGGCCTTGGCATCAGTGGCCGCGAAGGGGGGAAGCTTGTCTTGCAGAACACGCAATTGAACAGCCAGTTCGTCACCCACCACGTCAGGTCGGGTCGACAGGATCTGGCCGAACTTAATGTAGGCCGGGCCCAGCGCCGTCAGAGCGCGGATGGCCGGGGGCATCGACGGATCGCCCTTGTAGCCCAACCAGCGGAAGGGCTTGGCCATGGCCTTGGCGACGAAGCGCAGGACGGGAGGAGCTTCGAAGGCATCAAGCACCACGTTCATGGCCCCAGCCCGTTCAAGGGTCGCACCCGTACGGATCAGGCGGATAATATTATGCGGGCCCCTCATGGGTTTGTCCCCGCGGGGACACTTGCGCTTAACGCATCTTTAACCACAAGATATTGAAAAATCATCAGATTTTCCACCCGGAGTGTAGGCAGGCGACGCCCATCGTCAGATTGCGGTACTTGGCGTTCTCGAAACCGGCATCTCTTATCATGGACAGGAACGTGTCCTGATCCGGGAACTTACGGATGGATTCGACAAGGTACTGGTAGCTGTCGCGGTCATTCGCGATCATCTGGCCCATGCGCGGGATCACGTTGAAACTGTAGAGGTCATAGAGCTTCTGCATCCCTTCATTCGGCAGCTGGCTGAACTCCAGCACCATCAGGCGACCGCCGGGTTTCAGGACGCGATAGGCCTCGGCCAATGCATCCTGCGGGCGGGTCACGTTCCGAATGCCGAAGCTGATCGTATAGACGTCGAACGTGTTGTCCTCGAACGGCAGGGCCATCGCGTCGCCCACCACCCAATCAAGACTGTCGGCCATCTTGTCCGCCTCGGCCCGCTTGCGGCCTTCGACCAGCATGGGTTCGGTCAGGTCCAGCACGGTTGCGTGACCGTAACCGGCACGTTTGAGAAACTTGAACGAGATGTCGCCAGTGCCGCCCGCCACATCAAGCAGCTTTTGACCTGGGCGCGGGACCAGCCAGTCCACCATCGCCTCTTTCCAGATGCGGTGGATGCCGACGCTCATCATGTCGTTCATAATGTCGTATTTGCTGGCGACCGAGTTGAAGACCCCCTGCACACGCCCGGCCTTTTCCCCCTCGGGAACGGTTTCAAACCCGAAATGCGTGGTTTTGTCATCGGTCATGGGAAGAGGCGTCTTTCTGTTTTGTCAGGCCTTGTTATAGGCCGCTTCTGGGCATACACAACGTAGCCCTTTTGACGCAGGAGCAGGAGATGTCGCTTAAACGGTCGATCTGGCTATTGCTCGGAATATTATCGATTTCTGCGCCAGTCTTTTGGTGGAATGGATCGAACACACCCATTTGGATTGCACTACCAATGATACTGTTCACGGTTGGGGCGTTTACAAACTTCCTTTACGCCCTTTTGGATCAAGGGCGGGACACTCCACGCACGCTCTCTGATGGGTCCAAGTTGAGCCGTCTGGGCTGGGGCGCACGTATCGTCATTTTTGCCGGCGGCGTGCTGTGCTTCGTGAGTGCCACCGCTCTTTTTCTGGTTTGGTACGCAGAACTAACTTTGCTTCGAGCAAGTGCTTCCTTTTCGATCGGCATATGCGGAGGCTATCTCTTCCTTGTGGGCCTGCGAGCGCATGTACGCTGGGATGATGAAACGATTGCGGCTGTTGGTTTTGGTGGGTTGCGCCAGCACAAACGTGCATGGAGCAACCTTGCAGATATCATGACCGTCTCAGGCCCATACACTGCGAGTTTGATGTTTCGTGATGGGCATGAAATGCCTATCTCAGACTTCTGCGAAGGTCAGAAACACATCCTGATCGCTGCCCGACGAAAGAAAGCCGAATATGCCCGAACTGCCGGAAGTTGAGACTGTTCGCCGGGGATTGGCCCCGACGATGGAAGGGGCCGTTGTCGCGCGGGCGGATGTGAATCGGCCTGATCTGCGGTGGCCGTTTCCTGAGAAGATGGCAGAGCGATTGACCGGGTGCCGTGTGTTGGGGCTGAGGCGGCGGTCGAAATATATTTTGGCCGATCTGGGCAGCGGTGAGACGCTGCTGATCCATCTGGGGATGTCGGGGCGGATGCTGGTTTCCGGTGATCCATTGGGCGTGTTTGTGCATGAACATCCGGCACCCGAGAAACACGACCATGTGGTACTGCATATGGACAATGGTGCACGCATCACCTTCAACGATCCGCGACGCTTCGGGGCGATGGACCTTTTGGACACAGCCACTGCAGATCAGCACAAGCTGCTGGCTGTCTTAGGGCCGGAACCGCTGGGTAATGCGTTCAACGAGGATCATCTGATCGCCGCCTTTGAGGGCAAAAACACGCCCGTGAAATCAGCACTTCTGGATCAGAGAATCGTCG
This sequence comes from uncultured Tateyamaria sp., assembly GCF_947504105.1. Taxonomy (GTDB): domain Bacteria; phylum Pseudomonadota; class Alphaproteobacteria; order Rhodobacterales; family Rhodobacteraceae; genus Tateyamaria. Next base: position 49,103 of record NZ_CANNGP010000002.1, read on the forward strand.
CGGGATTGGGCAACATCTATGTCTGCGAGGCGTTGTACCGGGCGGGCATCTCGCCCGCACGCAAGGCCGGGGGGATTGCAAAACCGCGTGTGGCCGCCCTTGTCCCGATCATCCGTGACGTGCTGGCCGAAGCGATCGAGGCCGGCGGTTCATCCCTGCGCGATTTCCGTCAAGCCGATGGAGAGCTTGGGTATTTTCAGCATCGGTTTGATGTTTATGGGCGCGAGGGAGAACCTTGCCGCACCCCGGGGTGTTCCCACGAGGTGACGCGCATTGTGCAGTCAGGGCGGTCGTCTTTCTACTGCAGGTCGTGCCAATCTTAGCTTGAAACGGCCCCCGCCCGTGATAAGCGTTACCAACTGAAACACAACAAACCAAAGGCAGACCCATGGCCTATGAGACGATCATCGTCGAAGTAGAAAACCACATCGCGAAGGTCACCCTGAACCGTCCCGATGCGCTGAATGCCCTGAATGATCAACTGCTGTCGGAACTGGCCGACGCGCTGGGCGGTTGCCAGGCCAATGACAAGGTGCGCTGCATCGTCATCACCGGGTCGGAAAAGGCATTCGCCGCCGGGGCCGACATCGCGATGATGAAGGACAAATCTTATACCGAAGTGTTCACCGAGGATCTGTTTGGCCCCGAAACCGACGCCATTGTGCGCGTGCGCAAGCCTATGATTGCTGCCGTCAGCGGCTATGCGCTGGGCGGTGGCTGCGAGCTGGCGATGATGTGCGATTTCATCATTGCGTCCGACACTGCCAAGTTCGGCCAGCCCGAGATCAACCTGGGCGTCATGGCAGGCATCGGCGGCACGCAGCGCCTGACCCGTGCTGTGGGCAAGGCCAAGGCGATGGACATGAGCCTGACAGGCCGCTTCATGGACGCGGAAGAAGCCGAACGGTCCGGACTGGTCAGCCGTGTGGTTCCAGCCAAGAAGCTGATGGACGAAGCGATGAGCGCGGCCGAGAAGATCGCCGAGAAGTCGATGATTTCCGTTATGGCCGTAAAGGAAGCGGTGAACCGGTCGTTCGAGACACCGCTGCGCGAGGGGCTGCTGTTCGAACGCCGCGTGTTCCATTCGCTCTTTGCCACCGAGGACCAGAAGGAAGGCATGACCGCGTTCCTTGAAAAACGCGAAGCGCAATTCCGCGACCGGTAAGTTCCGTGCAGGATGCGGTTACATCATCCTGCACGGGCTGTCGTTTCATGGTGCACGTTATTTTTGGTTGGCGCCCCTGATCAGGCGAAGCGATGCACGGACTTTGCGCCAGTCTTGCGCCTCGTTCATTTTCCCGGCTTCGATTGCAATCCGTTCGCGTTGCGCAACCTCGGCTTCGGCCTTGTCACCATGGGCGCGATACAGGGCATGCGCATACTGAGAAGTGGCCAAGGGTTGTGTCATGTCGTCCTCCGTCAGATTCTCGCTATGGTGGACCATAGCACATCGCGACAGCGTTTTCTTGATTCAAAGCAAGTGTACTGGACGGGCCGTTGACTCTGGTTTGCAAACGGCCTATCTGCGCGGCTTCTGAAACTACCGCACCAATAGATTGGGACGAGATAAAATGGCAAATTCGCCTCAGGCCAAGAAGCGGGCCCGTCAAAACGAAAAACGCTTCCAAGTGAACAAGGCGCGTCGTTCGCGCATTCGCACATATCTGCGCCAGGTCGAAGAGGCGATTGCCTCGGGTGACAAAGACGCGGCATCTGCAGCCCTTAAAGTCGCACAGCCCGAGTTGATGCGTGGCGTCACCAAGGGTGTGTACCACAAGAATACTGCGTCGCGGAAAATGTCGCGCTTGTCTGCACGGGTCAAAGCGCTGGGATAATTCCCCCGTAGCGAGAAGACACAAAGCGTCGCATTTTTGCGGCGCTTTTTTTGTTTTTCCTATGAAAACAAGGGTCGCACAGATTCTTTTTTCAGAATCCCTGAGTCAAGTTTTAAGTTCTGTGGACGGCGCGCTCACGAACTTGCTACCAACCTCAGGCGAGTCGATAGACCGCCTTGGGGGGACAGGCCAGAGATCAACGTGCACGGTACGCATGAGGTGTCTGGGTAGGGGATGGCACATGTGGTCTGAACCGATTTGGTGCGTGGCCTTTGCCATTGCCCGACCTGTCAAAAATATTTGGTGTGCGGACGGCACGTGCGGAAAACCCGGCTAACACGGGAACGGCATGTGCCAAATCTGTAAATATCCGAATGGATCAAAGCTACGCCGTTGGCAGTGGCAGTGTTTTGATTGCCTTGAGACTTGGGACGGGCTGATCCGGCGAGCCAATGATCGTCGGGGGTTTGAAATGGCAGAAGGGATGGTTGTTAGCGCATGACACAAGAAAAATGGGGACAGCTGAGACAACGGCTGCTCAAGACGGTAGGCCAGAACAACTACACAACATGGATCGAGCCACTGCAGTTCAGGGATCTGCAAGATGGCATGGCGATATTTGACGTACCCACGAACTTTATGGGGAACTACGTCAGCCAGAATTTCTCGGACCTCATTCTACACGAGCTGAAATCAGAGGATGACAGCATCCGCCGCCTGAGCTTTGCCGTGGCGGCCAACTCGCAAAACCGCCCGTCAGCCGTCGATACACCCGCGGCTGAACCTGTGATGTCAGCCGCCGGGAGATCAGCCCGCTCTGCATTGTCCGCTGCGCCGCTCGACAAGCGCTTTACCTTTGACAGCTTCGTTGTCGGCAAACCGAACGAATTGGCCCATGCCGCCGCCAAGCGCGTTGCGGAAGGTGGCCCTGTCACCTTCAACCCGCTGTTTCTGTACGGTGGCGTCGGCCTTGGTAAGACCCACCTGATGCACGCCATCGCGTGGGAGCTTCAAACCCGCCGTCCGGACCTGAATGTTCTGTACCTGTCTGCCGAACAATTCATGTATCGTTTTGTGCAGGCATTGCGCGATCGCAAGATGATGGACTTCAAGGAAATGTTCCGTTCTGTCGACGTGCTGATGGTGGACGATGTCCAATTCATCGCGGGCAAGGACAGCACACAGGAAGAGTTCTTTCACACCTTCAATGCACTGGTAGACCAGAACAAGCAGATCATCATCAGCGCTGACCGCGCCCCGGGTGAGATCAAGGACTTGGAAGAGCGCGTGAAGTCCCGCCTGCAATGCGGGCTGGTCGTTGACCTGCACCCGACCGACTACGAACTGCGTCTTGGCATCCTGCAGTCGAAAGTCGAACAGCAGATGGCCACCTATCCGGACCTCAAGGTTGAGGATGGTGTGCTCGAGTTCCTGGCCCACCGCATCTCGACCAACGTGCGCGTTCTCGAAGGTGCGCTGACGCGTTTGTTTGCCTTTGCATCCCTTGTTGGGCGCAAGATCGATATGGACCTGACGCAGGATTGTCTGGCGGACGTGCTGCGCGCATCCGAGCGCAAGATCACTGTCGAGGAGATCCAGCGCAAAGTGTCCGAGCACTACAACATTCGCCTGTCCGACATGATTGGCCCCAAGCGCCTGCGCGCCTATGCCCGCCCACGTCAGGTGGCGATGTATCTGGCCAAGCACATGACATCCCGCAGCCTGCCCGAGATTGGCCGCCGCTTCGGCGGACGCGACCACACCACTGTCATGCATGGTGTGCGCCGTATCGAAGAGCTGAAGCAGTCGGATGGTCAGATTGCCGAGGATCTGGAGCTGCTGCGCCGGTCGCTCGAGGCATAAAGCTGCCGCATTTGAATCACAGGGCGTCCTTTGGGGGCGCCCTTTTTCGTTTTCGCGGGCGCCGTGCCTTGACGCCGCCGCGCAGGCACCCGACAAGCAATAAAGTGCTTGTGAAGTGCAGCGGTTGGGCTAGTCTGCCCGTCCCGGTGCCAAGGTGGGGAGACGGACCATGAAGATCAGTGTCGAACGCGGTGTGCTGCTGAAAGCGGTGAGCCAGGCCCAATCCGTGGTCGAGCGTCGCAACACCATTCCGATCCTTGCCAACGTGCTGATCGAAGTCGAAGGGTCTGATGTGACGTTCCGCGCGACCGATCTGGATATCGAGGTGGTCGACAAGGCCCCCGCCCAAGTGGAACGCGCCGGTGCCACGACGGTAGCCGCGACGACCCTGCACGAGATCGTGCGCAAACTGCCCGATGGGGCACTTGTCACCTTGACCGCTGATACCGCCGCTGGCCGCTTGACGGTCGAAGCCGGACGCTCGAACTTTTCCCTCGCGACCCTGCCCAAGGAAGATTTTCCGGTCATGGCGTCGTCTGAATACGCCTCGAACTTCTCGGTCGACGCGCCAAAGCTGCGCCGCCTGTTCGACAAATCGAAATTTGCAATCTCGACCGAAGAGACGCGGTACTACCTAAACGGGGTCTACATGCACATCGCGGATGGCGATGACGGCAAAGCCCTGCGCTGCGTGGCCACCGACGGCCACCGTCTGGCCCGCATTGACAGCGAATTGCCTGACGGGGCGGCTGACATGCCCGGCGTGATCGTCCCGCGCAAGACCGTGGGTGAGCTGCGCAAGCTGCTGGACGATGACGACATGAAAATCGCCGTGTCAGTGTCGGAAACCAAAGTACGCTTTGCCACGCCCGACATCACACTGACATCGAAGGTGATCGACGGCACTTTCCCGGACTACACGCGCGTCATTCCCGTGGGCAACACCCGCAAGATGGAAGTGGATGCCTCGGATTTTGCAAAGGCTGTGGACCGTGTGGCGACCGTATCATCCGAACGCTCGCGTGCGGTGAAGCTGCAACTGGATGAGGACCGGCTGGTTCTGTCCGTGAATGCCCCTGACAGCGGGGCTGCGGAGGAAGAGTTGGCCGTAGCCTATGGTGACGAGCGGCTCGAGATCGGGTTCAACGCGAAGTACTTGCTTGAGATTGCGTCTCAGGTAGATCGCGAGAACGCGGTCTTCATGTTCAACTCCTCGGGTGATCCGACTTTGATGCGGGAAGGTACGGATCAATCGGCAGTCTATGTCGTCATGCCGATGCGCGTCTAAGAATTCGTGCCGATAAAGTACCATCCAAAACCGGGAACAATCGTGCGCGTCAAGTTTGATGCGGCCTTTAAGGTTCCAGAAATGGTGAAACCTCGGCTTTGCGTGGTCGTATCAAAGGCGATTGAAGCCCGTCCGGGGCTGTGTACTGTTGTCCCGCTTAGCACGTCCAAGCCAAATCCGGTCATGGCCTATCACTGTAAAGTGGACCCTGCATTTGAGCTTCCAAAACCCTGGGGTAATCAAGAGAGATGGCTAAAGGGCGATATGATATACGCTGTCGGATTTCACAGGGTGGAGCTATTGCGGCTCGGAAAGGATGAAAATGGCCGACGAATGTATCAAACCGCGCGATTGGAAGCTACAGAATTTAGAAAAATTCAGGCTTGCATTTTACACGGTTTAGGTATGCAGCATTTGACAAAGCTGTTGTGATTCCCCATGTAGAGATCGTGGCGGCTCTGCATAGCATCCGTTTTCAAGACCCCGTAAGGGGCCATTGGGCCATCTGGCGAACTTCAAGCCACGGCCCAGTGTCGATGAGGCGAAGGTAGAGATACTAGTGGCTGCCTCCCTTTTTGTCTCATCTTTGACCCTTTCCCATTTTCGGTCGCACAAGCTGGCCCGGCTGGAGTTGGATGCCCGACCTGTCGCTATTTTTGGGCCGAATGGGGCGGGCAAGACCAATATTCTTGAGGCCGTCTCGCTGTTTTCACCGGGTCGGGGCCTGCGTCGATCTTCGGCAGAGGATATGACCCGGCGGCCCGAGGCCCTTGGCTGGAAGCTGTCCGGAGTTCTGCATTCCTTGCAGCAGGTGCATGAGGTCGAGACTTGGTCCGAAGGTGGGGCCGCACGGCAGGTGAAGATTGATGGCAAGGCTGCCCCGCAGACCGCTTTGGGCCGGATTGCCCGCGTGCTGTGGCTGATCCCCTCCATGGACCGGCTTTGGATAGAAGGGGCTGAGGGACGGCGGCGGTTTCTGGATCGGATGACCCTGTCTTTCATCCCCGATCATGCGCAGGTGTCGTTGGAGTACGAAAAGGCCATGCGCGAGCGGAATCGCCTGCTCAAGGACATGGTGCGTGATCCGCATTGGTATGCGGCGCTGGAACAGCGTATGGCTGAAACGGGCACCGCCATTCATGCCAACCGATTGCGCGCGCTGGATGCGCTGGCAGACGCACAACGCGGTGCACAGACAGCATTTCCTGCGGCGGATTTGACCTTGCAACCGGGTGAACTGGGGATGCCCGAAACCGTCGAGGATGTGCGCACCGTTTTGGCGGATGGACGCAATCGCGATCTGGCAGCGGGTCGGACACTGCTTGGGCCGCATCGTGCTGATTTATATGGAATTTATGCCGCCAAGAACGTGCCTGCCAAAGATTGTTCGACCGGTGAGCAGAAGGCGTTGCTCGTCTCTTTGATCCTCGCCAATGCACGTGCGCTGGCACAGGACTTTGGCGCACCACCTCTGTTGCTGCTGGACGAGGTCGCCGCGCATCTGGACGCGAACCGGCGCGCCGCGCTTTATGACGAGATTTGTGCGCTAGGCGCGCAAGCGTGGATGACCGGGACCGAGACAGAGTTGTTCGACAGTCTGAGTGAGCGGGCGCAATATGTCGAAGTGACCGAAGCGGATAGCGTCAGCACGGTGAGCAGGCCGTGACACTGAGCGCTTGGGACCTCGCGCTCTATGCAGGCGCACTGGCCGTGTTGTTCCTGACGCCTGGGCCCGTCTGGGTCGGACTGATCGCGCGCAGCTTGTCGGGCGGGTTTCAGGCGGCGTGGCCTTTGGCGCTGGGTGTCGTGGTCGGCGATGTGTTGTGGTCGCTTCTGGCCATCTTCGGGATCACCTGGATCCTGTCGATCTATGGCGGCTTTCTGGGTGTCTTGAAGTGGGTTGCTGCGGGGATTTTTCTACTGATGGGCGCGCTCGTGATACGCTCAGCGGACAAGAGCATCGGAACTGACAATCGCCTCACACGCCCCGGTATTTGGGCTGGGTTTCTGGCCGGGCTAGCGGTGATCTTGGGCAATCCGAAGGCTGTTCTGTTCTACATGGGCATGTTGCCAGGGTTCTTTGATCTGACGCGGCTGACAGCGTGGGACGTGGTGACCATCGTGGTCCTGTCGATGATCGTGCCGCTGCTTGGGAACCTCGCCGTGGCCCTGTTCATCGACCGCGCACGGCGCATGGTTTCCTCGCCCCACGCCCTGCGCCGGATGAACCTGATTGCCGGTGCTTTGCTGATCTGTGTGGGCCTGATCATCCCCCTGACCTGAAACGCAAAATCTTGTGTCACTTGCGTGACATCCCCCCTGAAAAACCGTATATTTAGCGCAACCACTCAAGGGGCCCATAAATGGCAGATAACGAGCAAACCCCCGAAGAATACGGCGCGGATTCTATCAAAGTTCTCAAAGGCTTGGAGGCGGTACGGAAGCGTCCGGGCATGTATATCGGTGACACCGATGACGGCAGTGGTCTGCACCACATGGTGTACGAGGTTGTTGACAACGGCATTGACGAGGCTTTGGCCGGTCATGCGGACGCCGTTACGGTGACAATTCACGCGGATTCCAGCGTGTCTGTCAGCGACAATGGGCGCGGGATTCCGGTGGGGATTCACGAGGAAGAAGGCGTGTCTGCGGCCGAGGTCATCATGACCCAGCTGCACGCGGGCGGGAAGTTTGACAGCAACTCGTACAAAGTGTCAGGCGGTCTGCACGGGGTCGGCGTTTCGGTTGTGAACGCCCTGTCGGTCGAGCTGGATCTGCGGATCTGGCGCGACGGCAAAGAGCACGTTGCACGCTTTGCGCATGGCGATACGGTCGAGCATCTGAAGGTGGTCGGTGACGCGGGCGGGCGTACCGGGACTGAAGTGCGCTTCCTTGCCTCGACCGACACGTTTTCGAACCTCGACTATTCATTCGACACGCTGGAAAAGCGCTTGCGCGAACTGGCCTTCCTGAACTCGGGCGTGCGGATCATTCTGGTTGATGAACGGCCTTTGGAAAACCTGCGGTCCGAATTGTTCTACGAGGGCGGCGTACGAGAGTTCGTGAAGTATCTGGACCGGTCCAAATCCTCCGTCATGCCCGAACCGATTTTCATTAACGGTGAAAAGGACGACATCGGCGTCGAAGTCGCGATGTGGTGGAACGACAGCTACCACGAGAACGTGCTGCCGTTCACCAACAACATCCCGCAACGCGATGGCGGCACGCATATGGCGGGCTTTCGTGGCGCTCTGACACGGACGATCAACAACTATGCGCAGTCCAGCGGCATCGCCAAGAAAGAGAAGGTGAACTTCACTGGCGATGACGCCCGCGAGGGGCTGACCTGCGTGCTGTCGGTGAAAGTGCCTGACCCGAAATTCTCATCCCAGACGAAAGACAAGCTCGTGTCGTCCGAAGTGCGCCCGGCGGTCGAAGGTTTGGTGAACGAAAAGCTGGCCGAGTGGTTCGAAGAGAACCCGAACGAGGCCAAGATCATCGTCGGCAAGATCATAGAAGCCGCCCTGGCCCGCGAAGCGGCCCGCAAGGCGCGCGAGCTAACCCGCCGCAAGACGGCGATGGACGTGAACTACCTTGCCGGCAAGCTGAAGGATTGTTCGGAAAAGGACCCAAGCAAGACCGAAGTGTTTCTGGTCGAGGGTGACAGCGCGGGCGGTTCGGCCCAGACAGGACGTGACCGACTTACGCAGGCCGTGCTGCCGTTGCGCGGGAAAATTCTGAACGTCGAACGCGCCCGCTTTGATCGGATGCTGTCGAGCCAAGAGATTGGCAATTTGGTTATGGCCCTCGGCACTGGCATCGGCCGGGACGAATTCGACATCTCGAAGCTGCGCTACCACAAGATTGTCATCATGACCGATGCTGACGTGGACGGTGCACACATCCGGACGCTGCTGCTGACCTTCTTCTACCGGCAGATGCCCGAGCTGATCGAGGGCGGCTACCTCTACATCGCGCAGCCACCGTTGTACAAAGTCGCCCGTGGCAAATCCGAGGTGTATCTGAAGGATCAGGTCGCGCTGGACGATTACCTGGTCGAACAGGGCATCGATGGTGCGATGTTGCGGCAAGGCAATGGCGAAGAGATTATGGGCCAGGACCTTGTCCGCGTGGTCGAGGATGCGCGGCAGCTTAAGCGCGTGCTGCAAGCCTTTCCCACACACTACCCGCGCCACATTCTGGAACAGGCGGCTATTGCAGGTGCGTTTGTCCCCGGTGCGGTTGATGCTGACCTGCAAGGCGTTGCTGACAAGGTGGCTGAGCGGCTGAACCTGATTGCGCTTGAGTGGGAGCGTGGCTGGCAGGGTCGGATTACACAGGACAAGGGCGTACGGCTGGCGCGTATCCTGCGCGGCGTGGAAGAAGTGCGCACGTTGGATGGTCCGATGCTAAGGTCAGGTGAATCACGCAGGACCGGGTCATTTACCCAAGGGCTGCAGGATGTTTATGGCACTCCGGCCACACTGATCCGCAAGGACCGCGTGCAATCCATCATGGGTCCGATGGACCTGCTGAACGCTATTCTAGACGAAGGCGAACGCGGCTTGTCCCTACAACGCTACAAGGGTCTGGGTGAGATGAACCCCGATCAGCTTTGGGAAACCACGCTGGATCCGGACGCGCGCACGCTCTTGCAGGTGCGGGTCGAGGATATGGCAGAAGCTGACGACCTGTTCACCAAACTGATGGGTGATGTGGTCGAACCCCGCCGCGAGTTCATCCAAAAAAACGCTTTAAGCGTCGAGAACCTGGATTTCTGATGTTTTCCAAGGAAAAGCTCGAATATCGCCAAGTGCCCTTGCCCGACAGGCAGGAACTGGATGATGCCGAGATGCTGGAGCGGGTCAAAACCTTTCGCGACTTCTTGGCCCAGCGCCACACTGTCCGGGACTATTCCAAGCGACCGGTGTCCCAAAAGGTGATCGAGGCTTGTGTTGCGGCAGCAGGCACGGCACCGTCGGGTGCCAATCACCAACCCTGGCATTTCGTGGCTATCAGCGATCCGGCCATCAAGCGTCAGATCCGCGAGGCGGCAGAAGAAGAAGAACGCAAGTTCTACGATGGTGGTGCCAGCGACGAATGGATCAAGGCGTTGGAACCCATTGGCACCAATGCAGATAAGCCGCATCTTGAGGATGCGCCGTGGCTGATTGTGGTCTTTGCCCAGCGCTACGGCACCTTTGATGACGGCACACGGTACAAGAATTACTACGTCCCTGAAAGCGTCGGCATTGCGACTGGCATGCTGCTGACGGCCCTACACACGGCGGGACTGGTAACGTTGACCCACACACCGAACCCAATGAAATTCCTGGGCGATCTGCTGGACCGGCCCGACAGCGAAAAGGCCACGATGATCATCGCGGTCGGTCATGCCGCCGATGACGCCACGGTGCCTGCTGTCGCCAAGATCAAGAAGCCGCTGGACGAAATCCTATCAGTCCGCTGACCGCGCCATTCTTGTTTCGTTAACCTGCCCCATTTCTGCCGCCAATTCGCGTCAGGATAGAAGCCATTGATTTGACTAGAGGCTTTTCATGGCACAGGGACATGACGTATTTGCGGCGCGACTTGCCCGTCTGAACGAAACCCACGCAGAACACGAGGCGCGCCAGAGCGCTTCGGCCAAAGCTGCGCGTGGTCGCGTACCGGATTGGGCGCGCAACCTTGTCTATCCAGGATCCATCGTCGGCGCGTTGGTTGTTGGCATCTTTACCGTGGTGCTGTCCCGCTACGCGATGTTCCACGCAAACGGCGCACCGGACCCAAACGCTGATGCTGACCTGACAATGATCATGGATGGGGGGCTAGCCCTCGCAATTGCCTTTGTCTTGCGGTCCGCCCTGCATCTGACGGCCAAGGAACACCTGGCCGCCAAAACAGCAGGTATCTGGATCGCTTTGACGTGCATGCACAACCTGGTCCATGCCTATCCCAATGTATGGGCCACCGCCTTTTCCCCGGAATGGGTCGAACGCACCACATCCATGACAAAACCGCGGTCATTCTATGTACGAGGATTCACATTCTCTTTCGATGACATGGGCGGCACCGGAAATGATGACGGAAGCACCAATTCGGAAACCTCATCCACCAGCAAACCCGAGATCAAGATCAATCGCCACTGATTCATACATCGGCGATCTTTTGACGGGGAAAAACATATGAACTTTTTCCTTTGTTTTGGCACCCTTGCTGCACTAACCTCCCGTCCAAGGTCACAAATGGTGACCAAGTCCAACTGGTGGGAGACAAGATATGGGCAAAAGGGACGAGTTGATCGCGCAATATGCAGACGATCTGAAGAATAAATGTGGCATGACGCCGGACATGGATCTGCTGACGAAAGTCACAATTGGCTGCGGCCCATCGATCTATAATGCCGACGCATCCACCGTCGCGGCTAGCCAGCCAGATGAGCTGGAAACAGTGAAGAACAACTTTTTGATCAAGAAGCTGGGCCTTGCCGATGGTCCCAAGCTGGACGAGGCGATCGCCTCTGTCATCGAGACATATGGCAAATCCGAACGGAACAAATACCGCGCGGTTGTCTACTACATGCTGACCAAGCACTTTGGCAAAGAGTCCGTTTACGGTTAACGCCGCACGCATCGCGTTTATCAAAATGACACCCGCGTTAAGCGGGTGTTTCTTTTTTGGATCGAATGTCACGTACTATGGATTTGAGATTGGCCGTCCACTCTGCTAATTATTGAGACATCCGACCAGAAGGTCAGACCCGATATTCAGTTTACTTGTGGTGGCTCTTGGGAGTGTCCGCCGGGGTGAAGAAGGGTTCTGGCCACTTCGGGTCAGAACCCTTTTTTCTTAGAACAACGACAAAACAGCGGCGATTACGGTGCACCCAAAGGTGGCATAGCCGCCGTCGATCAGAGTCAACCGAAATGGCCGCGCGCCAAAAGCATAGAACGTGGCGATCCACGGTGTGACCAGAAACAGGCCGATACCGAATCCAGAAACGAGCCCCTCACCAAAGCTGTTGATCCCGCTCAGCACAAATGCGTGGCGCATCATCCCGGCCACTAGGATCGCGCCAACAACACTGGTGATATAGGGTAGGGGGTCTTTCTGATTTGCCGGTGCATCACCAGCCTCGTTCAGCGCGACACCAGACGCCGCCATCCACGGCTTGGCCAACACCGTGTACCAAATCGCCCCAAACATGAACCCGGCGATACCCGCCACCAAAACTGCCAAAAATCCCATCTTGCCCTCCGCTTTCGGCTATCTGTGCCGCCAGCCTGCCAGAGGATGGGAAAATTCCAAAGCGTTTAGGTGTCGACGCCCGCCATCTCGCAGACCACAGACCACTCCGCATCCGTCACCGGCTGCACAGACAGGCGCGAGCTGCGGACCAGCGCCATCTCGGCCAGACGTGGGTCAGCTTTGACCATTTCAAGGGTCACAGGCGTTTGCACAGGGCCAATGGCCTTGATGTCCACGCATTCCCAGCGCGGGTCATCAATGGTGCTGTCCGGGTGCGCCTCTGCAATCACCTCAACGATACCGACCACCGCCTTTTCTGTCTGCGAGTGGTAGAAAAAGCCGCGATCACCAACCTTCATCTCGCGCATGAAATTGCGGGCCTGGTAATTGCGCACGCCATCCCATTCTTCGCCTTCATCGCCCTTGGCGACCTGCTGGTCCCAGCTCCAGGTCGAGGGTTCGGATTTGAACAACCAGTACCTCATGCCCCGATCACCTGTTTCCACGCCTTGATCTGCACATCATGAAAAAGGCCCGCCTTTGCATAGGGATCATTGTCGGCCCATGCCTGCGCTGCGCCTATATCGGCCACGTCCAACACGATCAGCGACCCGCAAGGATTGCCCTTCGCATCCAAAAATGGCCCCGCTTGTTTCACCACGCCAGTACCGTCGAGGTAGTCCAGATGGGCAGGCCGGTTTTCCATGCGGACATCCAGTGCACCGTCTTTGTCATGGGCCATCAAGGCAAAAAGCATATCATTCCTCCTTCAAAGGGCGGGTCATCAGACGCGCCATTGCACCGGCTACGTCTACTTTTTCGTCCACCAGATCCGCAACCGTGGCGCAAATGGGCAAATCCAAACCATGTTTGGCCGCGACACCGCGCAACGCTCGGGCCGTGCCAGCCCCTTCAACCGTGATGGCCGCATCAAATTCTCTTCCTGCCCCAAGGGCAAGACCCAGACGGTAGTTGCGCGACTTGTCCGAGGTACATGTGAGGGTGAGATCGCCCAAGCCGCTGAGTCCCATCAAAGTTTCGGGCTGCGCACCCAGCGCCACGGCGACACGCTGCATCTCGGCAAAGCCGCGTGTCAAAAGGGCGGCGCGCGCGCTGTCGCCCAAACCGGCCCCCATAACCGCTCCGCAGCCAATGGCGATGACGTTTTTCAACGCGCCACCCAGCTCGGCTCCAACGACGTCCGATGTGCGGTAAAGGCGCAGCTTTGGTGTAGAGAGCTGGGTTTGCAGTGCTTCGGCTACCCCGCCATCGGCACAGGCCAAGGTAAGTGCGGTCGGCAACCCACGCGCGATGTCGTCCGCAAAGCTGGGACCGGTGAGGGCCGCAACATGCCGCGCGCCTGATAGGATGGAGGTTGGTCCCACGCCGGTCGTCACCTCGATCCCCTTGCAACAGGCCACCGCCGAATGAGTGGACAAGTCCAGGCCGATCAGGAAGCGGCGCAGCTGTTGTGTGGGCACCGTAAAGAGCAGCGTATCGCAGTCCAAAACAGTCTCTAACTCGGACGTAATCGTGATTGCCGCAGGTAGATCGACGTCCGGCAAGCGGATGGTATTCTGCCGCGTCCGGCTCATCGTTTTCACCTGTTCGCTGTCGCGTGCCCACAACGTGACAGGCTGATGCGGTGCCAGCGCAATCGCCAAAGCCGTGCCAAAAGCCCCGGCGCCGATGATACCGACGCTCACGCCTTGGCCCCTTTCTTGCCCGACCCGAGCATGGCGGCACTTTTGGTGTCGAGCGGCATCCGGGGACGCGCTGACAGATCCATGCCATCAGGTTCCCGGTACGGCATCTGTTCGATCCCTGCGGCGGCAATCATCGCTGCATTGTCGGTGCATAGCGCCAGTGGTGGTGCGTCAAATGCAACGCCTACGTCAGCACAAACAGTCTCTAACGCGGTCCGAATGGTCATATTTGCAGCGACACCGCCCGCAACACAGAAGGTCGGTATGGCAGGCGCCAACTCAAGATAAAGCTCAAGCGCACGCTTGGCCTTGCCCGCCAGACTGTCCGTCACCGCAGCCTGAAACGAAGCCGCCAAATCCGCCTGATCCCGTACCGTCAGACCGCCCTGTTCGGCCATAATATCATCGCGCGCACGCAACACCGCTGTCTTAAGACCGGAAAAGCTCAAATCGCAGCCGGGCTTGTTCGACAGGGGCCGAGGAAAGGCAAAGCGCTTGGCGTCCCCATCCTGCGCAATTTTTTCAATCGCGGGACCGCCGGGTTGGCCCAATCCAATCAATCGCGCGACCTTGTCGAACGCCTCTCCCGGGGCATCATCAATAGTGCCGCCCAGCCGTTTAAAGTCATCCGGCCCAAGCGCAATCAGGAACTGGCAATGCCCGCCAGACACCAGCAGCATCAGGTAAGGAAAGGCGATACCTGAAGACAAGCGAGGCGTCAGTGCGTGCCCGGCAAGATGGTTAATGCCGTAAAGCGGTTTGCCCGTGGCCGCCGACAACCCCTTGGCCGTCATCACTCCTGCGACCACGCCACCGATCAGGCCCGGACCGCAGGTGGCTGCAATGGCATCTATGTCTGTCAGCTCGACACTCGCCTTTTCCAAGGCTCGCGCTACGCTCACATCCAGCCGCTCGGCATGGGCACGGGCAGCGATCTCGGGCACGACACCGCCGAAGTCGGAATGCAGGTCGGTCTGGCCAAAGACCACTGATGACAGCACCTCCATGTTCCCGGGCACACCGCGCACGACAGCGGCGGCGGTGTCGTCACAACTGCTTTCGATTCCCAGAACTGTCGCTATCTGCGTCATGACCCATCCGTTGCACCAAAGGCGCGTGCGGGTTAACAGCATAAGCCGTGGCAAACAATGCATCTCACTCACCGGTCACCTTGCTGATGACCAGACCGCACACGGCGGCGAAGCGGTTCGTGGCAGAGATGCCGGATGATCTGAAATCGCAGGTCAGACCGCTTTACAGCCCGTTGCTGTCCATTGTGTCCATGGCTGATGGGGATACGATTGCGACCGAGGAAGCAGCGATTTTCACCTCGTCCAACGGCGTCGCCAATGCACCCGCCGGGGCAGATCGCGTCGCTTATTGTATCGGCGCGGCAACCACCGAGCGGGCAAAGGAACATGGCTGGGCCGCGCAACTGGTGGGGCAGACTGCGGATGAGCTCGTGGCGCATTTGGCCACGGTCCCGCTCAGTCAGGCCCTGGTCCACATCCGCGGCCGCCATACACGCGGAGATATTGTCAGCCGCTTGCAAGCTGCGGGTCAAGAGGCGCGAGACTGGGTTGTTTATGATCAGCGGCTGCATCCATTGTCGGAATCCGCGCACGATGCGCTTTTGCGGGAAGAATTGACCATCGTTCCCCTTTTCTCGCCCAGAACCGCCATGCAATTTGCCAGAGAGGCCCCGCGCACCACATCCATACGTGTGATCGCACTCAGTGATGCGGTTGCCGACGCTGTCCAACCTGTTCAAACGGACAGTGTTGCAGTGCAACCTGACGCAACGGCGATGTATGAAGCCATGCGGCAGATCATCCGTGCGGGTTGAGGGGCACGGGGGCGCAGGTTAGACTTTGACGCGGTGCAGCAACCGCACGGAAGAATCGGAAGGGGAATTCCTTGGCCAAACGCAAATTTCCGGAGAAGGGCCCCCAAGATGACCCCAAGGCCGAAACGCCTGACGCCCCCGAAGTAGACACCACAACATCGGACGGGGCGGACACACCACATGGTACTGAAGCCGAAACTGACACGTTCGATGCACTTGCACTGACAGAAGACGCTCGAGTTGAGGTGGAAGAGGTGGATCCGGAAACTTTTGACGAGCAGGAGCAGGAGCAGGAAAGTGCTGCACCGCCCCCGCCGCAACCGGAACCGGAACGACGTAGCATCGTTCCCATGATCTTTGCCGGGATCATTGCGGCACTGGCGGGTTTCATCGCAGCACGGTCCGACATCCTTGAACCCATCTTCCCCGGCCTCGCCAGCGAGGCAGGCGTGGACCCGGAACTGGTTGAACAGCTAAACGGGACGGTGGCGGGCCTGACAGAACGGCTGGACCAATCCACCGAACAGATTGCAACCCTTACGACTCAGGTCGAAACCCTCTCGCAAGCCAACGCGCCAACGGACCTTGGCCCGCTGGAACAACAACTCGCGGCGTTGTCAGATCGCATCGACGGCCTTGGGTCGCAAGCGGGTACGGCGCCGGTTGTACCCAGCGAAGCAATTAATGCTGCCCTGTCCGACCTGCGTGCCACTGCGGCAGAGCAACAGGATGAAATTGACAGGCTTCTGGCCGACGCGCGCCTTGCCCGCGAAAATGCCGAGGCATCCGCAAGTTCCACACTGGCCCGCGCCGCCGTGAACCGTGTGCTGGCCGCCGTCGACAATGGTGGCCCGTTTGCAGCAGCCCTTGGTGATCTTGAACAGGCCGGTGTCACGGACATCCCCGACGCCTTGCGCACAGCTGCAGCCGATGGGGTACAGCCCTTGTCGGAACTGCAAGCGTCTGCATCTGACGCCGCCCGTGACGCGCTGGCGGCTGCCCGAGCGGCCGAAGAAGGTGGCGGACTGGGCGCATTTTTTGAACGTCAGCTTGGCACCCGGTCAATCCTGCCCAAGGAAGGGTCAGACCCCGACGCCGTCCTGTCACGGATCGAAGCCGCAGCGCGCGAGGGTCGGTTGGGCGACGCATTGGCCGAGGCAGAGGCTCTGCCCGAGGCGGCACAAGCGGCACTCGCGCCGTGGTTGGAACAGGCGCAACAGCGTCACGAGGCGGTCACCGCCGCAAACGCATTGGCGCAAAGCCTGTCGGCACTCTGAAGGGGCCTTTCATGATCTGGTCATTGGTAAGAATCGTTATTTTCGTCATCGCGGTTGCCGCGCTGGCCCTTGGGGCCGGATGGCTTCTGGAATCCGATGGCGGCATACAAATCGTTGTCGCGGGCAAGGAGTATACGCTGGGGCCGCTGCAATCGGTCATCGCCCTCGTGGCGCTCGTCATCGCTGTCTGGATCGGGCTGAAGGTTCTTAGTCTTCTACATGTTTGCTGGAAAGTCCTTAATGGCGATGAAACCGCATGGACACGCTTTCGTGCCAGAAACAAGTCCGAGCGCGGGTACAACGCACTGGCCGAGGGCATGATGGCGCTGGCCTCGGGTGAAGCACGCACTGCGCTGGCCAAGGCGGAAAAGGCGGATCGTTACCTCGACCGTCCCGAACTCACCAGCCTGCTGACCGCACAAGCCGCCGAAATGGCTGGGGATCGGAAGAAAGCCGAAGAAACCTACCGCAAGCTGGTGGCAAATGACGCGACCCGCTTTGTCGGCGTGCGCGGGATCATGAAGCAGAAGCTGGCCGATGGGGACACCGAAACAGCGCTCAAGCTGGCGGAAAAGGCTTTCGCGATCAAACCCAAACATGAAGAAACGCAGGATATTCTGCTCAAGCTTCAGGCAGACAAGGAAGACTGGACAGGCGCGCGTCAAACCCTGAGCGCCAAACTGAAACACGGCGCGCTGCCACGCGATGTGCACAAGCGGCGCGACGCTGTGCTGGCCCTGAGCGAAGCCAAGAAAATCCTGGAAGCGGACGAGACGATCGAAGCGCGCGAAGCAGCAATCGAAGCCAACCGCCTGTCACCCGATCTGATCCCGGCGGCCGTGATGGCTGCCCGCGGATACATTGAGAAGGGCCAGAAACGCTATGCAACACGCGTTCTGAAAAAGGCGTGGGACGCCCAGCCACACCCCGATGTCGCCGCCGCCTTTGCAGAGATTGAGCCAAGCGAAGACGCTGCCGCGCGCCTCAAGCGGTTTGCAGGTTTGACCAAGTCCAAGTCCGATCACTCTGAAACGCGTATGCTGCTCAGCGAACTGAACATCGCCGCTGAGGATTTTCCCGCCGCCCGACGCGCGCTTGGCGATTTGGTGGAAAGCGATCCAACCACAAGGTCACTGACATTGATGGCGGCCATCGAACGGGGCGAAGGGGCCGGGGACGCTGTTGTGCAGGGTTGGCTTGCCCGTGCACTGACCGCGCCGCGCGGGCCGCAGTGGGTATGCGACAACTGTCACAACATTCACGGCGAATGGGCACCGACATGCGGCAACTGTGGTGCCTTCGATACGCTGACATGGAAACGCCCGCCGAATGCCGAACTCAGCTTGCCCGGCGGAACCGAAATGCTGCCGCTTTTGGTCGGTTCACCCGCTGAAAAAGCAGGCAACGCCGTCGCCGTTGTAGACGACGAAAACGTGATCGAGGCAGAGGATTTAGGCAATCCAACTGCTCAAAACACATGATTTGGTGCACCTGTCCATTGTCATAGGGCAACGCTTTCGGCGATTGACCGCCCGTGGCTGAGATTTCTTTGTGTTCCGCCGATGTTTCCGGCTAAACGTGTCTGAAATACGCTGCCGTGGATCGGCTCAGGGGGACATATTGTGCAACGTCCAATTCGCTTCTTAGCGTCTTTGTTGATTATTACGGTGGTGTCCGCCTGTGCTTTGCCCCGTGGCGCAGCCATTCAGGGCGAAGTGGTCCGCAACCAGAACAACGAAGATGCGGCGTTTTCCGTGGTGCCAATCACGGGCGAGAATGTGTCCCAGCTTGCCACATGGCCTGCCACCGGGTGGGAGGGACATTATCACTGGTTCAGCCGCAACCCGGGCCCAAAATCCAACATCATTCGACCCGGCGATCAAATCGATCTGGTCATCTGGGACAACCAGGAAAACTCGCTGCTGACAGGGGTTGAGCAGCAAAACGTTGCGTTGGAAGGTATAACCGTGTCGCCCGACGGTTCGATTTTCGTGCCTTACATTGACGATGTTCATGTCAGCGGATCGACCCCGGACGCGGCCCGGCGCCAGATCGAAGAAGAATTGAGCATGGTTGTTCCTGACCCGCAGGTGCAACTCGCCATCTCTTCGGGCCCTGACAACTCCGTCGATGCGGTTGGGGGGTTCAGTGCACCGGGCACATATCCGGTGCCCAACCGGAACTATTCCATCCTCAGCTTGATTTCGGCGGCCGGTGGGGTCTCTCCTTCACTTGAAAATCCTTTGGTTCGTGTGATCCGGGATGGCCAGTCCTATGGCATCCGTGCTGGTGATCTGTTCAAGCGTCCGTCGGCCAATGTGATCCTGCGCGGCGGCGATCAGATCATCGCCGAAGAGGATGACCGTTATTTCGTTGCCTTGGGTGCAACCGGATCCGAGACCATCGTGCCGTTTACCAAAGAGCGCATCAACGCAATCGAAGCCCTGGCGCTGGTGGATGGAATCAACGACACGCGGGCCAATCCCAAGGGTGTTCTGATCCTGCGTGATTACAGTGCCGACGATCTACAGTCCGATGGATCCGGACCCGCCAAGACCCAAGTGGTCTTTGCTATCGACCTGACATCGGCTGATGCGCTCTTTGCGGCGCGGAAGTTCAACATCAACCCGGGCGATCTGGTACTTGCAACCGAAAGCACGGTCACATCCATCCGCACCGTGTTTGGCCTGATCGGATCGGTCGTCGGCGTCGGCAACGCGCTGGACAACAACTAAAAAGGGCCGCGCACAGCGCGACCCTTTTGAAAGCAATTGGGCGGGGCAATCCCCGCCCTTTTCGTTAGTAGCGGTAGTGTTCCGGCTTGAACGGGCCCTCGGGTGCAACACCAATATAGGCCGCTTGTTCAGGGTCCATTTGTGTCAGCTTCACACCGATCCGGTCCAGGTGCAGACGGGCCACTTTCTCGTCCAGATGCTTGGGCAGGATATAGACCTCGTTCTTGTACTCGTCGCCCTTGGTCCACAGTTCGATCTGCGCCAGCACCTGGTTGGTGAAGGATGCCGACATGACAAAAGACGGGTGGCCCGTCGCATTACCAAGGTTCAGCAGACGACCTTCGGACAGAAGGATGATGCGATGCCCGTTCGGCATCTCGATCATATCCACCTGTTCCTTGATATTGGTCCACTTGTGGTTCTTCAGGTTCGCCACCTGAATTTCATTGTCGAAGTGGCCGATGTTGCCGACGATGGCCATGTCCTTCATCTCGCGCATATGCTCGATGCGGATCACATCCTTGTTGCCGGTGGTGGTGACAAAGATGTCGGCGTTCGCCACAACATCTTCCAGCGTGGTGACCTGGAAGCCGTCCATGGCCGCCTGCAGGGCGCAGATCGGGTCAACCTCGGTCACGATCACGCGGGCACCCGCACCAGCCAGTGACGCGGCTGACCCTTTGCCAACATCCCCATATCCCATCACGACGGCGGTCTTGCCGGCCATCATGGTGTCCGTGGCGCGGCGGATGCCGTCGACCAGCGATTCCTTGCAGCCATACTTGTTGTCGAATTTCGACTTGGTGACGCTGTCATTCACGTTGATGGCGGGGAAGGGCAGCTGCCCATCACGCACCAGCTGGTAAAGACGGTTCACACCGGTTGTGGTCTCTTCCGAGACACCCTTGATCTGGTCGCGCATCTTGGTGAACCAGCCGGGGCTTTGCGCCATCCGTTTGGCGATCTGCTTTTTGATCACTTCTTCCTCTTCTGAGGTCGGCACGGGAATGATGTCTTCGCCCGCTTCGGCACGTGCCCCCAGCAGGACATAAAGGGTCGCGTCGCCGCCATCGTCCAGAATCATGTTTGGGCCATCAGCGAACTGGAACGACTTGTCCAGGTAATCCCAGTGCTCTTCCAACGATTGCCCCTTGATCGCAAAGACCGGTGTGCCACCCGCCGCAATGGCCGCTGCCGCGTGGTCCTGAGTCGAAAAGATGTTGCAGGATGCCCAGCGCACATCGGCACCCAGTTCAACCAGTGTTTCGATCAGAACAGCGGTCTGGATCGTCATATGCAGCGATCCAACGATGCGGGCACCGGCCAGTGGCTTGCTTTCGCCATACTCAGCGCGGCATGCCATCAGGCCAGGCATTTCCGTTTCGGCAATGTCCAGTTCCTTGCGGCCAAACTCGGCCAGGGCAATGTCTTTAACAATGTAGTCCTGCGACATGTGTCTTGTCCTTCACAAATAGGGTTGGACCGCAGATAGCACTCACCCCCGACAGGGGCAATCGCGCGTTCGAAGGTTGCGATATATGGCAATCGAACCGTGTCGAGCTTTCAAACCGACCAAAGCTTTCGTACGGCCTGTACCTGCGCTAGGACGGGACGACACCGGAGAAAGATATGCCCAAACAACCCCGTGCTTGGCAGCGCATGCTGTCGGGCCGCAGGCTGGACCTGCTGGACCCAACCCCCATGGATATCGAGATCGAGGATATCGCCCATGGCCTCGCCTTTGTCGCACGTTGGAATGGGCAAACGGCGGGGGACTATGCGTATTCCGTGGCCGAGCACTCCCTTTTGGTAGAGACGCTTTTTGGTCGGATATCGCCCAATGCGCCTGCCAAGTGGCGCTTGGCCGCACTTTTGCATGATGCGCCCGAATACGTGATCGGCGACATGATCTCGCCCGTGAAAACCTCGGTTGGTCCGGGGTACAAAATGCTTGATGAACGGTTGGAAGCGGCGGTGCATATCCGGTTCGGTCTGCCCGCCAAGGTGCCGCAGACAATCAAACGGCAGATCAAGAAGGCCGACAGGATCAGCGCCTGGATGGAAGCCACCCAAATCGCCGGCTTTACACAGACTGAGGCCAGTAAATTCTTTGGAAAACCGGATCAAACACTGATTGATGGGCTACAAATTGTCCTGCGCCCGCCCGTTGAAACCCGCAACGCGTTCACCGAGCGCCACACAGAATTGCTTGAAAGCTGCATATGATCCACGTTCGCCCTGCCATCGCACTCGACGCACCATCCATGGCTGCGCTGCTCGATGCCATTATCGAAGAGGGCGGAACGACGGCCCTGACAACCAAGGTGTCCGGGGACGATCTGGCAGACTGGATGTCGGCCAATGACGGGCGGGCGGCGTGGCATGTGGCCGTAAACGAATCCGAACAGGTCGTGGGCTTCCAATGGATCGAAAGCGCCAACTACCTGCCACCCGAAGCTGCCGAAATCGCCACCTTTGTGCAGTTGGGTCAAACCGGCCTTGGTATCGGGTCAAAATTGTTTAACGCGACACGCAGGTCGGCCAAAGACATCGGCTATGTCTGGATCAACGCCAATATCCGCGCCGATAACGAAGGTGGGCTGATCTACTACCAGTCCCGCGGGTTCCAGGATTATGGTCGGATCGACGGGTACGAGATGGCAAACGGCCAGATCGTCGACAAGATTCTCAAGCGCTACGACCTCTGAATCTGTTAACCCCTAATTACCCCACCTCTACGGTGGGGGTGCACGGGGGGTAACAGGGTGGAATCTGGCCTCAGATTTCGAAAATCACAAGAAGGTGCCCAGCGCAAAACGCACCGTCCAATCCTTCCCTGTTTCAAAAAATCCTCCGGGGGTCTGGGGGTGGAAAACCCCCAGTCCAACACCTCAACGAGGCGAACGTTTTGCCAAGATGCGTTGCAACGTCCGCCGGTGCATGTTCAACCGCCGCGCCGTCTCTGACACGTTGCGATCACACAGTTCATAGACACGTTGGATATGCTCCCAACGCACCCGGTCTGCGCTCATCGGGTTCTCCGGTGGGGGTGGCAGATCATCGCCCTTGGCCAATAGCGCGTTGGTGATATCCATGGCATCCGCAGGCTTTGACAGATAGTCGGTCGCCCCGATCTTGACGGCCGCAACCGCAGTCGCAATCGCACCATAACCAGTCAGTACCACAACCCGAGCATCCGGCCGCTTGTCGCGCAGCACTTCGACCACGTCGAGCCCGTTGCCGTCCTCAAGCCGAAGATCGACCACGGCATAAGCAGGCGGACGGGCCGTTGCGATGGCCTTGCCCGCAGTCACACTGTCCGCCGTTTCAATCTCGAAACCGCGCTTTTCCATGGCCTTGGCCAGACGCCGCAGAAATGGTTCGTCGTCATCAACCAGTAAGAGCGATTTGTCTTCGCCCAACTCGGGCAGTGCTGCATCCGGCATCGAATTCTCCAGTTCCCGCTTACTTTTCTGGCTGGAGTGGAATATGGCCCGTGCAACACACGGGGTCAAATTATTCCGAGAAATCAGGCGTTTTCAACGAAGCATGCAACACGGTCTGCCATTGCGTCGGCGCCTATATCGCGACGGAAAAACTCAACGAAGCCATGCTCGGGCAGCACAAGATACGTAAACGTCGAGTGATCCACGAGGTAGAACTCATCCGATTTATCATGCGCTTTATAGTATGTTCGGTAGGTTTTGCTGGCCGCGTCGGTCTGTTCCAACGATCCTGTCAGGCCGATCATCTTCTCATGCAGGTTGTAGGCGAAATCGCCGACAATCTCAGGCGTATCCCGCTCGGGATCGACCGTGATAAACACCGGCGTGACGGACATGCCGCGTTCGGCCAAAGCATCGACTGCTTCGGCGTTGCGCGCTGTATCCAGCGGACAAACATCCGGGCAGAACGTATAGCCGAAGTAGATTAGGCTCGGTTCCGTGATCACGTCGTGATCCGTGACGGTTTGCCCTTTGGCATTGACCAATTCAAACGGACCCCCGATTCCGTTGCCGTCGCCCGCAACCTGGGTCGCATTGCACTGGGCAAATGCGGTATCTTCGCCGCTTGACTGGGTGATCCACCACAGGCCCCCGATAAAAAGGGCAGCGACAATGGCGGCGACGGGTGCGATGATACGGGTCATATTCGGCCTCCGGGCTAGGGTTATACCTTAGCTATCAATCCCGGGCGCGAGTGCAATAAACGAAGAAGTGACACAATGGCGCAACCCGACATTGGCCTGCTGACCGGCCAGCAACGATCAAACTGGATTCGTCTGCGGACGATGATCCTGCTGCGCTGGGTTGCGATTGTCGGGCAGCTTGTTGCCCTCACGGTCGCACAACGGCTGTACGGCCTCCAACTGGAACTTGGCCTTTGTTATCTGGCCGTAGGGGTGTCGGTGATCGGCAACCTGATCGCTATCTTCGTCTTTCCCGAAAACAAGCGCCTCAACGAGTTCGAAAACCTGCTCATGGTCCTCTTCGACGTGCTGCAGCTTGGGTTCCTGTTATTCTTGACGGGCGGGCTGAACAACCCGTTCGCCCTGTTGCTTCTGGGCCCTGTCACCATCTCGGCGGCAGTATTGACGACTCGGTCGACGCTGCTGGTCGGTGCCACTGCCATCGTTATCGTGACCATCCTGTCGGACTATCATCTACCCCTGCGCACCCAGAATGGGTTTATTTTGCGCATTCCGGATCTGTTCGTATTCGGAAACTGGATCGCTCTTGTGATCGCAATCTGTTTCATCGGCTTATATTCCCGCCGTGTCACGTCGGAAATTCATTCAATGTCGGACGCCTTGTCTGCCACACAGCTGGCGCTGTCGCGCGAACAGAAGCTGACGGATCTGGGTGGCGTGGTAGCTGCCGCAGCACATGAGCTTGGAACACCACTTGCCACGATCAAACTGACCAGTTCCGAACTTATCGAAGAACTGGATGATCGCCCCGAGTTGAAAGAGGATGCTGCCCTGATCCGGCAGCAGGCCGACCGCTGCCGCGACATCCTGCGTGACATGGGCCGCGCGGGCAAAGATGACCTGCATCTGCGCCAAGCGCCTTTGATGACCGTGGTCCAGGAAGCCGCCGAGCCGCACACACACCGTGGAAAGGTCGTGCAATACACCCATGATCCCGATGCTGGCGATGAAATCGACCAACCCGCGATCCTGCGCCAACCCGAGATCATTCATGGACTGCGCAATCTGGTGCAGAACGCCGTCGACTTTGCCCGGTCGACTGTCTGGATCGAAGCGCACTGGACCAACACACAGATCACCATCCGCATCATGGACGATGGGCAGGGTTTCCCGCCGCAACTGCTGGGCCGCATTGGCGATCCGTTTGTACGTCGTCGCAAGTCATCAACGGAACGTGCCCAACGGCCAGAATATGAGGGCATGGGCCTGGGCCTGTTCATTGCCAAAACGCTGCTGGAACGATCCGGAGCAGAACTGACCTTTGCCAATGGCGCAGATCCGTATGCCACCTGGGAGCAGAGGGACAACCATATTGGCGCCATCGTCGAAGTCGTTTGGCCAAGGCAAAAGGTGGATGCGCGGAGTGGCGAAAACGCTGTTTCACTTGGTCGGAACCAGCAAATCCGAGCCTGAAAATTGCAGCGCGTTAATATCGCGTTAACCCTCCTTGCCAAATAGTTCAATGAACTTGGAGAAAGGTTGCGCGATGGCACTCACTGAAGTGATTGTGGTGTTCGGTTCTGCCTTGTGCGCCGTGGCTGCAGGCATCTTGTATCTTGGCCGTACACCAGCCTCTGGAGTCCAGTCTATTGCACCGTTGGTGCCACGGTTTTCCTTCTTGTTCGATGGTGTCGATCTGGAACACGCCTCGCCACACGCGGAAACAGCGATGCGGCGCGAACCGGGTGTGACCGATTGGCATGCACTGAAGGCAGGGCTAAGTTCCAGGTTTCCCGGCCTGCCAGATGCCGAGGACATTCAATCTGTTGAAACACTGACACTGCAAGCGGCCCGCAGCGACGACAGCGCAGTTCTGCGCCTACATCGCGAGGCTGGCAAGACTCGTGTCGAGATTGAAGATCAAACAGTCGGCGATCCAAATACCAAACACACCATCCAGTCCCTCGAATCCGAACTGGACAGCCTGCGCCTCGCGGCAAAGGCAGCGCCGTACCCGATCTGGTTGGTTGATGAGACAGACTCCATCACGTGGCGAAACGCAGCCTATGAAACACTGGAGAAGGCTGCAAAGGGTGTTAATACCGATGATACGTCTGCGATCTTTGAATTTGCTCCGGATGATTTGACCGGCAAATCGTCTGTCCGGGTACCCGTTAAAATGGACCTCAACGGGACGACTGAATGGTACAGTGTGACAGCGACACAGGCCGACGAGGCCACGGCGTTTCACGCAGTGGACATAAACGCTGTCATCCAGGCCGAAGTGGCTCAACGTAACTTTGTCCAGACGCTGGCCAAAACCTTTGCGCAACTGTCCATCGGTCTGGCGATCTTTGATCGCAACTGCCAACTGGCCCTTTTCAATCCAGCCCTTGTGGATCTGACATCTTTGCCGGCCGAATTTCTAAGTGGTCGGCCCGATATGCTATCGTTCTTCGACCGGCTGCGGGACAACCGGGTAATGCCCGAGCCCAAGAACTATGGGTCATGGCGGCAGGAAATCTCGGCGATGATCAATGCCGCATCGCATGGCAGCTATCACGAGACATGGACGCTAGACACCGGACATACATATCGCGTTAGCGGACGGCCCCACCCGGATGGTGCCATTGCGTTTCTGATCGAGGACATCACGGCTGAGATTTCCTTGACCCGCAACTTTCGTGCAGAGCTTGAGCTGGGCCAGTCCCTGATGGACACGTTCGAAGACGCGCTTGTCGTCTTTTCCTCGGCAGGGGTACTGACATTCTGCAACGCTGCCTATCGCGACATGTGGAAGCTGGATCCGGACAACAGTTTTGCGGATGTCACCATCGTGGATTGCCTGCAAGCCTGGCAGAAAGAGTGTGAACCGAACCCGGCTTGGGGCGACATGCGCGATTTCGTCATGAAGCTGGGAGAACGGGCCGCGTGGGAGGCCGAGGTGCAACACATGGATCGCGGCGCGATCCGGGCACAGGTCTCTCCAATCGTATCCGGGGCAACGGTCATTCGCTTTTCCGAGTTGGTAGGCCAGTCCAAGACCGCGGTTCCCGCACTGTCCTAACCATTCAGACTTGCAGCGCACTGGGATGGCAGTAGGTTGGCGGGATGACGTCTGCCCCCCTTACCTTACATTGGCCAACCCAAGATGATACTGCCCACGCTGCTGCAATCCTTGGCCCTGCTTTGCGCCCTGGCGATGTGGTGTTGCTTGAAGGGGATGTTGGTGCGGGCAAGACCCATTTCGCCCGCGCGCTGATTCAATCTGTGCTTATGGAACCCGAAGATGTACCGTCACCCACCTTCACACTGGTGCAAGTCTATGACACTCGGAACGGCACGCTGTGGCATACTGACCTGTACCGCGTGTCAGCAAATACCGAGGTGGATGAACTGGGCCTGATAGACGCTTTTGAAGATGCGATTTGCCTTGTCGAGTGGCCGGATCGGCTTGGGCATTTGACACCAGATTCTGCCTTGACCATCGCCATCCAATCCAGCGGTGACGGTCGGATCGCGATGCTGCGCTGGACCGATCCACGTTGGTCAGACCGCCTGCAAGAGTTCATGTCAGATGCCTGACCGCGCAGCTTTTAGATCGAGTTTCCTCGAAAGTACTGGCTGGGCCAAGGCAACGTCCGAACTGGTTGCTGGGGACGCATCTAACCGACGGTATGACCGGCTTACACTTTCGGGCGATACACGCATCCTGATGGACGCCCCGCCGGACAAGGGCGAAGATGTTGGTCCCTTTGTGACCATCACAGCATATTTGCGCGGTGTGGGGCTGTCGGCACCGAAGATCTATGCCCAAGACGCGACACACGGTTTCCTGCTTATCGAAGACTTGA
Organism: uncultured Tateyamaria sp.; assembly: GCF_947504105.1. GTDB lineage: Bacteria > Pseudomonadota > Alphaproteobacteria > Rhodobacterales > Rhodobacteraceae > Tateyamaria. Next base: position 76,905 of record NZ_CANNGP010000002.1, read on the forward strand.
GCGACGATCTGTTTGTTCGGGTGATCGAGTCAGACAATACGCGGGAAACACCACTGTATGAGGCAGCGGTTGACCTACTTCTGAACTTGCACCGCGCTACGCCACCTGATTTGCCACGATATGATGCACATGTGATGACCGATGCCGCCTGCCTTGCATTTGACTGGTATCAGCGTGGCGTACTTGGATCCGTAGACGCAGACGCGCGCGCCGCGTTCGAAACGGCCATGCACGCAGCGCTTGAAACTCTTGATACGACGCAGCCGGTTTTGATCCAGCGTGACTACCACGCCGAAAATCTGATCTGGCTGCCGAAACGAACCGGATCGAAACGGGTCGGTTTGCTTGATTACCAGGACGCGATGCTGGGTCATCCAGCCTATGATCTGGTGTCTGTGCTGCAGGATGCGCGGCGCGATGTATCACCCGACCTTCAGCATCGAATGGTCGACCGGTATGTAGCTGGTTCCGGTTGTCCAGCAGCGCCATTCCACGACGCCTATGCTTTGCTGGGCCTGCAACGCAACCTGCGTATTCTGGGCGTCTTTGCCCGGTTGTCTCTCGCATATGGCAAACCACATTACATCGATCTGATCCCCCGGGTATGGGGACATATCGAAACGGACCTCTCGCACCCGGTCGCTGCGGAAATCGCACCGTTGATCCGCACGGCACTGCCCGCGCCAACCCCTGACATTTTGCAAAGCCTCAAAGACCAATGCCAAACGATCCCCCTGCCGTGATGATCTTTGCTGCGGGGTTCGGAACGCGCATGAAGCACCTGACCACGTCGCAACCCAAACCGATGATCCCAGTGGCTGGAATGCCACTGATTGATCATGCGCTTGGGATAGTGGACGCAGTGAAACCGCCGCGCATTGTGGTGAACCTGCACTATCTGCCCGACGCGCTTGAGGCGCATCTGGCCAAGCGCACCGTCACCACATTGCGGGAAGAACCTGATATTCTTGATACGGGTGGTGGACTGCGCAACGCGCTGCCTACTCTGGAAAGCAACCCGGTTCTGACCGTGAACCCGGACGCGATCTGGGCCGGGCCAAATCCATTACGTATGTTGCTTGAGGCATGGGACCCCATACACATGGACGCCCTTCTGACTTGCGTGCCTCTTGCCCAGGTCCACGGTCGAAACGGAGAGGGTGACTTCCGGCTGGATGACGATGGGCGTCTGCACCGCGGCGGCACAATGGTCTATGGCGGCACGCAAATCATGAAAACAGACCTGTTGCATGATGTGCCTGAGCGCGCGTTCTCCCTGAATTTCCCTTGGAACATGATGGCAGAGCAGGGGCGCCTCTACGGTTTGTCATATCCCGGTCACTGGTGCGACGTGGGTCACCCCGAGGGGATCGCAATCGCCGAAAACATGCTGCAGCGTCATGATGTTTGACCCGTCGGACAAATGCAGACTGTTCGGATGCGCCCCGGGTGTCGACTTTCCACTGGCCGTCGTGCGCGGGCTCGAGGATCGGCTAAAGGGCGCCCCACCCGAAGCCTGGGCGCACGTGACGCTGCTGGTCAACACCACCCGCATGGCCAGACGGCTGCGTGCACTGTTTGACGAAGGACCGGCGCGGTTACTGCCCCGCATCCGCATGATAACACAGCTGGGCGACCTGCTGCCAAGCGCGCCTCTGCCACCTGCCGCTCCACCGTTGCGGCGGCGGCTTGAATTGGCGACGCTGATCCAGAACCTTCTCGAGCGCCAACCCGACCTTGCGCCCGATGCAGGACCCTTTAATCTTGCGGACAGCCTTGCCACACTGATGGACGAGATGCAGGGCGAAGGGGTGAGTGCGGCCGATATCGCGCGACTGGACGTCTCGGATCAATCCGGCCACTGGGCGCGCGCGCAACAGTTCATCGCGATCGCGCAGGACTACATCAACCAAAGCAGCAGCGCGCCGGACCCTGAGGCCCGGCAACGTGAAACTGTCCTGCAATTGGCCGATCATTGGACTCATGCGCCACCAAAGGATCCAATGATTGTCGTTGGCTCAACCGGATCGCGCGGGACAACCTTGTTGCTGATGCAGGCGGTGGCGGCCCTGCCACAGGGGGCTGTTTTGTTGCCTGGTTTCGATGATCACATGCCTGCCCAAGTCTGGGATGCGTTGGGACAGGATCAGACTGCAGAGGATCACCCGCAATTCCGTTTCCTGCGGTTGTGTCATGCGCTCGATCTACATCCATCGGATGTTCAGACATGGACGGCGCTGGCCCCTGTATCCGCCCCACGCAATGCGCTTGTTTCGCTTGCACTGCGTCCAGCGCCCGTTACCGATGCATGGCGAGAGGAGGGGCCAAAGTTGACCAACCTTGGCGCCGCGACAGATACGATCACACTTGTCGAGGCCGACACGCCACGTGCCGAAGCAATCGCCGTCGCAATGCGCTTGCGGCAAGCAGCCGAGGAGGGGCAAAAAGCGGCTCTCATAACGCCAGACCGGATGCTGACCCGGCAGGTCACGGCAGCACTGGATCGCTGGGACATCCTGCCTGACGACAGCGCGGGAACGCCGTTGCATCTGTCTCCGCCGGGGCGGTTCCTGCGCCACATCGCGGCGCTGTTTCAGACCCCTCTGGATGCCGAGGCGCTGCTGACCCTGCTCAAACACCCGTTGTCGCATTCCGGCGCGGATCGCAACCTGCACCAATTGAACACCCAACGGCTTGAACTGCGAATTCGCAGAGATGGCTTGCCATACCCCGAACCTGACAGCCTGATGCGCTGCGCCTTGAAGGCCACCAGGCAGGTGGACGAGATCGAAACATGGGCCGCCTGGATTGGTGACCTTCTGTGTAACCGCGAAATTGCAGGAACACGGTCGCTGGATACGTGGGTGTCCCTGCACCGAACCCTTGCCGAAACGCTGGCACAAGGACCAAACGGCACCGATGCGGGTGAACTGTGGCAAAAGAAGGCTGGTCAGGCCGCGCGTAAAGTGATGGATGGGCTCGCTGAAAACGCAAGCTACGGCGGTGACATGTCCGCCCGTGACTATGCCGGCCTGGTCGCAACGGCCTTGCGCCAAGGCGACGATGTACGGGACCGCGACACGCCACATCCGAACATCATGATCTGGGGCACCCTTGAAGCGCGCGTTCAGGGCGCAGACCTGGTGATCCTTGCTGGATTGAATGACGGCACATGGCCGGAACCGCCAGCCCCTGATCCCTGGCTGAACCGCAAGATGCGTTTTGATGCAGGTCTGCTTTTGCCCGAACGACGGATCGGCCTGTCGGCGCATGACTTCCAGCAAGCCATCGCTGCCCCCGAGGTCTGGCTGACGCGATCTATCCGGTCAGACGATGCTGAAACGGTGCCATCCCGCTGGGTGAACAGGTTACGCAACCTGCTGCAAGGGTTGGCTGGACAAGGACAAACCGACCATTGGGGCGCAATGAAGTCGCGTGGTGCGTATTGGCTGACCCTGTCTCGGGAACTGGACCGAACTAAGGAAGAACCAAAGGCAAAGCGCCCCTCTCCTTGCCCACCCGTGTCTGCGCGTCCCCGTCGGTTCACGGTGACAGAAATCCAGACGCTCATCCGCGATCCTTATGCCATTTATGCAAAACACGTGCTGCGCCTACGGGCACTGCGGCCCTTGGTGCAGACACCTGATGCGCTTTTGCGCGGGATTCTATCGCACGACGTGATGGAACGATTCGTACGCGACACGCTGGACAATAGCGCTTCATTGACCGTCGAGGCGCTCATGATGCACGCCCACACTGTGTTGAACCGGGACGTACCATGGCCCGCCGCACGTGCGTTATGGCTGGCCCGGTTCGGGCGGGCGGCCGAATGGATTGTCGAGACCGAAAGAGTACGTCAGTCCATCGCCACGCCCACGCTGTTCGAAGATGAGGCCATCGGCAAACTCACCCTGCAAACGATCAAAACGGAACTGGAGGGGCGCGCAGATCGGGTGGATGTCGATGAGGCGGGGTCGGTCATTCTGTATGACTACAAAACCGGTTCGCCCCCGACCAAGGATCAGCAAAAGCACTTCGACAAGCAGCTTCTGATCGAAGCGGCGATGGTCGAGGAGGGCGGATTTTCTACCATAGGCCCACGCCCTGTCCGCGCCGCGCAATTCATCGGGATGGGCAGCAATCCCAAGACCGAAGATGCACCGCTGGATGTCGAGACACCGCGTCAGATCCTTGCCGAGCTCGTCGGGTTGTTGAGCGCTTATCTTGAAGGGGACAAAGGCTATACCTCGCGCCGCGCGCTTTACGAAGATCGCGAAGCACGGGACTATGATCAGCTTGCGCGCTTTGGCGAATGGGACGTGACCCAGGACCCGGCACCAGAGGTGCTGACATGACGGAGATGGCAAATGAAGCCACCCGCCGTCAGCAAGAGGCGGCACAACCCATGCAGTCCACGTGGCTGTCGGCGAATGCCGGATCGGGCAAGACACGCGTTTTGACGGACCGCGTGGCACGCCTGTTGCTAGAAAATGTCGAACCGCAACACATCCTGTGCCTGACCTATACCAAGGCCGCCGCCTCAGAAATGCAGAACCGTCTGTTTCAGCGTCTGGGCGCTTGGGCGATGCTGGATGATGATGCTTTGCGGGCGGAGCTGGCGGAACTGGGATTGGAGCATAAGCCCAATTCGCAGGAATTGCGCCACGCGCGCACCCTATTTGCCCGTGCAATCGAAACACCTGGTGGGCTGAAGATTCAGACGATCCACTCGTTCTGTGCGTCTCTACTAAGGCGTTTTCCGCTTGAAGCAGGTGTGAGTCCACAATTCACCGAGATCGAAGATCGGGCCGCTGATCTGTTGCGGGCCGAACTTGTCGACCAAATGGCGGACAGCGACGATGCCGATGTGCTCGTCCGTCTTGCCGCGCAATACAAAGGCGAGGATTTCCTTTCGCTTACCAAGGAAGTCGCAAGCAACGCCCTAAAATTCGGCGATCTGAGCACTGGTGACGCGCTTACTTTGCTTGGACAACCTGCTGATCTGACACGCGACAGTATTGTCGATGCCACCTTTGCGCCCGGCGATTGGGACATGTTGCAAGATCTGCTGCCGATACTTGCGATGCAGGGCGTAGCTGACCAGGCTGTCGGCGAAACGCTAAAGGACATCGTCGCGCTCGACACCGAAAGTCTGTCGATTGCAGAGGCTGCGTTTCTGACCCAAGCCGGAACCCGCAAGAAACGCTTTCCAACGAAATCCACACAACAGCAAGCGTCGCATCTTCTGCCGCAGCTTGAGTCTCTGATTGAAAGGGTTGAGGTGGCGCGTCAAGCACGCCTCGCCCTTGATGCGGCTGAACACACCGTTACTCTGCACCAATTCGCCCGCAGGTTTGCCAGACGGTACGCCGAAGCAAAGCAACGCCGTGGTTGGCTGGATTTTGATGATCTGATCCAGAAGGCGCAGCAACTGCTCAGCGATGACCGCGTGGCAGCTTGGGTTCTTTACCGGCTTGACGGCGGTATCGATCACATCCTCGTGGATGAGGCGCAGGATACCAGCCCGACACAATGGGACGTGATCCGACGATTGGCCGAGGAGTTTTCGAGCGGCGAGGGCGCACGGACCGATGTGATCCGTACAATTTTTGTCGTGGGAGACAAAAAGCAATCGATCTATTCTTTTCAGGGCGCCGACCCGCGTGAGTTTGACAGGATGCAATCAGAATTCGGCTCTAAACTGGCTGAATCAGAGCAGAAGCTGTGGGGCCGCAGCCTCGACTTTTCGTTCCGTTCTTCGCCCGCGATCCTGAATCTGGTCGACAAGGTTTTCCAGACCGAAGCCGGTGCTGGTTTTGGCGAGGGAGAGCACATTGCCTTCAATACAGACCTTCCCGGTCGGGTTGATCTGTGGCCGCTGGTGCCCAAGCCGGAAAAAACGCCCGAGCGAGAATGGTTCGATCCGGTAGACCGGCGAAGCGCTGAACACCAGTTTCGGACGCTGGCCATGGCTGTGGCGGGGCAGATGAAGCAGATGCTGGACGACGGCACATTGATACCTGACGCACAGGGTTCGAGGCCAGTGCAACCACGGGATTTCCTGATCCTGGTCCAGCGACGTGGTGGAATTTTTCCGGACATCATCCGGGCGTGCAAAGAACTTGAGCTGCCGATCGCTGGCGCGGACCGCCTCAAAGTCGGGGCCGAAACCGCTGTTCGTGACCTTGGCGCGCTTTTGTCTTTCCTTGCCACCCCCGAGGACAGCCTGTCGCTGGCCACCGCACTGCGATCACCCTTGTTCGGATGGTCCGAGCAGGATCTATACACTCTGGCGCACCACCGGACCGAGGATGAATTGTGGCGCAGCTTGCGTACAAAAACTGGCGAATACTCCGAAACAGTCTCGATTCTTCGAGACTTACGCGACAATGTCGACTTTCTGCGCCCCTATGATCTGATTGAACGGATGCTGACCCGACATCAGGGACGCCAACAGATGTTGGCGCGGCTTGGCAGCGAGGCGGAGGATGGGATCAACGCACTTTTGTCCCAGGCTTTGTCATATGAACGCAGCGAAGTACCCAGCCTGACCGGCTTTCTGACTTGGATGGAAACAGACGATCTTGAGGTCAAACGCCAGATTGACAGTGCATCGAACCAGATCAGGGTAATGACAGTGCATGGATCAAAGGGGCTTGAAGCGCCCATCGTGATCCTGCCCGAATGCGGCAAACGGGATTTCCAAATCCGCGGCAACGTGATCGACATCGACGGCACCCCCGTTTGGAAGGTGCCCTCGACCCACTTGCCGGAACGAATGGCAACCCGATTGGACGAATTGAAAGCAGCACAGCGACAAGAGTCGCTGCGGTTGCTTTATGTGGCTCTGACACGGGCTGAAAAGTGGTTGATTGTCGGAGCGGCCGGTGAACTCAACAAGAATGGCGACGATTGGCACCAGCGCGTTCTGGCGGGTGTGGAAGCGGATTGCGCCACAGCACTGGATACCCCAGTGGGCCCCGGTTTGCGCTTGCAACATGGCGATTGGGCGTTCGAAACGCCAAGCGCAGATCAGCAGGAAACCGAAAAGCGCGCTCTGCTGCCCATGATTTTTCAGAACACGGCTCCAAGCCCAGCGCCGCAGCAGGAAACGTTGTCACCATCAGATTTGGGTGGTGCCAAAGCGCGTCCCGGCGACGGGCTTGAGGAAGAGACCGCAAAAGCATTTGGAAACGTCGTACATGCTTTGTTGGAGGCCCCGGATATTGGTGCGCAAGCTATGCAGGAGGCAGACCTATCGGACGACCTGAAGGCGGAAGCACAAGCACAAGCGGATAGCGTGCGCTCCGATCCAGATCTTTCGTGGCTTTTTGCCAGCAACGTACTGGCCGAAGTGCCCGTGACCGCGGCACTTGGTGCCAGCCGCATGCACGGCACGATCGACCGGCTGCATGTGACCCCGGACGCTGTGCACGTGATCGATTTCAAGACGAACCGCATGGTACCGGAAAAACCCGAGCAGACGCCAGAAGGTGTTTTGCGGCAGATGGGCGCCTATGCTCATGCAATGGAGCAGATTTATCCGGATCGCGCCATCCAGTTGAGTATTCTATGGACCCACACCGGCACCTTGATGTGCATTCCGCACGATATCGTGACGTCAGCGCTGTTACGCACGCCATATCTTGACGATACAGTGGGGGGTACCTAGGTTGCCAGCCTACGCTTGAGCCTGGCAGGAGAACTCACATGGCAACCGTGGCCGTAACAGACGCAACTTTCGACGCCGAAGTCAAAAATTCCGATGTCCCCGTTGTGGTGGACTTTTGGGCCGAATGGTGTGGCCCGTGCAAGCAGATTGGCCCGGCCCTCGAAGAGCTGTCGGCCGAAATGGCAGGCAAAATCAAGATCGCCAAGGTGAACGTGGACGAAAACCCGAACTCACCCGCGCAAATGGGTGTCCGTGGCATTCCGGCCCTGTTTATTTTCAAGAACGGTGAAATCGTTTCGAACCGCGCAGGCGCCGCACCCAAAGCCGCGCTGCAAAGCTGGATCGAAGAAAGTATCTGAGAATTTCTGGGGCATCCGCAAGGCGGGTGCCCTTACCCCATTGGCCAGCCGGCGGCGGACAGTTTCGCAGCAATCTTGGCCTCGGCACTCTCATGGCCACCGTTGATTGCCATGTGTTGCCACGCCCACCATAGATACGCCGAGTAATCAGGCCTATGGGACTGGATACGGTCAAACGCATTCGGGTCTTGCCCCTTCAGTGTCACGTGGTGAAAGTCAGTTTGCCCAAACACAATTGCGGGCTTTCCAAAAAACATCCCGTCAAACGCCACGCTCGACGTCATTGTTACAATATATGAACAGCGAGGCAGCAGAGTATCCCGCCCGCCAGTCTGAATACTGAGATCGGGGTCACGCCTTTGCATCTTGTCCAGTACTGTCATCTCATCCGGGCTGTAGGTTTCTTTTGGGTGTAAAGTCGCAATGATCCGTTTTCCGGGGCATGCGGCGCGCGTCCGGGAGAGCATGTCGATCGGACTGCAGGATTGAAAGGAACGGTGATCCGTCAGACGGCCTTGCAGCGGTATATAGATGAAATCGTCATCACCGATATGATCAAGCAGCGGCCTGAAAATCCGCGCCTGCCAGTAGGAAAAGAACCGCTGCGCCTCGTTTCGAGGGCACGTCATCGGATCAAAACACGCCTGAGCCACATCCCATTTCCAGCGCTTGTCCGACGCCTGAATTTGCCAGAACGGATAGTGATAGACGCGGCGGAACGTCATTGCACGCTGGTTTGGCGGCGGCGTCATCTCGCACAGCGCATAGCCACGTCGCGTGCCGGCCTTCAAGCGCTCTGCTAACGTGTTTGGGTGATACGACACCTCATATCCTGTCCGTTCCAATACGTGCGCAGCTTTGGCGATGAAGTTATGTTCGCCATTCTTGACCCGGCGACGCGTGCCGTCATTAAGGTAAAATCGAACGCGTTTGGGGTGCGACATAACCGGACCCTAGGGGCAGCGGGTCAAGCGAGCAACCGGCCCTTGCCCGTCCGCGGGTAGACCGCCATATATTCCCACAACTGTTGAAGGAGAGCCAAATGGCCAGCTCAAACTTTCCCGGATGGCACGGGACCACGATCATCGGTGTAAAAAAGGGCGGTGAGGTCGTTATTGCTGGAGATGGTCAAGTGTCGCTTGGACAGACGGTCATCAAGGGGACGGCGCGCAAGGTAAGGCGGCTCAACCCCGGAGGATATGATGTGGTGGCGGGTTTTGCGGGATCCACAGCAGATGCATTTACCTTGCTTGAGCGGCTGGAAAGCAAATTAGAAGCAACGCCAGGTCAGTTGGCCCGTGCGAGCGTCGAGTTGGCCAAGGACTGGCGCACAGACAAGTATCTTCAAAAGCTGGAGGCGATGCTGATCGTATCGGATGGCGCGGACATGTTCGTCATCACGGGTGCGGGCGACGTGCTGGAGCCAGAACATGATGTGACGGCGATCGGATCTGGTGGAAACTACGCCCTTGCAGCGGCACGCGGCATGATGGACAGCGAACGGGACGCAGAAGCCGTCGCACGCGACGCAATGCGGATCGCAGCCGATATCTGCGTTTACACAAACGGCAACCTTACGGTGGAGAAGATCAGCAAATGACCGACATGACATATACGCGTCTGGGAAGTAGTGGATTGATCGTGAGCCGCATGTGTTTTGGGACCATGACCTTCAACCATGGGTCAGAGTGGATCCCGGGCGTTGCCAAGGTGGATCAGAAGGCTGCGACCGAAATGGTGGGCCGCGCATTGGACGCGGGTGTGAACTTCTTTGATACCGCTGATGGGTACTCGAGCGGCGAGTCCGAAGATATTTTGGGCAAGGCGTTGGGTATGCGCAGGAACGAAGCGGTGATTTGCACAAAGCTGGGTTTTCGCCAGTCAGATCAGGTTGGCGATGCCGGTCTGAACCGCAGTCACGTGCTGAAACAGGTTGAGGGTAGTCTGGGTCGTATGGGCATCGACCACATTGATCTGCTGGTGCTGCACAAAACTGATTTTACGACACCGATGGAAGAGACGTTAGCCGCTCTTCAAACTGCGGTTGAGGCAGGCAAAGTGCGGTATGTAGGCGTATCGAACTGGCCAGCCTGGCAGATGGCGCGCGCCGCGCAGTACCAGCGCGACCACAGGCTAACGCCCTTTGTGGCCGGACAATATCTTTATAACCTTGTCGCGCGAGACATCGAACAGGATGTCTTGCCGATGATGAGCCAGATGGGAGGCGGGCTGATGGCTTGGTCCCCGCTCGCAGGTGGGTTGCTGTCAGGCAAGTACGATCCCGACAAGCTGGAAGAGGGCGATGGGCGACTGAGCGAGGGGGGTGACTTCCTTGGGATCGACACCGCGACGGCCCGCAAGATGATTGAAACGCTAGCTGAAATCGCAAAGGCGCACGATGCGCATCCTGCAACGGTGGCTTTGGCGTGGTTGCTGGCCCAGGATCGTAGCCACAGCGTGATTTTCGGTGCGTCGAAAGTGAGCCATATGGATGCCGCCCTGGCAGCGCCAGGATTGATGTTGGCAGAGGACGAGTTGGCAAAGCTGTCAGACATCGCGCCCCCGGCCAAGCGTTATCCGCACTGGTTCGACACAATGATGACAGATGAGCTGAATAGCAAAATTCTATCCTGACACGACAAAGGCCGCCGATTTCCACAGCGGCCTTTTTCTTCGATCAAAGAAGGATCAGTTCAGCTTGGCAACGCCAAGCGGCACGTTGAATTTCTCGCACCAGATCCAGACTTCGTTGTATGTAGCGGCATCGATGCCATCCGGAACGTCAAACGTCTGCTTGCCTGCGTTAGCCTTGAGCAAGCCCATGAGCGTATCGCTGTCGTAGCCATCCCGGCCCAGCGCAACCTTGGGATCAGGGGCGCCGTCGAACCAGAAATCGTCCAGCAGGATCACCTGACTCTTCCCGTTCTTGGTCACGACTTCGGCGCGACCCTTTGTGATGTGATTGCTTTTGCCAGTGAATTCACCGATGCGGCCATGTCCACCGGCGAGCGCGAGTGTTGGCAGTGCAGTGGATGCCATCAGGGTGGCAGACCCGATAAGGAATGAGCGGCGGTTGGTCATGGGACAGTCTCCGAAGGTTCAATTCAATGGGGCCAAGTTACGCCTATACCGCGACAAAATAACCCAACCTCTCGCGCAAGTGATGCTGTGTTGATGAAATGCGCGCCAATCGTTGCGTTTCCCCCATTTTCGCATAGGTAAGGCAGGAAACTTGTAACAAACGGGCCGCTTGTGACTGACCTGACCCCTCGCGAAATCGTCTCTGAACTTGATCGATTCATTATTGGCCAGAAGGATGCCAAGCGCGCTGTTGCTGTCGCGCTACGGAATCGCTGGCGCAGAAAACAGCTGGACGATGATCTGCGGGACGAGGTTTATCCCAAGAATATCCTGATGATCGGCCCCACCGGCGTTGGCAAGACCGAGATCAGCCGGCGTCTGGCCAAACTGGCACGCGCACCGTTCCTCAAGGTCGAGGCGACGAAGTTCACCGAGGTAGGCTATGTCGGGCGCGACGTAGAACAGATCATCCGTGATCTGGTGGACGCTGCCATTGCCCAAACCCGCGAACACATGCGTGAGGATGTGAAAGCCAACGCACATCAAGCAGCCGAAGACCGCGTAATCGAGGCAATAGCCGGCACAGACGCCCGCGATGCCACGCGCGATATGTTTCGCAAAAAGCTTAAATCAGGCGAACTGGACGATACCGTGATCGAGCTGGATGTCGCCGATACCAGCAACCCATTCCCAACAATGGACATCCCGGGACAACCGGGTGGCGGCATGGGTATGATGAATCTCGGCGATATCTTTGGCAAAGCCATGGGCGGTCGCACGGTACGCAAGAAGCTGACCGTGGCGCAAAGCTATGAAGTGTTGATCGGGGAAGAAGCCGATAAACTGCTGGACGATGAAGCCGTCACCAAAACGGCACTTGAGGCCGTTCAGGAAAACGGCATCGTATTTCTAGATGAGATTGACAAGGTCTGTGCCAAATCAGACGCACGGGGCGGCGACGTCAGCCGCGAAGGGGTACAACGTGATCTTCTACCCCTGATCGAGGGAACCACCGTCAGTACCAAGCATGGTCCGGTCAAAACCGACCACATCCTGTTTATTGCGTCCGGCGCCTTCCACATTGCCAAGCCATCCGATCTGTTGCCCGAATTGCAGGGTCGCCTACCAATCCGGGTCGAGCTGCGTGATCTGACGGAAGACGATTTCGTGCGGATCCTGGAAGAAACAGACAACGCACTAACGCTGCAATACACCGCACTGATGCAAACCGAAAAAGTAACAGTGACATTCGAACCCGAAGGCATCCGCGCCTTGGCTCGCATTGCGGCGGACGTGAACAAGAGCGTCGAGAACATCGGCGCACGTCGGCTTTACACCGTGATGGAACGGGTATTCGAAGAGCTTTCGTTCAACGCACCGGATCGCGCCGGAGATGCAATCACGGTCGATGCAGATTTCGTCGAAGCCCATCTGGGCGAACTTGCGCGATCTACGGACGTCAGTCGTTACGTGCTCTAGCTGTTTGCTCCCCGCTCGGTTACATCCAAAGAATTGTCGGGCAGGGGTTTTCGATGCGCGCGATTCTATTTGTTTTGATCTTTCTTCTTGCTGCCTGCAGTGACAGAACGGACGCGCCCATTATACCAGGGGCCAAATTCATTGGTACAAACCGCGACGTTTTTATCGGCACCACGCGCAGTCTGAACGGGGCTGGCGAGTTCGGCATTGGCAGGTCTTCGACACTGAAGCTTTTGCAAGCCACCGTGTCGCTGCCACCCGGTCGCGCGCTGGGCAGCGTGTCAGATGGGCAGGATCGCCCTAAACCAGAACGTGACTTTACCCTCGCTGCACTGGGAACCTACGACTCGAGTGACGCGTTTCGCGCAGCGCTGGCTGCTGATCTGGCATCTCGTCCCGAAGCGGAGCGCGAGGTGACGTTGTTCGTACATGGGTTCAACAACAGCTTCACCAACTCGGCCTTCCGGGTCGCGCAGTTGGCGGAGGATCTCGAGGTTCCTGGCACCCATGTCACCTATTCATGGCCAAGTCGTGGCAATCCGCTGGGATATGAATACGATCAGGACAGTGCGCTTTTTGCACGCGACGGTTTGGCCGATCTGATGCGCCTGATCCGATCGGCAGGCCAGCCTGATATCATACTTGTTGCCCACTCGATGGGCAGCGCCCTGGTGATGGAGACCTTGCGCCAGCTCGATATTGCGGAACCGGGTTGGGTTGGTCGAAACGTGAGCGGCGTAATCCTGTTGTCCCCCGACATCAACGTTGATGTCTTTCGCAGCCAGTTTTCGCGGATACAAACAGCGCCGGATCCATTTGTCGTGATAGTCTCTCGCAAGGACGCAATCCTACGCGTTTCTTCCCGGCTGCGGGGCGAAAGGACCCAGCTGGGTAATATCCAGAACACAGATGCCGTGGCTGACCTTCCTATAACCATTGTCGACGTCACAGAATTCACTGATCGCAAGTCCGGCAATCATTTCGTCGCAGCGGGATCGCCCGCGCTGATCCAGTTGCTTCGCCGTTCGTCCGAACTGGATAGCGAATTCCTGCGTGGACGAGCCGGGTCCGTACTGACAATTCCCGGCGCCCGCCGCATTCAAGTACCGCCACGGCGCTCCTCACCCGGAGCAATCCGCGGGGAGTCACGATAGTGGCAACTATATCAGGGTCAGAGCCATTGGGCCGATTCCTGAGTACCAACAAACAATGGCTTGGAGCCGGCTCACTTCTGACGCTGCTGTCGTCCTTCGGACAAACGTTTTTCATATCGATCTTTGCAGCGCAAATTCAGACTGACTTTTCCCTGAGCCACGGCAGTTGGGGTGCAATCTATGGTCTGGGAACCGCGGCGTCCGCGGTGGTCATGATCTGGGCCGGGGGCCTGACGGATCGGTTCCGCGCCCGGACGCTTGGCATGCTTGCGCTGACTTTGCTTGCCGCCTCGTGCCTATTGATGGCTCTCAATCCCTATGCCGCGCTTTTGCCGATTGTAATCTTTGCGCTTCGGTTGACCGGGCAGGGCATGACAAGCCACATCGCTATTGTGGCAATGGCCCGGTGGTTTGTTTCTACACGCGGCCGAGCCTTGGCCATGGCCACTTTGGGCTTTTCACTAGGTGAAGCGGTGTTGCCGCTACTTTTTGTGGCACTTATGGCCTTTCTTGATTGGCGCATATTGTGGGTGCTTGCCGGCACGGTGACGCTATTGGGTGTGCCGACCCTGTGGCGCCTCTTGGGGGAAGAACGAACACCGCAATCCATGGCAGCGGAAAACCAAAGTGCGGGCATGAGAGCCAGACACTGGACCCGCACGGATACGCTGGGCCACCCTTTATTCTGGTTCATGGTACCAGCGTTATTGGGACCCGCCGCGTTCAATACAGCGTTCTTCTTCCAACAAGTCTACTTTGCTCAGATCAAGGGGTGGTCACATTTGTCACTTGTGGCGCTGTTCCCCGTTTACACGGTCGTTGGGATCGGGGCGATGATCCTATCCGGCGTCGCACTGGATCGGTTCGGTACCGCACGGTTGATCCCTTTCTTCCAGCTGCCGGTCGTGGCTGCTTTTGTGATTTTCGCATTTGCAGAGTCGCTGGCCGCTGCCGGGATCGGCCTCGTCTTTCTCGCGCTGACAACAGGGGCGAATTCAACGTTGCCCAATGCGTTCTGGGCGGAATTCTACGGCACCCGTCATATCGGCGCGATCAAGGCGATGGCCGCAGCCGTCATGGTGCTGGGGTCAGCGATCGGACCTGGTCTGACCGGAGGGCTGATCGATATGGGTATCGACCTGAACCTGCAATACGTGGGCGTCGCGGCCTATTTCCTGTTGGCAACGGTCTGTATGTGGATCGGCATCCAGCGGGCGCGCAATGATTTACCGCTGCCGACGTAGATAGACATAGTAGGCTCCTCCGCCCCCATGCCGCACATTGGCTTGACTGACTTGCAACACAGCCGAAGACAGGGGCGGCATCGACAGCCATTGCGGCACCTGATGGCGCAACACGCCAAAACGTACTGGTATGGGCCCGTCATCATCCCGGTTTTTGCCCTTGCCCGTCACCACCAGAACCAGCCGTTTGCCTTGGGACTGTGCCGACAGAATGAACCGGATAAGAGATGGATGCGCACGGTCAAGCGTCATCCCATGGAGGTCCAGTTTACCTTCTGGCTTCAGCTTGCCGCGTTTCATCTGCGTGAACGCCTTGCGATCCATCTGAACTGGCTGGCCTGCAATCTGATCGACGATCGAAGGAGTCAGGTTGATCGAGGTGGATGGTTTAGACGCAGATGGCTTGCTTAGCGTTGGTGTAACTTCAAACATGGCTTTCAAACGGGGTTTCGGCGCGGACGTGGTGACAAAGTCATCGGGATGAAATGGCTTTTCCGGGTGCAAGCGCTCGGTCTTGTCCGTCACCTTCCGCCACAGTTCTTCCTCGTCCGGGCGCAACTTGCGGCGGGTCATATCGCACTCTCCGGCAGCAGGGCATAAGCGCGCTGGATGGGCATCAACACCATCATCCTGCCCGGATCCCGTAAACGCCCGGCTTCGCGACCTGCTTTATCGCCGGTCCCAAAGAACACGTCTGCACGCTGCGCGCCCTTGATGGCCGAACCCGTGTCCTGTGCGATCATAAGCCGTCGCAGCGGGCCGTTTCCGTCCTTTTCAATCCATACCGGCGCACCCAAGGGAACAAATGCGGGGTCCACTGCAATCGACCGCATTGTCGTGATCGATCGGTTCATCGCGCCCAGGGGTCCTCGATCAGCTGGTACTTCGCTGACTTCACGGAAGAACACGTAGGATGGATTGTGATACAACAATTCCTCACCCACGATGGGGTTGTTTCGGACGTAGTTTCGAATGACCTGCGCGCTGACCTGATGTGCTGCATAAGTGCCGCGCCGTACCAGTTCCGCCCCGATAGAACGATATTTGTGCCCATTGGCGCCGCTATATCCGACACGGATCATTTGGCCATTGGGCATGCGGATACGCCCGGAACCCTGAATTTGCAGAAAGAACAGCTCGACCGGGTCATCGACCCATGCGATCTCGAGCCCGCGGCCCTGCATCACGGTCCCTTCCAGGATTTGGCGACGGGTCAGCCAAGGGCGGATGTGCCGCGCTTCGGGCGGCATGGCGTAGACAGGAAAACGATAGCGTGCGCTGCGGCGGCGTGAGCCATCCAGCTCTGGCTCAAAGTATCCTGTGAACAGCGCGGGTGCGCCGTCTTCGATCAGTACAGGACGGAAGAAAAGCTCAAAAAAGGCGCGTGCATCCGGGACGTCGCGGGCCAAGGTACACAGAGACCGCCAATCGGGATCATCCATGTCCCGGCACGTGTTGCGGAACGTTGTCAACGCTGCTGCATGATCATCCTGCGCCCAACCGTCCAATGCAGCAAAGTCCAGCACCGTATACTTCGCATCAGAGGCAGCGGCGGTCATGGTCCAGAAAATCGTGCAGAATGCTGAGACGCAGAAACGTATTACGCGTCTGTAGACACCAGTAGCCAATTCGGGTCGTCTGCCCCCATGGTTCTGGCGAAGGCCCATGTGTCCTTCTGCCGCTTCACCTCAGTCAGGCTACCTTCTACGATATCTCCGCCTTGATCGCGAACAGCGGATTTCAGTTCAGCGACATACCGGATTGTCAGTTCGCCTTCGCCCGTTTCCGGATCAAAGGTGGCATCCATCAACTTCAGCTCGCGCACACCGAAAAACTCGGCTTCGATGGTCAGGCCCTGATCTTCGCGGGCTGCCACGCCATCGACAAAAGATTCATAAATCTCTTCGGACAGGAAAGGTTGGATATCAGCAAGATCGCCACGCTCATACCCCATCACGATCATCTCGTATGCACCACGCGCACCTTGCAAAAAGTCGGAAACCTGGAATGACGGTTCTGCCCGCTTCATTTCGGTCAACGCCTTGGCGGCATTGCTATCCTCTTCCACATGATCCGTGATATCCAGATCTGGACCACCCTCGATCACTTCGAAATCATGCTTGCTGGACCGCTCGGATACCTGTTTGGGAACCGGCGGTTGTTCGAATCCTTCGCGTGTTCCCAGCACGTTTTTCAGGCGCAAGATCAGGAAAACGGCGATGCCAGCAAGGACCAGCAACTGGATAAGCGGAGAATTCATTAATGCCTCGTCATTCGGGGTCGGGTGGCGATAGCGCCGTCGGACCCTTATGTAGGTGCATGGGGGGCGCAAGTCCACTGTACGGCCCCTTGTGGAAACGAAAGGATAACACGAATGTGGCTGTTTCTGGCCTTTCTTTTAGTCCCATTGATCGAGATTGCCCTGTTTATTCAGGTGGGCGGCGCAATCGGGCTAGGTTGGACCCTGCTGATTGTGGTGGTCACGGCGGTTCTGGGCACGATGTTGGTACGCGCCCAGGGGATGCAGGCGCTGGGGCAAGTAAAATCGTCTTTCAACCAGATGCGTGATCCCAGTGAAGCATTGGCACATGGGGGCATGATCCTGTTTTCCGGCGCATTGTTGCTGACCCCTGGTTTTTTCACTGATGCTGTTGGATTCGCGCTGCTTGTTCCGGGCGTTCGGCTTGCTGTTTTTCGCTGGGCACGCAGCCGGATAAAGGTCACCACATTCTCGAGCCACGGGCAGACACCACAACGCCCCGATGTCGTTGAAGGTGAGTTTACCGAAGTTGATCCCGATCAACGCGAAGTCCGGGGCCCCTCAGGCTGGACCAAGCATTGAGGCCAGCGGCCCAAGCTGATACGAAGCGCGGGATTTATCGTTTCCCTCGGAGAAAGAGCTGATGGCCGAAGAACAAGCCGCACAACCTGCCGCGCCACAGATGCGCGTACTGGGCCAATACATTCGTGACATGTCATTTGAGAATATCGTGTCACAAAAAGGCGCCGCGCCGGATGTACAACCCGATGTTCAGGTACAGGTAAACCTGGATGCGAAGAAGCGCGGACAGGACAACCAGTACGAAAGCGCGATCAAGCTGAACGTCACATCGAAGGCGAAGGAAGGGGACACCGTCCTTTTCGTTCTCGAGATCGACTATGTCGGCATGTTCCACATCGAAAACGTGCCCGAAGATCAGCTGCATCCGTTCCTTCTGATCGAATGCCCGCGCATGATCTTCCCGTTCCTACGCCGTGTGGTCAGCGATATCACCCGCGACGGTGGCTTCCCGCCTTTGAACCTCGAAAATATCGATTTCGTATCTCTCTACCGGAACGAAATCGCGCGGCGTCAGAAAGAAGCAGCGCCGTCCGAGCCCATCAACTGATGCACTTGAGTATGTAAAGGGGCCCGGTCATCGCACCGGGCCTTTTTTACTTCGGCCAAAGGGCGTCATCACCCAGCTTGGCTACAAACCCTGTATGTGCTTCCCGCTCCTGCGCAGTAATCCGGCTTGGCAAAACAGTAGGGCGAGGCGGTGGGGTCCAGCTTTCTACTTCGGTCGCACTGGCCCCTGAACCACGTGCCGTCGACAGCGCAAAGTCCGGCTGACGTCCACCAATCAGTTCCAGATAAACCTCTGCGAGGATTTCACTG
Organism: uncultured Tateyamaria sp.; assembly: GCF_947504105.1. Classification (GTDB taxonomy): domain Bacteria; phylum Pseudomonadota; class Alphaproteobacteria; order Rhodobacterales; family Rhodobacteraceae; genus Tateyamaria. Next base: position 95,552 of record NZ_CANNGP010000002.1, read on the forward strand.
TCGAGCAACGCGCCGTGCAATGTCCGGGCCGAGTTGTCGATGCCAAACCGACGGCACAACGCGTCGAGCGACGCGGGCGAGCCAGGGAAACGGCGGCGTGCGATATCGAGGGTGTCAATGGCTTGATCGAATGGGAGTTGCGGCAGACCCATCCATTTCAGTTCAGCATTGAGAAACTTCATGTCGAAGGCTGCGTTGTGGATCACCAGTTTGGCATCACCCACAAAATCGAGAAACTTTCGTCCGAGCTGTGCGAATTTCGGTTTTCCACGCAGGAAATCGTCACCCAGCCCATGCACTTCGAACGCTTCCTGAGGCATCGAACGCTCCGGATCGATATATTCGTGGAACACGTTGTCGGTCGGTACATGGCCAATCAACTCAATCGCCCCGATCTCGACAATCCGGTCGCCGCTTTCTGGGTCAAAGCCCGTCGTTTCGGTATCAAGGACTATTTCACGCATGACAGGACCTGCTCTTGATCTGCTGAACCACAGAATGAACCTGCGCGCGGGCATGTTCAACCGTGTCCGTTTCGATCAGAAAATCGGCACGTTTGCATTTTTCAGCGCTGGGCATCTGTTTTTTCAGCATTGCATGAAATTGGTCCTCGCTCATCGTCCCGCGTGCAAGAACACGCGCCTTTTGAATTTCCGCATCCACATGGACAACGGCAACAGCATCCATCGCGGTATCACCGCCCGTTTCAAACAGCAGTGGAATATCAAAGACGATGATGTGTGCATCAGACGTTGCAACAAAATGCGCACGGTCATCAGCAACAAGCGGATGCACAATCGCCTCGATACGAGCCAAAGCGGTCGCGTCTTGAGAAATGACAGATCGGAGCGCATCGCGGGATACAGCCCCATCTTTCACAGCATTTGGAAACAACTTCCCAACTGGCGCCACACCTGCACCACCTTTGCCATAAAGGCGGTGAACCGCAGCGTCAGCATCCCAAACCGCGCATCCTTCGTCTTCGAACATATGAGCAGTTGTTGACTTGCCCATTCCAATCGAGCCGGTCAGTCCCAGTTTGAATGTCATCGCAAGGCCGCCGCGCGCGCCGCACTATCTACCGCAGGCCTATGACCAAACCAGCGCTCGAAAGCGGGCACCGCCTGATGCAATAACATACCAAGCCCATCGACTGTCACACAGCCAGCTGCTTCAGCCGCCGCCAGCAAATCCGTCTTCAGCGGGGTATAAACAAGGTCAGTGACAACCGTTTGTTGCCGCAAGCCATCCAGGGGTATGCGCATTGCAGGTTTTCCGATCATGCCCAGCGATGTCGTGTTCACGACGAGAGCCGAATCCTCAAGGATGTTCCCCGCCTGAACCCAATCCACAACCGAGACCTTCTTTCCAAAATCGTCAGCCAGTTTTTCGGCACGCACCCGGGTGCGGTTCGTCAACATTATCTCGGGAATGCCTGCGTCCAGAAGGGACGCGATAACAGCGCGCGCGGCACCGCCTGAACCCAATACAGTCGCCGGTCCTGCGTTCGATTGCCAAGCCGATGCACCAGCCTTCAGGTTTTCAATGAAACCATACCCATCCGTGTTGTCTGCATGGATTTGACCATCCTTGCGAAAGATCAACGTGTTCGCAGCGCCGATCAGAGTCGCACGATCGGTGACAAGATCGGCAATCTCCAGCGCGGCTTCCTTGTGGGGAATGGTGATGTTCACACCAACAAATCCGGCTTTCGGCAGGGCACGCAGCACAGTCTCAAGATCCTGCGAAGACACGTCCATCGGAATATAGTCACCACGCAAGCCCAGCGTCTTAAGCCAATGCCGATGCAACTGCGGAGACTTCGAGTGTGCCACAGGGGATCCAATGACCCCCGCCAAAGGAATTTTATCGCTCATCCCTGCATGCCTTCGATTAACCGTCAATCACTCCGCGCAGCGTCAGGAACGCCAAAAGCTCCAACAACGGCATCCCAAGGACATTGAAATAGTCCCCTTCAATGCTGTGGAACAGGCGTACCCCCTCGGCCTCTAGCTGATATGCGCCAACTGAGTGGCGAATGTCATCCCAATTCCGGTCGATGTACCCATCAAGATACTCATCCGACACATCTCGCATGCGCAACCGAACCTGTCCAACATGGCGCCAGATCGGTTTTCCCTCGTGGTAGATGACCGCAGCAGACAATAGCACGTGACGCTGACCCCGCATGGCACGCAACTGCTCAGCGGCATCCATCTGGTTCACCGGTTTTGACAGAAGCCGGTTGTTGAAAGACAGAACCTGATCGCATCCGATAACCATGGAGTCCGGCTGCTTGTCCGCCACCTTGCGCGATTTCATCTCAGCCAAAGCATCGGCGATGTCGCGGGGGGATGCATCTTCTGCGAGTAAGGAAGCTTTCATATTTTCTTCATCAACACGGGGCACGATAACGTCAAATTCTATGCCCGCGTTCCGCAGCAATTGGGACCGGATGGCTGAACCCGAGGCAAGAACGATGGGGATGGTCATGTGGATATCCTTGTGTGTCACACATGGTGAAGTGAGGGATCAAACAGGTGAAAACAAGCCACATGTCAGCACCGCACAAAATACCCGCGATCTTCGGCAATGTTCACCACAAACTGTCCCGGGTGTGAAAGAATAAATGACACACTGAGGGAAACTGGTCTTATCCGAAGTTACCCACAGGTTTATCAGCTTTAGCAATCAACCATTTTAGTTATTAAGGTATTGTTTTATATTGTATTTTTAAGTTTTCAAGCGGTGGAGCGCATACGTGGAAAAACATATCACACTGTGCGTAACCCCTTGGGCAAACGGTTAATCCACAGAAATTCTGTTCCCTACAAAATCATCATCTCTTTTCTTTCTTTTATTTATTTATAAGGGTGGCCCAGAACAAAGGGGACCAAAAAATATGGATTTCTTGATAGCCTCATATCCTTGGATCAAGGCATTCCATATCATGTCGGTCATCGCATGGATGGCGGCCTTGTTCTATCTGCCAAGGCTATATGTCTACCACTCAGAAAGCGTTGGACTTGAGGGTGAGACACACGCGCTGTTCCAGACCATGGAGTACAAGCTTCTCAAGATCATCATGAATCCGGCTATGATCGCAACCTGGATCTTCGGGCTCCTTCTGGCCTTGATCCCTGGTGTGATCGACTGGGGAGCTTTGTGGCCCTGGACCAAGTTGATCGGCATTCTTGCTATGTCCGGCTTCCATGGTTGGCTGTCCGCACAGCGCAAGGCATTTGCTGCCGGGGGTCCGATCAAAACAGGGCGGCAGTACAGAATGATGAATGAGGTACCCACGCTTCTGATGGTGCTGATTATCCTCTCTGTTGTGGTGAAATTCTGAAACCGTTGACTTAAAGCGCGACAGCCCCTATCAGCATTGTCGCACCCCGTTCGGGGACTGCAGACAGCTTTTACATTTGACTGGACGCGCACCGCTTGAACAAGGCGGGCCAAGAGTATTCCCATGACCGCAGAACGCCTCGCCCTTGCTGAACTCAAGGCGCAAAGCCCCAAAGACCTCCTTGCAACGGCAGAGGAGCTGGAAATTGAAAACGCCTCGACCATGCGGAAGGGCGAGATGATGTTCCAGATTCTGCGCGAACGCGCAGATGAAGGGTGGGAGATTTCAGGTGATGGTGTGCTGGAAGTCCTGCAGGACGGCTTTGGCTTCCTGCGTTCGCCTGAGGCAAACTATCTGCCGGGCCCGGATGACATCTATGTCTCGCCCGAGATGATCCGCCAATACTCGCTGCGTACTGGGGATACGATCGAAGGGGTGATCAAAGCTCCTGATGATAGCGAACGTTACTTCGCGTTGACCAATGCGACAAAGATCAACTTTGAAGAGCCGGAAAAAGCGAAGCACAAGATTGCCTTTGATAACTTGACGCCGCTTTATCCAGACGAGCGTTTGACGATGGAAACAGATGATCCCGCGACCAAGGACCGGTCGGCCCGGATCATCGACCTTGTATCGCCTATCGGTAAAGGTCAGCGATCCCTGATCGTGGCTCCGCCGCGGACAGGTAAGACAGTTCTTCTACAGAACATTGCGTCCAGCATCGAAAAGAACCATCCAGAGTGCTACTTGATTGTTCTGCTGATCGATGAACGGCCCGAAGAGGTCACGGACATGCAGCGGTCGGTCAAAGGAGAGGTCGTCAGCTCAACATTCGATGAACCAGCAACACGCCACGTTGCCGTGTCTGAAATGGTGATCGAGAAGGCAAAGCGTTTGGTTGAGCACAAACGAGATGTTGTTATTCTTTTGGACTCGATCACAAGACTTGGTAGGGCATTCAACACTGTGGTGCCATCCTCGGGTAAGGTTTTGACCGGTGGTGTGGATGCAAATGCCTTGCAACGCCCCAAACGTTTCTTCGGTGCGGCCCGGAATATCGAGGAAGGTGGATCGTTGACCATCGTCGCAACTGCCTTGATTGACACGGGTAGCCGGATGGACGAGGTCATCTTTGAAGAATTCAAGGGCACCGGTAACTCGGAAATCGTCTTGGATCGCAAGATCGCCGACAAACGCGTGTTCCCTGCTATCGATATCCTCAAATCCGGCACTCGGAAAGAGGATCTGCTGGTCGACAAGAACGATCTGGCCAAGACCTTTGTTCTGCGGCGCATCCTGAACCCAATGGGTACAACAGATGCGATCGAGTTCCTGATCTCCAAACTCAAGCAGACCAAGACAAACGGCGAATTCTTCGATTCCATGAACACCTGATCTATCGACCGGAGGTAAGGGGATGGATACAATCTTTGCCCTTGCCACGGCCCAGGGCCGGGCTGGTGTCGCCGTCATACGGATCTCTGGACCTGCAGCCAAGTCCTGCGCTTTGCAGATGTGCGGGTTCTTACCGCATGCCCGGCATGCCAGCACGCGCATCCTGCATGATGAAAATGGCGAAACCCTTGACCACGCTCTGGTGCTTGTTTTTGACGCGCCCGCAAGCTTTACGGGCGAAGATGTGGTCGAATTTCACCTGCATGGAAGCATAGCTGTCATTTCTGCTGTCCTCCGTGAGCTTGGAAAGCACGATGCGCGGATGGCCGAACCAGGCGAGTTCACTCGCCGTGCGCTAGAAAACAACAAGATGGACCTCGCTCAGGTTGAGGGACTCGGTGATCTGATCGAAGCCGAAACAGAGGCACAACGACAGCAGGCATTACGCTCAGTTTCAGGTGAGTTGGGCCAACGGATCGAGACATGGCGCAGCCAGTTGATCCGTGCCGCAGCACTTGTGGAAGTGACAATAGACTTTGCTGATGAAGAGGTACCCGTAGATGTTACCCCTGAAGTTCAAAGCCTGTTGTCGGGGGTGATGGAAGACATCGTAAACCAACTGGATGGCTTCAAGGCATCAGAGAGAATTCGTACAGGGTTTGAAGTGGCTATCGTCGGTGCACCCAATGCAGGTAAATCCACGTTGCTGAATGCGCTTGCGCGTCGTGACGCTGCAATAACTTCTGAAACTGCTGGGACAACCCGTGACGTTATAGAAGTCCGTATGGATCTTGGCGGATTGCCGGTAACATTGCTGGATACGGCCGGCCTTCGGGACTCCGGCGATGAGATCGAGGCTGAAGGAATCGCTCGGGCTATTTCACGGGCCAATGCTGCTCAGCTACGTATTTTTCTGACTGAACCTCAGGAACATCTGAGTGTTCCAATCGTCGATGGGGACATTGTTCGGGCCCCCAAGGCAGATCAGCGGAATGATGATATACCAGCTATATCTGGGCTGACTGGCCAGGGCGTCGACGATCTCGTATCCGACGTTACCGCAGTTTTGGGTGAAAGAACACAGAACGCCGGATTACTCACGCATGAGAGGCATCGTGTTGCGATGATCAGGGCGTTGTCGATGTTGGATTCGGCGATGACGTTGGTTGGTGCGGGGCCTGAACACTATGATATTGCGGCAGAGGAAATGCGGATTGCGATTCGATCTCTTGAGGCTGTTGTTGGGCGCGTGGACGTCGAAAACCTTCTGGACGAGATATTCTCGAGCTTTTGCTTAGGTAAATGATGGAGTGTTTCACGTGAAACATTTTGATGTTGTGGTTATCGGTGGTGGAAACGCTGGGACCGAAGCGGCGCATGCTGCGGCGCGGATGGGCGCGTCAACTGTATTGGTGACGATGAAGATTTCTGGGATCGGCGTTATGTCCTGCAATCCGGCCATTGGCGGCTTGGGAAAGGGGCATCTCGTACGTGAAATCGATGCAATGGATGGAATCATGGGCCGCGTTGCCGATGCGTCTGGTATTCAATTTCGTTTATTGAACCGGCGCAAAGGTCCTGCTGTTCAAGGGCCACGTACGCAATCGGATCGCGCTGTATATCAGAAAACCATGCTGCACATCATGCAGAACACGGAGAACCTTACAGTTGTTGAAGGCGAAGTGATCGATTTCCGCATGGATGGCGATAGAGTAGTAGGCGTATGTCTGGCTGACGATTCAGAGATTTTGGCAGATGCGGTTATTTTGACCACAGGTACATTCCTGCGCGGCACCATCCATATCGGCGATAAATCTTACCCGGGCGGGCGCATGGGGGATGAGGCGTCAGTTCCACTTGCCGATCGAATAGACGGCTTTGCCCTTCCCACGGGGCGTTTGAAAACCGGCACGCCACCGCGATTGGATGCACGGACAATCAACTGGGGTGGATTGGATCAGCAAGAGGCGGACAGCGATCCTTCTCTCTTCTCCTTTATGTCCACTACGGCACCTCTAAGACAGATCGCCTGCGGTATCACACATACAAATTCCAAAACTCATGACATCATTCGTGATAACCTTAACCGATCCGCCATGTATGGCGGCCATATCGAGGGCGTCGGCCCCAGGTACTGCCCGTCCATCGAGGATAAGATTGTGCGATTTGCTGATAAGGACTCGCACCAAATATTTCTTGAGCCTGAGGGGCTGAATGATCACACGATTTATCCGAACGGTATTTCTACATCTTTGCCTGAGGGCGTGCAGTTGGACTATATTCAGTCGATTGTGGGCTTGGAACAGGCCAAGATCCTGCAACCGGGCTATGCAATTGAGTACGACTATGTGGATCCGCGCGTTTTAAGCGCGGACCTGTCTCTCCGAAATGTTCCCGGACTGTTCCTTGCGGGGCAGATCAACGGCACAACCGGTTATGAGGAAGCGGCTGCGCAGGGTTTAGTGGCCGGATTGAACGCCGCACAGTGGGTACAGGGTAGGGATCCAGTGCATTTCCGTCGTGATCAAAGCTACATCGGTGTGATGATCGACGATCTGACCACCCGCGGCGTTACGGAGCCTTATCGTATGTTTACCTCACGCGCTGAGTTCCGCCTGTCGCTGCGCGCGGACAATGCGGATCAGCGGTTGACCCAGCTTGGTCGGGACTTGGGCTGCGTATCCGATGTGCGCATGTCAGTGTTTGCGGCAAAAAATGATCAACTCGCGGCGATGAGGGGCTGCCTGGGCGAAACCGAGTTCACTCCAAAGCAAATCGCGGCCCAGGGAATCCGGATCAACCAGGACGGAATAAAGCGTACGCCGTTTCAGGTGCTGGCTTTTCCGGATGTGACGTTCGAGCAGGTCGCTGGCCTTGTGCCGGACGTGTTGCAGTTTCCAAAGGAAATCCAAGCGCAGGTCGCGCGGGACGCACTTTACGCCAATTATATCGCGCGACAGCAAAAAGACGTGGAAAAGCTGCGGAAAGACGAGCAACTTAAAATCCCCAAGGGCGTTGACTACTCCGTAATTTCTGGATTGTCCGCAGAACTTCAGAGTAAGTTGTCGCGTGTTCAGCCCGCTGACCTGGCGCAAGCTGCGCGGATCGACGGAATGACACCCGCGGCGCTCGCGCTTATTCTTGGCCGCATTCGACTTTTGGAAAAGAAGTCAGCATGATGCAGGTACCAGGGTGGTGGGACCAGAATGTTTCACGTGAAACACTGGACAAGCTGCAGGGCTATGCGGCGCTGATCCGCAAATGGACACCAAAGATCAACCTTGTTGCCAAGTCGACCATAGACGACATCGAGGCACGGCATATTTGGGACAGTGCTCAAATACACACGTCTCGACAGGGCGTTTGGGCTGATTTAGGCAGTGGAGGCGGGCTACCCGGAGTAGTTGTCGCGATCTTTGCACAGGCGGATGGGCTAGATGCGGCGGTCACTCTGGTTGAAAGTGATCAACGTAAAGCAACCTTTCTAAGGACATGCGCGCGCGAGCTGGATCTGCCAATGAAAGTTGTAGCGCAACGTGTTGAAGACGTGCAGGGACTTCAGGCTCAGACAATCTCGGCACGCGCACTGGCGCCTCTGGACTCTTTGCTGTCTCTGGCGAAACCGCATGTTGCGAAGTGCGGGTTGTGCCTGTTTCAAAAGGGAGCGCATTGGCAGGAAGAAGTTGAAGCCGCGCAGCAAAACTGGCGGTTTTCATATGATGCGATGCCAAGTAAAACAAATGCAGAAGCAGTAGTCCTCAAAATCAAGGATGTCACGCGTGTCTGATCCGACGCGCCCACCCGGGCCCAAGATTATCTCCGTTGCAAATCAAAAGGGAGGTGTGGGTAAGACCACGACCACCATCAACTTGGCAGCCGCCCTTGTGGAAATTGGAAGCCGAGTGCTTGTGGTGGATCTGGATCCACAGGGGAACGCGTCCACGGGCCTTGGGGTCGAGATGGAAGATCGGGAGCTTACTACATATGATCTTCTGTTGGACGATGTTCCGTTGAACGATGTCATCTTGGCGACCGACATCGATGATCTGGCAATTGTTCCTGCAACAGTTGATCTGAGTTCGGCGGACATTGAGTTGATTTCGAACGAGAAGCGCAGCTTCCTGTTACATGACGCATTGCGGCAGACAGATATGGATGCCTATGGTTTTGACTTCATTCTAATTGACTGTCCGCCATCGCTGAATTTGCTAACGGTAAATGCAATGATCGCGTCGGATTCAGTACTTGTGCCGCTCCAAAGCGAGTTCTTTGCATTGGAAGGGTTGTCGCAGTTGATGCTGACGGTCCGGGAGGTGCGGCAGACCGGCAATCCGAACCTCCGGATTGAGGGTGTGGTGTTGACGATGCACGATGCGCGAAACAATCTCTCCCAACAGGTCGAGCAAGACGCACGCGATAACCTGGGAGATATCGTTTTCAAAACGCGAATTCCGCGCAACGTAAGGGTCAGTGAGGCACCGTCCTATGCGATGCCGGTGTTGTCATATGACAGCACCTCAAAAGGCGCGGTGGCTTATCGGGATCTGGCTAAGGAATTGGTCGCCAATAATGCAGCAGTGGGAGCCTGACATGGCAAGCAATGAAAAGAAACGAGGTTTGGGGCGTGGGCTCTCTGCATTGATGGCAGATGTTGCGGAGCCAGCTTCGCCAACCACCACATCGGGTGAGGGTGGAGAGCAAAATGTACCGATTGAAAAGATCAAGCCCAACCCGAACCAGCCACGTCGTCACTTCGACGCTGGCCCGCTCGAGGACCTTGTGGCATCTATCAAAGAGAAGGGTGTACTGCAGCCATTGATCGTTCGACCCAGCGGGGGTGAGTACGAAATTGTTGCGGGCGAACGCCGCTGGCGTGCAGCTCAACAGGCACAGCTTCACGAGCTTCCAGTTCTGGTGCGTGATTTCTCGGACACAGAGGTGCTGGAAGTTGCGATCATCGAAAACATTCAGCGCGCTGACCTGAATCCCATCGAGGAAGCCGCAGGCTACAAACAGCTGATGGATCGTTTCGGTCACACGCAAGAAAAGATGGCCGAGGCGCTGGGCAAGTCCCGTAGTCACATTGCAAACCTTTTGCGGTTGCTGCAGCTTCCCGATGATATTCAGACCTTTGTGGTCGATGGTTCGCTGAGTGCGGGGCATGCCAGAGCGCTGATTACCGCTGACGATCCTGTTGCACTGGCAAAGAAGGTAATCGCCGACGGGCTGTCAGTTCGCGCGACCGAAGCTCTGGTTAAGAAAGTGTCGGAAGATGTAGGTGACAATATCTTCGTGGGTTCGCCAAAGCCGAAAGCTCAAAGCAAGGATGCTGACACCCGCGCACTCGAGGATGATCTGTCGGCGGCAACAGGCGTTAAGGTGTCATTGATGCACAAACCAGATGGCGAATCTGGTACCCTGACGCTGCAATACGACACCTTGGATCAGCTGGATGACTTGTGCCGACGTCTGAGTGCTAGCTAGCCGTCCAAAAGGGATCGTAAAACGCCATTTAACAAGCTAAACCCTTGATTCGTAACGTTTATTACACTTCCTTGCTGTCCGATAAGACCCATCTCAGTTAGCTCGGTCAACCGACTCTCATCTAGCGGTCTGTTGGCCAGTTGTGCATACCGGTTCAAATCGATGCCTTCAGCCAAACGAAGGCCCATCATCAGGAATTCAACGGCCTGATCCGTGCCCGACAGCGCTTGGTGGTGTTCTCTGTCGCTCCCCGAAAGCCAAGCTCCGGGCATCCGGTGTTGTTCAGTTGCGCGGCGACTTCCTTGCACCGTCAGGCGACCATGTGCTCCCGGTCCGATCCCGGCATAGTCGCCATAGCGCCAATAAATCAGATTGTGCCGGGATTCTGCGCCGTCCTTTGCGTGGTTCGATACCTCGTATCGCGGCATCCCAAAGTCGGAACATACATCCTGTGTCATTGCATACATGTCGGCTGATAAGTCATCATCTGGTAAGCCGCCCAGCTTCCCACGCTTATATCGGTCACCAAAGGCAGTGCCTGGTTCAATGGTGAGTTGATACAAGGACACGTGATCCAGTCCGAGGGCAAGAGCTGCCCGCAGCTCAGATTCCCACTGTGTTAGAGACTGTTTTTGCCGCCCGTACATGAGATCGAAGCTAACGCGATCAAAGACGGACCGGGCGATGTCAAAGGCAGCCAAGCCTTCGGCAGCGGTGTGCAAACGACCCAGTGCTTGAAGATCTGGATCATTCAAGGCCTGAATGCCCATGGATACGCGGTTAACACCCGCACTACGAAAAGCGGTGAACTTGCCAGCTTCAACAGATGTTGGGTTGGCCTCAAGCGTTACCTCAAGATCGTTGGCCAGAGGCCATGTCTTGGCCGCCATGTCCAGGATTGCGCCGGTCGTCCCGGGATCCATTAGACTGGGGGTGCCGCCGCCAAAGAAAACAGACCGTAGAACACGGCCCCGGGTTAATGAACCAACGCGTTTGACCTCGGATACCAGCGCTTCGCGCCATGCGTCGTGATCAACAGTTTTGGTAACGTGGCTGTTAAAGTCACAGTACGGGCATTTTGCTGCGCAAAATGGCCAGTGGACATACAGGCCGAAGCCACCCGCTTCCCAATCCTCAGCCAAAACAGCCTGCGATCAACTTCTTGAAGCTGTCGGCCCGGTGACTGATCCTGTTTTTTTCGTCGGCCGACATTTCGGCAAAGGTGCGGTCATGACCGACAGGTTGGAACATTGGGTCATAACCGTGGCCCAACTGTCCGCGTACTGGCCAAACCAAGGTTCCTTCAACCGTACCAACAAACACTTCTTCATGTCCGCCAGGCCATGCCAGAACAAGGGTCGAGCAGAATCGAGCCGTCCACGGAGCCGCGGCCTGACGCTTTATGAGCTCCGAATGCGTGCGCGTCATGGCCAGCATGAAGTCACGCCCGTTTGGTGTTTCTGCCCAATCAGCGGTGTAGACACCGGGTTCGCCATCCAAGCCGTCAACTTCGATCCCGGAATCATCAGCAAGGGCTGGCAGGCCCGTCGCCTCAACTGCCGCCAGCGCCTTGATCCTTGCGTTTCCGACAAACGTGGATTCCGTTTCCTTGGGTTCCGGCAGCTTCATCTCGGCTGCCCCGACGACGGTAACGCCGAAAGGTTGGAACAGTTGTTCCATTTCCTCCAGTTTGCCGGCGTTGTGCGTGGCAACCAGAATTCGGGTCTCGTCGAACCGTCGAGTCATACGGTTACGCTTTGTTGAATGGTAACCAGTTCGCTTACGCCTTTTTCGGCAAGGTCCATCAATGCGTTCATCTGATCCCGGCTGAAGGCGGCCCCCTCGGCGCTCATCTGGACTTCGATCAGCTGCTTGTCGCCCGTCATTATAAAGTTGCCATCGACGCCCGCATCGCTGTCTTCGGGGTAATCAAGGTCAAGCACAGGCTGACCAGCATAGATTCCGCAGCTGATGGCTGCGACAGGTGATACCAGTGGATCGGTCACCACATCTCCCGCTTTCATCAACTTGTTCACAGCTAAACGTAGGGCCACCCAACCGCCAGTAATAGAGGCGCAGCGCGTGCCGCCATCGGCTTGAAGTACGTCACAGTCGACAGTGATCTGACGTTCACCCAGCGCAACGCGGTCAACGCCCGCTCGCAGTGAACGGCCGATCAGCCGTTGGATTTCCACGGTGCGGCCGCCTTGCTTGCCGGACGCAGCTTCGCGCCGCATCCTTGTGTTGGTCGCCCGTGGCAGCATTCCGTACTCGGCCGTGACCCAACCCAAGCCAGATCCTTTGATGAATGGCGGTACACGATCCTCGATTGTCGCAGTGCACAACACATGCGTGTCACCCATCTTGATCAGGGCGGACCCTTCGGCGTGTTTGGTAAAGCCTGTTTCGATGGAAACGGACCGCATTTCGCTCAGTTCTCGACCAGAGGGGCGCATGTGACTTCCTTTTTCGTGTATGAAACGGGGATAGCCCCGGGCCGTGCCCACTGGCAACCCCGATTGACCTTTGTTTTCCGAGCCCTTTAATACCAATCGATGACCGACACACAGAAACTGCTGGACGAGATGAACGATCGCTCACGCGAGGTGTTCCGCCGCGTGGTCGAAGGCTACCTGAATTCTGGGGATCCGGTTGGATCTCGTACCTTGACCCGCGACTTCAGTGAAAATGTCAGCGCCGCCACAATCAGAAACGTGATGCAGGACCTTGAATTCATGGGCCTGCTTAACAGCCCACATGTCAGCGCTGGCCGCATCCCAACACAATTGGGTCTGCGCATGTTTGTTGATGGGTTGTTGGAAGTCGGGGTGCCGGACGATTCCGACAAGGAAAAGATCGACGCCACGCTTGGACAGAATGAACGTGATGTAGGTGGAATACTCGACCGGGTGGGCTCCGCGTTATCTGGTGTGACACAGGGCGCGTCGCTTGTGTTGACCCCAAAACACGAGGCTGAGATCAAGCATTTGGATTTCGTCCCGCTCGGACCTGAGCAGGCGCTTGTCGTCTTGGTCTTTGCGGATGGGCATGTTGAGAACCGCCTGTTCCAACCTCCGCCCGGTCAAACACCGTCCTCGATGCGTGAGGCAGCAAATTTCCTGAATGCAATGATCGAAGGCCGTACCCTGAGTGAGGTAAAGACGATCGTCCAGCGAGAGATTGTCGATCGCCGGCAAGAGATCGACGCGCTATCGCGCGCTCTGGTCGAAAGTGGTCTGGCCACATGGGAGGGCGAGGGGGGAGACACACCGGAACGTCTGATCGTCCGGGGTCGGTCCAACCTGCTCGACGAATCGACGCAAGCCGAAGATCTGGAACGCATTCGCTCCCTCTTTGACGACCTTGAACGCAAACGAGACATCGCTGAATTTCTGGACCTGACCCAAGAGGGCGACGGTGTGCGCATTTTTATTGGCTCAGAGAACAAACTTTTCTCACTTTCGGGTTCCTCTTTGGTGGTTTCCCCATATATGAACGCGGATCGAAAGATTATCGGAGCGGTTGGGGTCATCGGACCCACGCGGCTGAACTATGGCCGGATCGTTCCGATTGTGGATTACACAGCCCAGCTGGTCGGGCGCATGCTGACCGACCGCAATGAAAGGTGAAACATGGCTGAGCCCAAGAACGACGATTTTCTTGACGACATCGATATCGCCGCCGAAGAAGAATATGCCGAGGACATGGCCGAGATTGATGACGAAGCGATTGAGCTTGATCAATTACGTGCCGAGCGTGATGAACTGAAAGACAGGTTCATGCGTGCATTGGCGGATGCTGAAAACGCCCGCAAGCGGTCCGAAAAGGATCGGCGCGAGGCAGAGAACTATGGCGGGTCGAAACTGGCGCGCGATATGCTGCCCGTCTACGACAATATGAAGCGCGCGCTTGAGTCCGCGACCGACGAACAGCGCGAAGTCTCTGCTGCGTTGCTCGAAGGTGTCGAGCTGACAATGCGCGAGTTGCTGAACGTGTTCAAGAAACACGGGATTGAGCGTATTTCACCCGAGGTGGGGGATACTTTTGATCCACAGCATCATCAGGCGATGTTCGAAGCACCCGTACCGGGCACCAAAGCAGGCGAGATCATTCAAGTCTCTGCCGAAGGGTTTATGCTACACGATCGTCTGCTGCGCCCCGCGCAGGTCGGCGTGTCGTCCATGCCTGCCAGCTGAACGGCTCAAAGTACCTGAAAAACAAAGACGCGGTCAGGACTTGGCCGCGTCTTTCAGTTTGTAGATCATGTCGAGCGCTTCCCGCGGTGTCAGCTGGTCGGGATGGACGTCCTCAAGCATCTCCAAAGCGGGCGAATTTACTGTTTTCACGGGTTGAGGCGTTGGTGTGGCCGAGAACAGCGGTAGATCATCGATCAGGGTTTTCTGCGTCGCACCTCCTTCGCGTTCCCCACTCTCCAATGCATCCAGAACGACGCGCGCGCGAGCAATCACGGCCGGGGGAAGCCCGGCCAATTGTGCGACCTGCACGCCGTAGGATCTGTCTGCCGCCCCGCGCTTCACCTCATGCAGGAAAATGACCTCGCCATCCCATTCCTTGACCGAAACCGTTGCATTCTCGACCCCGTCCAGCTTGCCAGCCAGTGCCGTCATTTCGTGATAATGCGTTGCGAACAACGCGCGTGACTTGTTCACGTCGTGCAGATGCTCCAGCGTCGCCCATGCAATCGATAACCCGTCATAGGTGGCTGTTCCGCGTCCGATCTCGTCCAGAATGACCAATGCACGATCATCTGCCTGGTTCAGGATCGCAGCTGTTTCCACCATCTCGACCATGAAAGTGGACCGTCCGCGTGCCAAGTCATCAGATGCGCCCACACGGCTGAAAATTTGGCTGACCAGACCGATATGCGCGGATCGCGCCGGAACGAAACTGCCCATCTGTGCGAGGATCGCGATCAAGGCGTTTTGCCGCAGGAAGGTCGACTTACCAGACATGTTTGGTCCGGTCAGAAGCCATACAGCTGCTGCATCATCGGCATTCAACTCGCAATCGTTGGCGATAAAGGGTGTTCCGCCTTGTCGTGACAGCGCATGTTCGACAACCGGATGGCGTCCACCGTCGATTTCGAATGCACGCGAGGTGTCGAGATCGGGTTTGCACCAGTTCTGTGACACAGCGAGATTGGCAAGCGCTGTCGCCAGATCAAACTCGGCCAGCGCGCGTGCTGTTTGGCTGATATGGGCCGCCTGATCCAAGATCAGTGATTTCAGCCCTTCGTAGAGACGTTTTTCAATTTCAAGCGCTCTGCCACCAGCGTTCAGAATTCGGGTTTCTAGGTCGGACAGCTCGACCGTTGTAAAGCGCACCTGATTTGCAGTTGTCTGACGATGGATGAAAGTTTCGTTCAGCGGTGCCGACATCATCTTGTCCGCATGGGTGGCTGTCACTTCGATGAAGTAGCCAAGCACATTGTTATGCTTGATCTTGAGCGACTGCACGCCCGACTGTGCGGCGTAGTCCTTTTGCATCTTGGCGATGACAGATCGACCTTCGTCCCGCAATTGGCGCGCTTCGTCCAAGTCCTGATCACAACCTGTCGCGATGAATCCACCATCGCGGGCCAACAAGGGTGGATCTGCCACCAGGTCGTTCTCAAGGCGATCAATCAGGTCTGCGTGACCTGCCAGATCCTTGAACGCACTTTTCAAAAGTGATGGGAGTTCATTTGGTTGGGTATCGAACAATGCCTGCGCCTGACCCAGACCGTTGCGTAGGGCGGCAAGGTCGCGCGGCCCACCTCGATCCAGAGATAGCCGGGACAGGGCACGGTCCATATCGGGCACACGCTTCAATGAATCCCGTGTGGTTTGGGTGAAACTTGTCCCTTCGGCACAATATGCAACTGCATCCAGACGATCCGAAATCGTCTCCAGGATGCGTGAAGGCGAGGCAAGGCGCCGTTCAAGCAATCGCGCGCCTGCCGCCGTCACCGTTTGGTCGATGACAGAAAGCAACGATCCGCTTCGGCCGCCGGACAATGCGGATGTCAGCTCGAGATTGCGGCGAGTCGCGGCGTCGATCTGCACCGTTCGGGTCTGTACCTCCTGCCGCGGCGGGCGAAGCAGGGGCAATTTGCCTTTCTGCGTGATTTCAAGATACTCGACCAGCGCCCCCATTGCACCGACTTCGGCCCGCGCAAAGGTCCCAAACGCATCAAGGGTCTGGACGTTGAACAGCGCGCCCAGCCGATCCGCGCCAGCCGAGCTGTCAAAAGCGGCGCCCCCGAGTGTCGTGATCGCAATGCCAAACTCCTCGACCAAGGGGCGCAACCCTGCCTCTTTTGCATCGGTGACGATCAGCTCGGAGGGTGCGAGACGAGCCAATTCAGGCCCTAACAAGGCCAAATCAAGCGACATAACTGAAAACGCACCGGTCGAAATATCCACCCAAGCCAGCGCACCTTGACCCCTTACATCGGCGAATGCCGCGAGGAAATTGTGTCGCCGCGCTTCAAGCAGCGTATCTTCGGTCAGGGTGCCAGGCGTCACCAATCGCACCACGTCGCGCTTCACGACGGATTTCGAACCGCGCTTTTTTGCCTCTGCCGGGCTTTCCATCTGTTCGCACACGGCGACGCGAAACCCTTTGCGGATGAGGGTGAGCAGATATCCTTCGGCGGAATGAACAGGAACACCACACATCGGGATGTCCGCGCCGTCATGCTTGCTGCGTTTGGTCAGTGCGATGTCCAACGCTTCGGCCGCCGCGACCGCGTCGTCAAAGAACATCTCGTAAAAATCGCCCATCCGATAAAACAAGAGCGCACCGGGATGCGCCGCCTTGATCTCAAGATATTGCGCCATCATCGGCGTGACTGACATGACATCCCCCTGTTCGTCGCGCGACATTACAAACGGTGTGACCCGAGGAAAAGCCAAAGTCGATTGAGGCGCGGCATCCGGCAGGTTAAGACGCCATGGTGTCACGGGAGGACAGCCGCACATGAGCAAGACAAAGGTCACGCCGGAAGACGCATTGGCATTCCACATGGAACCCACGCCCGGCAAATTCGAGATTCAGGCCACTGTGCCCATGACCACACAACGCGATCTGAGCCTTGCTTACAGCCCGGGCGTTGCCGTGCCATGTGAGGCGATCGCCGAAAACCCCGAGACGGCTTACGACTACACCAATAAGGGCAACCTTGTTGCCGTGATCTCAAACGGGACCGCTGTACTGGGTTTGGGCAATCTGGGGGCGCTGGGGTCCAAGCCGGTGATGGAAGGGAAGGCGGTTCTGTTCAAGCGCTTCGCCGACGTGAATTCCATCGATATTGAACTGGATACCGAAGACCCGGATGCGTTCTGTCAGGCGGTCAAGCTGATGGGGCCGACCTTTGGCGGCATCAACCTCGAAGACATCAAGGCGCCTGAATGTTTCATCATCGAACAGCGCCTGAAGGAAGAGATGGATATTCCTGTCTTCCACGACGATCAGCATGGTACCGCAGTGATCTGTGCGGCGGGATTGATCAACGCGCTGCACATCTCGGGCAAGAAGATCGAGGATGTGAAGATCGTTCTGAACGGGGCAGGGGCTGCAGGGATCGCGTGTATCGAGCTGTTGAAATCCATGGGCGCACGGCACGAAAACTGCATTGTTTGCGATACTAAGGGCGTCATCTACCAAGGTCGGACCGAGGGGATGAACCAGTGGAAGTCAGCCCACGCGGTCAAAACTGAACTGCGCACGCTCGAAAGCGCCATGAAGGGCGCAGACGTGTTTCTGGGCGTGTCTGTCAAAGGGGCGGTGACGCCTGCAATGGTCGAAAGCATGGGCGACAATCCGGTCATCTTTGCAATGGCAAATCCTGATCCCGAGATTACACCCGAAGAGGCGCATGAGGTGCGGATGGATGCCATCGTTGCCACCGGGCGCAGCGACTATCCGAACCAGGTCAACAACGTGCTTGGGTTCCCCTACCTGTTCCGCGGCGCGCTCGACATCAATGCGCGCGCTATCAATGACGAGATGAAGATTGCCTGTGCCCACGCTCTTGCTGCTTTGGCGCGCGAAGATGTGCCGGACGAAGTTGCGCTGGCCTATGGTAAATCCCTATCCTTTGGACGGGATTACATCATTCCCACGCCCTTTGACCCCCGCCTGATCCACCGCATTCCGCCTGCCGTAGCCAAGGCGGGGATGGATACCGGGGCTGCCCGCCGTCCGATCATCGACATGGAAGCGTATGAACTTAGCCTTAAGTCGCGCATGGATCCGACGGCCAGCATCCTGACCGGGATTAACGCTCGTGCCCGTGCTGCCCAAGCGCGCATGATTTTTGCCGAAGGCGATGACCCACGCGTGTTGCGTGCCGCCGTGATGTATCAGCGCAATGGATTTGGCAAGGCGCTGGTTGTAGGTCGGCAGGATGACGTTAAAGCCAAGTTGGAAGCGGCCGGTTTGGGTGACGCAGTGCGTGAGTTGGATGTGGTCAATGCTGCAAACACCACGCATCTCGATTCCTACAAGTCGCATCTGTATGACCGTCTGAACCGCGGCGGGTTCGACCGGCAGGATATCCACCGGCTTGCCGCGCGAGACCGTCACGTGTTTGCGGCTCTCATGCTGGCACACGGACATGGCGACGGGATTGTGACGGGTGCGACGCGCAAGTCCGCGCATATTCTGGATCGCATCGGGCACGTTTTTGATGTGGGCGAGAAAAGCAAAGCCGCGGGTGTCACCGCGCTTATTCACAAGGGGCGCATTGTCTTCATCACGGATACGCTTGTGCACGAGTGGCCGGATGAAGAGGACCTTGCTGACATCGCCGAACAAGCTGCCGTGGTGGCCCGAAACATGGGGCTTGAACCGCGCGTCGCCTTCGTCAGTTTTTCGACCTTTGGCTACCCTGTGTCTGAACGGGCGGAGAAGATGCACAAGGCGCCAGTCGTGTTGGATCAGCGCGGTGCGGATTTTGAATACGAAGGCGAGATGACCGTCGATGTTGCTCTGAATGCTCAGGCGCAGGCGGCCTATCCCTTCTCGCGCCTGACAGGACCGGCCAACATTCTGGTTGTGCCTGCGCGTCACTCGGCCAGCATTTCGGTCAAGTTGATGCAGGAAATGGGCGGGGCTACGGTGATTGGCCCGATCCTTGCGGGGGTTGGCGGATCGATCCAGATCTGTTCGTCTGTTTCGACCGCAAATGATATCCTCAACATGGCCGTTCTGGCCGCGTGCAAGGTGGGCTGATGGCGGTCTGGAACCTCGGATCAATCAACATCGACAACGTGTATCGCGTGCCCCATTTGCCCGCGCCAGGAGAGACGTTGGCCGCCAATGAGTTCAGCCAGGGGTTGGGTGGCAAAGGGGCGAATATGTCTGTCGCCATCGCCCGGGCCGCCGCGCGCGTGGCGCATATCGGTGCTGTTGGGGTGGATGGTAAATGGACCGTCGAACGGCTTATGGAATACGGAGTCGACACACGCCGGATCAAGGTGTTGCAAGATCAATCCACGGGGCACGCAAACATAGCGGTTGCAGATGATGGTGAGAACCAGATCGTTCTGTTTTCAGGCTCTAATAGGGCAATTACAGACGATATGGTGGGTGCTGCATTGGCCGAAGCATCGCTTGGTGACACGTTTCTGACCCAGAATGAAACCAACCGGCAACGCACTGCCGCAGAGATGGCTAATAGGTTGGGACTAAAGGTTGTCTATGCTGCCGCGCCATTTGATTCTGGTGCGGTGCAAGATGTTCTGCCCTTCGTTGACTTACTTGTGCTGAACGAAATTGAGGCGCAGCAGCTCGAAGCAAGCCTGGGCAAGCCACTGACGGCGCTGGGTGTGGAAGACATCGTGGTTACTTTGGGCGCTGATGGGTGCCATTGGTTGAACGCGGCGGGGGATCAAATCCATATCCCCGCCATTCCGGTAACGCCAGTGGACACAACAGGCGCTGGCGATACCTTTACTGGATATCTGGTTGCTGGTCTGGATCGCGGGATGCCCATGCGGCAAGCCCTTGGGCTTGCGACACAAGCGGGGGCGTTGATGGTCACACGTCTTGGCACTGCAGATGTGATCCCCGATCTGAAAGAGATCGAAGACGCGAAGCTGGCTTAACTGCCAGCAAACGCCGCTGCGTCACCCCAAAGCTGCGTCACCCGGGCATCCCGACCACAGGCCTCGCGATAGGCCTTGTAGGCATTGGCTTTGGATTTCGGTCCAAACCGGGTCAGGATCAGGCCCGATTGCTTGTAGTAATCCTGATGATATCCGTCCGCCGGGTAGAATTCCGCCGCACCTAATACTGGCGTCACGATTGTCTGACCCAGTGCGGATTGTGCTTCAGCCTTGGCGGCTTCGGCAGCTGCTTTTTGGCCGGGCGTTGCAAAGATTGCCGTTCTATAACTGTCGCCCCGATCGCAAAATTGGCCACCTGCATCCGTCGGATCGACTGAACGAAAGAACAGATCGTACAGCGTTTCTGCAGATACTTTTGCGGGGTCATAGGTGATTTGAACGGCCTCGTAATGGCCGGTACCGCCTTTGACGACCTGCTTGTATGTCGGGTTTGCGACTTTGCCGCCGGCGAACCCCGATACGGCCTCGGTCACACCATTCACCTTCTCGAAATCGGCCTCAACACACCAGAAACAGCCGCCTGCGACGGTGATTGTCTCCAATTGTTGGGCGTGTCCAACCTTGGATTGGGCGAATAGCCCAATGGCGATCATCAGGCTCAGGGATACAGTTTTGAACGTGCGAAGCGATGTCATGCCATGTCTCCTCTTTGCCAACAGACTGACTTGACCGTCACACACTCTCAACTCACAGGACAGAGAGGTCGCGCAAGCGTGAGGTTGTTTACCAAACGGTCAAACCCACCTAGCGTCGCAATATGACGATACGAATTGCCATGTGGTCAGGGCCCCGCAACCTGTCAACCGCCATGATGTACAGCTTTGCCGCGCGCGGCGATTGCCGGGTGGTGGATGAACCATTTTATGCGGCCTATCTGGATCAGACCGGTGCTTGTCACCCAATGCGTGATGCGGTTTTGAGGTCGCAGGACCGAGACCCCGAACGGGTCGCTGAAACGCTTATTTCCCCTGTGTTAGAGCCTGTTTTCTATCAAAAACACATGGCCCATCACATGTTGCCCGGTTGGAACGATGCGTGGATGGCAGCCGTCCAACATGTTTTTCTGATCCGTCATCCGGCGCGTGTGGTAGCCAGCGATGCGCGCAAGCGCGAAGCGCCCGTGCTTGACGATCTGGGGTTCGTTCAGCAGACGCAGATTTTTGATCAGGTCGGGGGCGGGGTGGTTGTGGATTCAAGCGATATCCGCGCCGATCCAAGCGACATGTTGCCGAAGCTTTGTAACAAGATTGGCGTGCCCTGGACTGAAAACATGCTGTCCTGGTCTGCCGGGGGTCACTCTGGGGACGGCATTTGGGCCGCGCATTGGTACAACGCCGTGCACGCCTCAACCGGGTTTGATGGTGCTGAAGGGATCTTGCCGGTGTTGGAAGGTGCCTATGCTGATCTGGTGGATGCGGCGATGCCCCATTACGAGGCGCTCGCCGCACACAAGATCACTTGAGCCTACGGTCGCGTGCGGCCAGCAGTTTCAGACGCAGGGCGTTCAGCTGAATGAAGCCTGCCGCATCTTTTTGATCGTATGCACCCGCATCATCTTCGAAGGTCACGTGCGCCTCAGAATAGAGCGAATGATCTGACCACCGGCCAACCGTGCGCGCCAGACCTTTGTAAAGCTTCAGGCGGACAGTGCCGGTCACATGTTCCTGGCTTTTGTCGATCAACGCTTGCAGCATCTCGCGCTCGGGCGAGAACCAGAAGCCGTTGTAGATCAGCTCGGCGTAGCGCGGCATCAACTCGTCCTTGAGGTGTGCGGCGCCCCGGTCGAGTGTGATCTGTTCGATCCCGCGATGTGCCTCCAGCAGGATGGTCCCACCCGGTGTTTCGTAGATGCCGCGGGACTTCATACCCACGAACCGGCCTTCGACCAGGTCAAGGCGACCAATGCCGTGCTTGCCGCCCAGCTCGTTCAGCTTGGTCAGAACAGTGGCCGGAGACATCGTTTCGCCGTTGATAGAGACTGCATCACCCTTTTCGAACCCAACTTCGATATACTCGGGCGTGTCGGGTGCATCCTCGGGGTTCACGGTGCGCTGATAGACGTAGTCCGGTGCGTTTTCCGACGGGTCTTCGAGCACTTTGCCTTCGGACGAGGTGTGCAGCAGGTTTGCATCCACGCTGAATGGTGCTTCGCCCCGTTTGTCTTTCGCAATCGGGATCTGGTTCTTTTCGGCAAAGTCGATCAGCTTCGTTCGGCTGGATAGATCCCATTCGCGCCACGGCGCGATTACTTTGATGTCGGGGTTCAGGGCATAAGCCGCCAGTTCGAACCGCACCTGGTCGTTGCCTTTACCGGTGGCCCCGTGGGCAACGGCGTCGGCACCCTCAGCCGCAGCAATTTCGACCAGACGCTTTGAGATCAGCGGACGGGCGATGGAGGTACCCAGCAGGTACAGTCCCTCATACAGAGCGTTTGCACGGAACATTGGGAAGACGAAATCGCGCACGAACTCTTCACGCACATCCTCAATGTAGATAGAGGACGCGCCCATCATCTCGGCCTTTGCACGAGCGGGTTCAAGTTCTTCGCCCTGACCGAGATCGGCGGTAAAGGTGACAACCTCACAGCCATATTCCGTCTGCAGCCATTTCAGAATGATCGAGGTATCAAGGCCGCCGGAATAGGCCAGCACGACTTTCTTGGGTGCGCTCATCGTTCTTTGTCCCTTGCAAGAGTTGCGTGCCGATAGCTGTTTTGCGGCACAGGGGCAAGATTGACCCGTGCTGTCCGCGCCGCTACGTCAATGGGATTGTCGCAAAGGGGTCAAAACATGAGCTTTCAGGATAATGCGCGCGCCGGTGCTGTGGCCATGCGAGCCGTTTTCCCGCCCACTCCCTTGTTGCGGAATGAGGTGCTTTCGGATCGGTACAATGCCGATATCTGGCTGAAGCGCGAGGATCTGAGTCCGGTACGTTCGTACAAACTGCGTGGCGCATTCAATGCCATGCGGAAGGTGATGCAAGACGGTGCAGTCTTTGTTTGTGCCAGTGCCGGCAATCACGCCCAAGGCGTCGCGTTCATGTGCAAGTATTTCGGGGTGCGCGGCGTGGTTTTCATGCCAGTTACCACGCCGCAGCAGAAGATCATGAAAACTCGGCTGTTCGGCGGTGATCATGTTGAGGTGCGTCTGACCGGCGACTATTTCGACGACACGCTTGCGTCGGCCCAGGCATTTTGTGCCGAGGCAGGCGCGCATTTTCTATCCCCCTTCGACGATGACGATGTGATAGAAGGGCAGGCATCCGTTGCGGTCGAGATAGAAGAGCAATTGGGTCGCGCTCCGGATCATATCATCTTGCCTGTTGGGGGCGGTGGACTGTCGGCGGGCACGCGCAGTTTTTTCAAGGATCGCGTCGCGTACACCTTTGTTGAGCCATCCGGTGCGCCGTCACTGGCCAAGGCAATCGCCGCTGGCAGTCCGGTGGATGTATCTCCGATCAACAACTTTGTCGATGGCGCTGCTGTCGCGACGATTGGTGCGCGCACCTTTGCATGTTTGAAGTCCGCTGACCCTGCCGATGTCATCGATATTCCCGAAGATCGCATTTGCACTACCATAATCGACATGTTGAATGTTGAGGGCATTGTTCTGGAACCTGCGGGCGCATTGGCCATTGAGGCGCTGGGCGATGTAGCGGACAGGCTTCAAGGGAAAACCGTGGTGTGCGTGACATCCGGCGGCAATTTCGATTTTGAACGTTTGCCGGAGGTAAAGGAACGTGCGCAGCGTTACTCCGGGGTCAAAAAATACTTCATATTGCGCATGCCGCAACGCCCAGGCGCCCTGAAAGATTTTCTAAATATTCTTGGTCCTGAAGACGATATTGCGCGCTTTGAGTACCTAAAGAAGTCAGCCCGCAACTTTGGCTCTGTCCTAATTGGGATTGAAACACTTAGGCCTGAGAACTTTGACCGCTTTCTGGCCGAACTTGATGCTGGCGGCTTTACCTACACCGACATAACCAATGACGAGACGTTGGCCCAGTTCGTGATCTAGGCGGCCTGGCCCGATGACAACCCATCAGTGAACGCGGTTTTCGACGCATCGAAGCTGTTTAGGATCGCAGGTACGTCGACCTCTGCAGCTTTCCCCTTTGCCGACATCGCCTCGCCCTTGTGGCAGAGAATGGAAAAATCGGTGAAGCCGAGGTTTAGGGCACTGCCTTTGAGTGCGTGCAAGTCATCTTCGAGCCGGGACAGATCGGGCCCATCCCGTAGACCGTCGATAATGCCCGTCACCTCCTCGATAAAAAGCGGCACAACTTCTTCGAAGTCCTCCTCGCCTATTTCTGCACGTAAGGTGCTGACTCGTTCCCAATCAATCATGGTCGCCTCCAACAAATACGCCAGTCTTTGAACACAGGGAACCTTAAGGAATGGTGACCGTTAAAGGTTTAGGCAATCAACAACAGCGCTTCACCGGGTGTTAAGCGGCTTTGACTATCAAGCGTCCGAGCAGTTGGAATACACGGCAAATGAACGTTGAGTTGATCCAGCAGGAGGTGCCTCCTGCACCTGATGATACCGATGCGCCGCAGCGGGTGCTGATCGTTGATGACAGCCGTTTGCAACGCAAGATTCTGTCGAGTTCGGTCAAGCGTTGGGGGTTCGAAGTTCACGAGGCCGGATCAGCGGAAGAAGCGCTTGAGATATGCAAGGATACGCTGCCGGATCTGGTGCTGAGCGATTGGATGATGCCCGGCATGAACGGGCTGGAATTCTGTGACGCTTTCCGCAAGCTCAGTCAGGACCAGTACGGCTACTTCATCCTTTTAACGTCCAAGAGCGAAAAGGCCGAGATCGCCATGGGGCTTGAGGCTGGTGCCGATGACTTCGTCACGAAACCGGTTGATGCCAACGAATTGCGGGCGCGGATCGCTGCAGGCGAGCGTATCCTGCATATGCAGCGCGAGCTGACGGAAAAGAACCGGCTGATCACCGACACATTGGATGAATTGCAGCGCTTGTACGATTCGCTCGACAGTGACTTGCAGGAGGCAAAGAAGCTACAACAGTCGCTTGTTCGCGAACGCCACAGATCCTTTGACACCGGCGATTTGAGCCTGATGTTGCGGTCCAGCGGTCACGTCGGTGGTGATCTGGTCGGCTTCTTCCCGGCGCAAGCGGGGCATTTGGGCCTATTCTCGATCGATGTGTCAGGACATGGGATCAGTTCCGCCCTGATGACCGCGCGGCTTGCCGGCTACCTATCGGCGGCGGCGCCTGATCAGAATGTTGCTTTGCGGCGGCAAGACGATGGAACATATGCATTTCTACCTCCTGAACAGGTCATTGAAACGCTTAACGACCTTGTTCTTGATGAGATGGAGACAGAGCATTACTTCACCCTGCTTTTGGCCGATGTTGACTTGAACACTGGCCATGTTCGGATGGCGCAGGCAGGTCATCCGCACCCCGCAATTCAACGGCGGGATGGGGCGATTGAACAGGATGGGCCGGGCGGTTTCCCGGTTGGACTAATGTCAGGTATTTCATTCACGCAGTTCGAGGCCCAATTGCAGCCCGGTGATCGTATTCTCTTGTTGTCTGATGGCGTGACCGAATGCCCCAGCCTGAACGGCGATATGCTGCAAGAGTCCGGGCTGGAAGGTATGATGCGGGATCTCTCGGATGTGGCTGGGCCTGCATTCTTTGAAGCACTGCTTTGGCGGCTCAGCGATTTTGCAGGTGAAAACACGTTCCCGGATGATGTTTCAGGTATATTGTTTGAATATCGTGGTCCGGATCAGGTGAAGTAACGCCTTAAAAACATCCTGTCGCCGTCGTTGTATACTGCATCCATTGCGATATCTGGCGCCATCCAAGCAACTGTATGATCGGGCTCAATGGGATCGCCGAGGCGCATGACTGGTCGCGCGACGAAGATGTGGCAGACTTTTTCAGCCCAGAGGTCGTATTCGGGCATGAAGGTGAACCGCCGAAACGCGCCCAGCCTCCGGGGCGATCCAATCAGCTACCCCGTTTCCTCATAAACTTCGCGATGCAGGGCCTGCACGGCGCTTTCGCCAGGATCGATACCGCCGCCGGGCAACTGAAACTCGCGCGCAGGCGCATTTTGCAAGGTCAACAAAAGCGATGCACCTCGCGGCAGGATCGCATAGGCGCTGGGTCGGATTGTATACTTGCGTCCGGGGTCGGGCTGCTGACCAAATCGCCGGATCATGTGCCCCCCTTTCAGTTTCTGCTCGCTGCCTTATATACTCGCGATATGCCAATCACCGGCGCCAAAGGAAACCCCAATGACACTCGGTTCGCAACTCGCGTGGGACGATACTGTCCTGCCATTCCAACTTGATGCTTCCGACATTCGCGGGCGCGTTGCGCGTCTGGACGGAGTGTTGGATGGCATCCTGAAACAACATGACTACCCTGAACAGGTCGAAGCGCTTGTCGCGGAAATGGCCCTCCTGACCGCGCTGATTGGCCAAACAATCAAGCTGCGTTGGAAGTTGTCGCTGCAGGTTCAATCCAAGGGACCGGTGCGCATGATCGCGACTGACTACTACGGGCCTGAGAACGATGGCGATATTGCCCGCATCCGAGCCTATGCCAGCTTTGATCGAGACCGGCTGACTGAAGGTGCCCCATTCGATCAGGTGGGTGAGGGGTACTTTGCCATCATGATTGATCAGGGCACTGACATGACCCCGTATCAGGGGATTACGCCACTCGATGGTGGATCGCTTGCGGCCTGCGCCCAGACGTATTTCGCCCAGTCCGAACAGTTGCCAACCCGCTTTCAACTGAGTTTTGGCAAATCGACCGAACCTGGCGCGCGCGAACATTGGCGCGCGGGCGGTGTGATGCTGCAACACATGCCCAAGGCGTCGCCCTTTGCTGCCACCTCCGAAGGGACAGGCGAAGTGCTGCGCTCTGACGATTTGCTTGATGGCGAAGAGTCCGAGAATTGGGGCCGCGTGAACATCCTGTTGGACACGGTTGAAGAGTTGGAATTGATCGGCCCAACGCTGGCACCGAACGATTTGCTTCTGCGTTTGTTCCATGAGGAAACGCCGCGTGTCTTTGACACGCAGCCTGTGCGTTTCGGTTGCACCTGCTCTGAAGATCGCGTGCGTCAAAGCCTGTCCATCTATTCGGCGCGGGATATTGAGAAGATGACCACCGATGACGGGCGGGTCACGGCAGACTGCCAATTCTGCGGCGCGCATTACGATCTGGACCCGGCCAGCGTGGGATTCGAGGCGGAAACCCAAGACGGTGCCTGATCTTCTTGACCAAACACGTGCGGCGCTTGAGCGATCAGGCGCCGCATCCTCGGATTTTGATCTGAACAGCGGGATCACCTTGCCTGCTGGTCGCAAGCTGCGCCCCGCAGCCGTGCTTGCGCCCATCATTGAAGGGCGAAACGGCTACGAGCTGATCCTAACGAAACGGTCTTCTGCGCTTAAACATCACCCGGGGCAGATCGCCTTTCCCGGTGGTAAGCGCGATGACGATGATGTCGATCTTGTTGCCACCGCTTTACGTGAAGCGCGCGAGGAAATTGGCCTGCACGATCACAATGTCGATGTGCTAGGTACATTTGCGCCGCATGAAACTGTCACGTCCTTTACTGTGACGCCTGTCGTCGCGCTCGTGAAGAACGAGTTTGGGGTTAATCCGGAAGCGGGCGAAGTGTCAGAGGTTTTTCGCGTGCCCCTGTCACATGTCCTGACGCCTGACAACTACGTGATCGAAGCACGCAGGTGGCGCGGGCAAAAGCGGATGTACTACACGGTTCCCTACGGCCCCTATTACATCTGGGGCGCAACCGCGCGTATATTGCGTGCATGGACCGACTTACTGCCACCCTCCTAGACCCGGATACGGATTTCCTGACGAATCCTGCCGCGCAAAGCCTGTGTTTGGCTTTGGAGGCATCAGGTCATTGCGCCTACTTTGTAGGAGGCTGTGTCCGCAACGCAGTGATGGGCGTGCCAATCTCGGACATTGATATCGCGACCGATGCGGTACCTGATGATGTCATCAATCTGTCGGAACACGCCGGGTTTCGCGCTATCCCTACAGGTATCGATCACGGCACCATCACCATCGTGGTTGATGATCAGCCGTTCGAGGTGACAACCTTTCGTCGGGATGTTGCGACTGATGGCCGACGTGCCGTCATCGCGTTTTCAACGGATTTGACACAGGATGCGTGCCGCCGCGACTTTACCATGAATGCACTCTACGCGGACCGGCATGGGCGTATCACCGACCCGATGCAGGGGCTTGAGGATGCGTGTGTGGGACGGGTTCGGTTCATCGACGACGCAGGTCAACGCATCCGCGAAGACTATCTGCGCACCCTTCGCTTTTTTCGGTTCAGCGCGCAATATGCTCCGATTGATGCAGAATGGAATGCCGACGCGCTGGCGGGGATCGCCGAAAATCTGGACGGGCTGGAAAGCCTGTCGGCCGAACGGGTCGGATCAGAGATGCTGAAACTGCTGGGGGCGACCGATCCCACACCTGCCCTGTCGATCATGCAACAGACTGGTGTATTGGCGCGTGTCTTGCCGGGGGCAGACCCTACATGTGTCGGTCCGCTTGTACATCTCGAGCAGAGTGTCGGTGCTCCAAATGATCCCATTGTGCGCCTCGCCGCGCTGGGCGGGCACGATGTCAAAGATCGGCTGCGGTTGTCCCGGCGGGATCAGCGTCACCTCGATTCGATCCATAGTCTATCGACGGCAACAGGCGGTCCGAAGGTCCTTGGCCAGATGGGCGGTATTGCGGCGGGAGGCGGCGCGTTTTTGCTGCGATCCGCCTATGCGAACACACCGGTGACGGCCATGGAATTTAACGGTATCATAATAGGTGCGAATGCCATTTTTCCCGTTACTGCCAGTGATTTGCCATATCTCGATGGCCCGGCGTTGGGCGCGGAGCTCAAAGTGTTAAAGCAGGCTTGGCTTGAGTCCGACCTGACAAAAACAAAACAAGACTTGCTGCACCCGTGACAATTTGCAGTCCTGACGCTATGTCATGGAAGAACCTGATTGGAGAGCAACATGGTGAGCTGGATCTGGAACGACGCCTAATCGTCGCTGACTGTCCTTTTTGACGCGTTAGGCGGAACGCCTGCGTCACGCCTCTGTTGCATTGAAATTCTACGGAACCCATCATGTTCAAGTTCTTTGAATCGCTTGTCGATCCTTATCTTCCCTACGCTGAAACTGACACGCCGCCGACCAAACTGTGGCCGTTTCTGCGCGAGTATCTGAGGCCGTTCCGGGCGATTATCGCCATCACCTTTGCCTTCAGCACTGTGGTGGCATTCGGAGAAATTCTGCTGATCTGGTATGTGGCCCGCATCGTGGACCTCCTCGCACAGGGCGAGCCGGAGATGATCATTCCGGAATATGGCCTTGAGTTCACACTTGTCGCGCTGTGGGTTCTGGTGCTGCGCACTGCAATGGGATTTGTCGACGTAGCGTTGTTGCACAACACCCTTTTGCCCAACCTTGGCACGCTTATCCGATGGCGGTCACACCGGCACGTGCTGCGCCAGTCGGTCGGCTGGTTCGAGGATGATTTTGCCGGGCGCATCGCCAACCGGATTATGCAAACGCCACCCGCCACAGGCGAGGCCATGTTCCATGTGCTTGATGCTGGGTCATTCTTTGCGGTGTCGGTCATTGGTGCCGTCATCTTGTTGATGAGCTTCGATCTGTGGCTGGCGCTGCCGTTGATCTTCTGGATTGTGGGGTATTTGCTTTTGTTGCGCTGGGTCATCCGTCGTGCGGGCCCTGCGGCCAAGGCCAGTTCGGATGCGCGCAGCGCGATCACCGGCCGGGTTGTTGACAGTTATTCCAACATCCACTCCGTCAAGATGTTTGCGCACCACGATCGCGAGATCGACTATGCCAAGGACGCCATCGAGAACGCGCGTCAAACATTCATGAAAGAGATGCGCATTGTCGTGAAGATGGATGTGTGCCTGACGGTCCTGAACGCCATGATGATCGTATCGATGGGCGCGCTTGCGATCTGGCTGTGGGTTGGCGGGTTCACGACTGAAGGTATGGTGGCTGCAGCCCTGACCATCGCATTGCGGCTCAACAACATGACTTATTGGATCATGTGGGCCATGACATCTCTGGTTCAGAACCTCGGCATCATTTCCGAAGGGATGGAGACGATTGCCCAGCCCGTCACCCTTGTGGACGCGCCGGATGCCAAATCACTTGAGTTGACGCGGGGCGAGATCGCCTTGCGTGGGCTGACGCACCACTACGGGCGTGGCAGCGGCGGGTTGCAGGATGTTTCGACCATCATTCGTCCCGGCGAAAAGGTTGGGCTGGTCGGGCGGTCTGGTGCCGGCAAATCGACTTTGGTGAAGTTGCTTTTGCGTTTCTACGATGCCGAAGATGGGCAAATCATCATCGATGGACAGGACATCGCACAGGTGACTCAAGACAGCCTGCGCCTGAACATCGGCATGGTGCAGCAGGACAGTTCGCTTTTGCACCGGTCCGTGCGAGACAATATCCTTTACGGTCGGCCGGACGCGATGGAGGAGGAGATGTTGGCTGCTGCCCGTCAGGCGCAGGCGCATGACTTCATCCTTGATCTCGCTGACCCCGAGGGGCGCACCGGATATGATGCGCAAGTTGGCGAACGAGGCGTGAAACTGTCGGGTGGTCAGCGTCAGCGCATCACCTTGGCCCGTATTATCCTCAAAAATGCGCCGATCCTCGTGTTGGACGAGGCCACAAGCGCGCTCGACAGTGAGGTCGAGGCGGCGATTCAGGACACGCTCTATCAAATGATGGAGGGCAAGACTGTGATCGCAATTGCGCACCGTCTGTCCACCATTGCCGAAATGGATCGCATCCTTGTCCTTGATGATGGGAAAATCGTCGAAGACGGATCACATGACGCGCTTTTGGCCAGGGGCGGGCTATATGCTGACCTCTGGGCACGCCAATCTGGTGGGTTCCTTGCGACCGAGGCGGCAGAGTGAAGATTTCAACCTGGATAGAAGCGTTCCGACGGGCAGAGGGCCCACCACCGCAAACGCTGTGGCACTTCCTGCGCTGGTGCATGTCTGGTGCGTGGCCTGCCCTTTGGTTTGCCGCGTTCTGCTCGGCTGCGGCTGGCGCGCTTGAGGCGGGCACGGCGCTGATCCTTGGTCGGGTCATAGACGCGACGGTTGAATTGGGACCTGACGGCTTCTTTTCAGTCTCTAACATTACCCTCGTCGTGGGTGCTCTGGCCTTTTTCCTGATCGCAAGGCCGTTGCTGTTCGGGCTTAGCGCTGCCACCAATGCGATCATCGTACAGCCCAACCTGAACCCGCTGGTCTTGTCGCGTCTTCACCGCTGGACACTGGGCCAATCGGTCAACTTCTTTGACGATGATTTTGCGGGCCGCATTGCGCAAAAGCAGATGCAGGCGGCGCGCGCTGTGACGGATATCGTGTCGGAATTCATCAACGTCGTGGCTTTCGCACTTGCGTCCCTTGTCGGATCTATTGTGTTACTGCTTGCCATCGACTGGCGTGTTGCGGCCGGGTTCGCCGTCTGGCTGGTCGCCTATTTCGCGCTTATCCGTTGGTATTTGCCGCGTATCCGCAAGCTGTCCGCTGCGCGGGCGGCGGCACGCGCCATGGTGTCGGGGCAAGTTGTGGATACGGTCACCAACATAAAGACAGTCAAACTGTTCGCCCACGACGATCACGAGGATCAGGCGGCACTGATCGCCATGGGCAGTTTTCGCAAGACAGCGGTCGACTACGGCATCATGTCCGCCTGGTTCCGCTTTACACTGATGACACTCGCTGGATTACTGCCGGTGTTCCTGCTAGGCGGCACGATCCTGATGTGGCGGCAAGGCATTGCCTCCCCGGGTGATATTGTCGCCTCTGGCGCAATTGCGATCCGAATTGCCCAAATGACGGGATGGGTCAGTTTCACCCTCATGGCGATCTATTCCAATGTGGGCGAGGTTGAGGATGGGATGCGCACCCTGACCCCTCGCACCCGCGTACAGGATGCAGCGGACGCCCATCCGCTCGGTGATGTGGCGGGTGAGATCCGGTTTGACAGCCTGGGCTTTTCCTACGGGCGCGAAACAGGTGGGATCACTGACATCACCATGCACATCACGCCCGGTGAGAAGGTGGGCATCGTTGGTGCGTCAGGTGCGGGTAAGTCTACGCTCGTATCCCTGCTCTTACGTCTCTACGAAGGGGAAAAGGGCCAAGTTTTGATCGATGGGCACAACATCAACTACGTAACCCAGGACAGCCTGCGCCACAACATCGGCATGGTCACGCAGGAAACAGCCATGTTCAACCGCTCGGCGCGCGAGAACATCCTGTATGGACGTCCCGCCGCGTCCGAAGACGATATGATTGCTGCTGCCAAAAAGGCCGAAGCGCATGACTTCATCCTTGATCTGCAGGATCACAAGGGCCGCACTGGCTACGATGCCCATCTGGGCGAACGTGGCGTGAAACTGTCAGGTGGCCAGCGCCAGCGCATTGCCTTGGCCCGCGCCATTCTCAAGGACGCCCCGATCCTTGTTCTTGATGAAGCGACAAGCGCCCTTGATAGCGAGGTCGAGGCGTCGATCCAGTCTGCGTTGTCCCGCGTCATGGAGGGCAAGACCGTGCTTGCCATCGCCCATCGTCTCTCCACCCTGACCGAGATGGACAGGATTATCGTCATGGACCAGGGACGCATTGTCGAAGAAGGTCCTCATGACGCGCTTCTAGCCAAGGGCGGGCTCTACGCGCGATATTGGCAGCGTCAGTCGGGCGGCTTCATCAGCACGCGCGCTGCGGAATAGGGCTTTTGCAAACGAACCGGTCCGGGTAGGCCACCTCACATGACAACTGTGACGATTGAACGATTGGGCCAGCACGGCGATGGTGTAGCTCCGGGGCCGGTTTTTGTGCCGCTGGCGTTGCCAGGCGAGGTGGTCAGTGGAACGCTGGACGGAACACATCTGCTGGAGGGTCGGATTGAAGTGCCCTCGCCTGATCGCGTGTCGCCGCTCTGCACCCACTTCCGGTCCTGTGGCGGTTGCCAGATGCAGCATGCAAGCGATCAACTGGTTTCCGATTGGAAGCGTGAGATCGTTGCGGCTGCGCTGACTCAGGTCGGATTAGAGACTGATATGCGGGTAATTTTGACCTCATCCGACCGATCCCGGCGCCGTGCGGTATTTGCGGCTCGCCGGACTAAGAAAGGGGCAATGGCCGGATTTCACGCCCGCAAATCGGACGCCGTCATACCCGTTCCCGATTGCATCCTTGTTACCCCGTCCCTGTTGGCCGGGCTGAATGTGTCCGAGGATCTCGCCCTTGCTGGGGCCAGTCGAAAAGCGGCACTTGCCGTCACAGTGACTGACAGTCTGGAGGGTTTGGATGTTGCGGTAACGGGGGGCAAGCCGCTGGACGGACCGTTGCGCATTGCTTTGGCAGCACTTTGCGAAAAGCACAGTCTTGCGCGTTTGACGTGGGAGGACGAACTGATCGGCATGCGCGTTCCCCCGGCGCAGCGCATGGGTAAGGCGCGGGTTGTGCCGCCGCCCGGCGCGTTTCTTCAAGCCACCGTGCATGGACAAGAGACGCTGACCGATCTCGTGACGAAGATTGTCGGCCCGGCCAAATCTGTCATGGATCTGTTTGCGGGCTGTGGCACATTTGCCCTTCCCCTTGCGGAAAACGCTGAGGTGCATGCCGTCGAAGGATCTGCCGAGATGATTGCGGCGCTCGATGCGGCTTGGCGACAGACGCAGGGCCTGAAACGGGTGACAATGGAAACCCGCGACCTGTTCCGCCGCCCGATGCTGCCGGATGAACTGGCTCGCTTCGATGCCGTCGTGATCGACCCGCCGCGGGCCGGGGCCGCCGCTCAAGTGGCTGAGTTGGCTGTGGCGCAGGTTCCGGTCATCGCCCATGTCTCCTGCAACCCACAGACCTTTGCCCGAGATGCCGAAACATTGTGCAATGCCGGGTATGTGCTGGATTGGGTGCAGCCGGTGGATCAGTTCCGCTGGTCGGCCCACGTGGAACTTGTCGGTGCCTTCCGTTTGGCCCATATCGCCGCGTGAAGGAGACGACTATGGACCGCACCACCCTTGCCCGCTGGCTGGAAAGCCCGCGCGTCACGAACGCCATCATTGCGATCATCATTCTGAACGCCATAACACTGGGGCTTGAGACGTCAGAGGCTGCAATGTCGGTTGCCGGCGGTCTGATCGTGACGATTGACAAGGCCTGTCTTGCGATCTTTACGGTTGAGATCATTGCCAAGCTGATCGCTTACCGCGGCCGGTTTTTTCGCAATGGCTGGAATATCTTTGATTTTGTCATCGTCGGGATCGCATTGGTGCCCAATGCGGGCGGCCTGTCTGTCTTGCGTGCCCTGCGTATCCTGCGGGTTCTGCGTGTCATTTCGGTTGCGCCCAGCCTTCGGCGTGTGGTCGAGGGGTTCGTGACCGCCCTGCCCGGTATGGGCAGCGTGTTTCTGTTGATGGCACTCATCTTCTATATCGGCGCGGTAATGGCGACGAAGCTGTTTGCAAGAAGCTTTCCCGATTGGTTCGGCGATTTGGGTCTGAGCGCTTATTCCCTCTTCCAGATCATGACATTGGAATCCTGGTCGATGGGTATCGTCCGTCCGGTGATGGAGGTTTATCCATACGCCTGGATGTTTTTTGTGCCGTTTATCATGGTTACGACCTTTGCCGTGGTGAACCTGCTTGTCGGTCTGATCGTCAATTCGATGCAGGATGCCCATGCAGAGGAAAGCAATGCGGCGACGGATAGTTATCGGGACGAGGTCCTGAAGCGACTGGATGCAATCGAGGCGCGATTGAAGGACAAATGATCACGGTCTGGTGATCTCTGCTGGCAAAAACCTGCTAGGCGCACTGCGGTAAACCGTGGTATTTTCTGCTCAAACACAAAAACGACCCATTGGGACAGGAATTTCATGAAGCGCAGACATCTGATGATGGGCGGGGCCGCAGCTGTGACGCTGGGCGCCTGTTCTTCTCCAAACAAGCTCAAACGCTATAGCGGGCCTGACGTCACGTATATCGTGGTGAACAAGGAAGCGCGGCGCATGTACCTTTTGAACGATGACAAGGTGCTCAAGGATTATGACATCGACCTTGGCTTTGCGCCTATTGGCGACAAGTTCTTTGAGGGGGATGGTCGCACGCCCGAGGGCACATACATCATCGACCGCCGCAATCCGAACAGTCAGTTTCACCTGTCGCTGGGTATTTCATACCCGAATATACAGGACAGGATGGAAGCGGCGGCGCTGGGTAAGCCGCCCGGCGGAGATATCTTTATCCACGGCGAATCCAGTCCCTTCAAGCGCAGGCGCGAAGACTGGACATGGGGATGTATCGCGGTCCCAAACCGCGAGATGGAAGACGTCTATGCCATGGTGCGCAACGGCACCCCGATACAGATCAACCCGTAATCAGGTCGCGGGCGTAGTGATGATTGCCGCGTCCTCTTCCGTCGAGTCGGCCGCCGTGTCTTCTGGATTGGGCGTTGGATCAGGCACAAGCCGAGATGCCGACGGATTGGCCGTTGGAATGACGGGCGTGTTTGATGGATTGGCCACCACCATGGTCCACCAGATCTTGCCATTCCGCTCTTGGAACCAGGCGAATCCCATGTCCCTGGCTTGCGGGGACAGGATCGTACGGCGTGTGTCGGGCTGCTCCATCCATGCGGCCAAGGTCTCAAGCTCGGTCTCGTATGTTTCCGAGATGTTTTCACCGATGAGGCTGCCGGTGTAGCCGACGCGTTGCAAGCGATCGATCGGGGATGACCCGTCGGACCCGAAGTGCCACGGGCGATTCTGCAGCGACATGTCCCGCGCATGCGTTGCAGCCGCCGCATTCAGCTGCGGGTTCAACTCAACAGGTGCAGCGCCTTGGGCGCTGCGCAGGGCATTGACCGAATCCAGCATGCGGAATTGCAGCTTCGCCGTGTCACCGTTGCGGATACGATAAAGTTTGGGCGCCGCACGCCCGTCTTCGCCAATTGTGGGCGCTTCGGGTGTTGTACAGGCCGCCAGAGTGAGAAGAGCGACCAAGAGGACCGAGAAAATTCGCATTGTTCCTGCACATCATCTTTGTTGTTTTTAACTCGATAGCGGCTTGTACGTTGCATTACAAACCCACATCGGCGTGATACTGCGTGATGACATCTGTTTGATTTGCGACTGCGTCTTTCAGGCAATATTGTTTGCGCGAATGGCAGGATTACACCATCGGAGAGGCATTAAATGTCCAAAAAATCGTTTAACACCCCAAGCCGCCGTGCCTTTTTGGCAGGTTCGGCCGCGCTGATCGGGGCACCCGCACTGGCACAGAGTATCCCTGCGGGCCAAGCGTCGCGTGATCCAACACAAAGCGCACGACGCAACATTTCGAGCTTCCGGTCACTGGACTGGCAGCCCTATTTCGACAATCTTCGAAATGGCGCGATTCTGGTCGATATCGACAGCCGCGCCGTGCACTACTGGAATGAAGAGAAGACGATTTACAAGCTTTACCCATCCAGTGTGCCGCTGACCGAGGATTTGACCCGTCGCGGCCGTACCCGCGTGATCCTGAAAGATCCGGAACCGGATTGGCGCCCCACGCCGTCCATGAAAAAGCGCAACCCCGAATGGCCCGACTACATTGGCCCCGGCCCGGAAAACCCGTTGGGCACGCGTTCGCTTCATTTGAGCTGGACTTATTATCGCATCCACGGCACCCACGATACGCGCAAGATTGGCCGCAAATCCTCGAACGGATGCATCGGTCTGTATAATGAACATATCGAAGAGCTGTACGGAATGGCGAATGTCGGAACGCAAGTGTTGCTAATTTGACGACATTAAGGCGGATCGGCGGCTAAGTCCCTGAAACATGGTTTGCAATCGCGCGGTATTGCTGTTTACACAGACTCACGAGGTAAGTCTTGGGTGCGTTCCAACGATAGTTGTTGGGGCGCGTAACTGGAGGTTAATATGAAAAAACTCGTTCTCGCTGCTGCTCTGACTGCTGCTGCTTCGACCGCATTCGCTGGCGCACCTGCCGAGCCGATCATCGAAGCACCCGTGATCGTTGAAGAGACGCAAAGCTCCTCGGGCGGTATCATCCTGCCCCTGCTGCTGCTGATTGTTGTAGCGGCTGCTGTTTCCGACTAATTGCCGGAATCACATCATTAAAAAGGCGGCTCATTGCGAGCCGCCTTTTTTCTTTGGCAAATTAAGAAACTAATCCAGCCAGCCGCGCAGGTTTTCCTGAATTACCGCGCCCAACGCTTCAATATGTGCGTCGTCGTCGTTCAGGCATGGAATATACGTAAACGTCTCGCCCCCGGCCTCTTCAAAGCTTTCCTTGATCTCTTCGTTGATTTCTTCGAGCGTTTCGATGCAATCGGCTGAAAACGCAGGGGCGCATACGGCAATGCTTTTCTTGCCCGCTTCAGCCAGTCGCGCAACCTCCTCCACCGTATAGGGTTTCAGCCACTCTTCCGGGCCGAATTTGGATTGAAAGGTCGTCGTGATCTCGGTGCCGTCCCAACCCAGACGTTCCTTTAGCAGTCGTGTCGTTTTTTGGCACTGACAGTGATAGGGGTCGCCCTCCATAAGGTAGCGTAACGGGACACCGTGATAACTGCAGACCAGAATATCCGGGCGCGTTTCCAGACTGCCATAGGCCCGTTCAATGGATTGCGTCAATGCCTCAATATACTTGGGGTGCTCAAAATAGGGCTGCACCGTCCGCGTTGTTGGCTGCCACTTTTCCTCCATCAGCGCGCGAAAGAACTGGTCGTTCGCCGTCGCTGATGTCGCCCCGGCGTAGTGGGGGTAAAGCGGGAAGAACAGGATCTTCTGGCAACCCGCCTCTACCATCTCGCGTACTTTAGACTTGGTCGAAGGGTTGCCGTAGCGCATGCAGAAATCGACCATGACCTGATCGCCATACTGGGCATGCATGGCGTCCTTGATCTTGGTCGTTTGATCTTTGGTGATCGTCATCAGGGGGCTTTCACCCGCCTTTTCGTTCCAGATCGACTTGTATGCTGCACCCGATGAAAACGGACGTTTGGTCAGGATGATCAGTTGCAACAATGGTTGCCAGATCCAGGGGCTGTAGTCGATAACGCGTTTGTCCGACAGGAATTCTCCCAGATAGCGACGCATCGACCAGTAGTCATAGTTGTCAGGCGTCCCAAGGTTGGCAAGCAGGATGCCTACACGCGCCGGCGGGACCGCCGGGTGATCGTCCGCCGCATGGGCCGGGCGGGTCGCGGTTTTGCTGGTATCAAGCATCTGGGTCATATCCTGCTTTGCAATGGGCCTCAGATAAACGGTTTTGCCTGCACGTCAATCTGGCAGCGACGTTTCGTCCGTCCGCAATGCGTCTGCCAGCCTGGCCCGCGCCGACCCCGGGCGCAGCGGTTTTTGCTGGCTGTCATCGGGCGCCCACCCTGTCAGAACAATCAATTCAAACGTGGCGATAACACCGGAATCATCCCCGGGAAAGGTCGCAGCATAGATGTCTGCGGCACGTTTCAGGATGTTGGCGCGGGTCGGCAGCCTTGACCGTGATGTCAGCGCGTTGGTTTCACCCATTGCCCGCAAATCGTGCATCAGATGCCATATGGATTGATATTGGACGCGCAGCGGAACGGTATCTGCCACCGGCAACGCGAATCCGGCGCGTTGCAAGAGTGCGCCAAGGTCGCGGACTTCAGCCATTGGAGCCACGCGAGGAGACAGACCACCCGTTTCGGCAATCTCTGCTTCGGCCAGACAGGCCTGCAATTCATGCAGTGTTTGCCCACCCAAGGCCACGGCCAGCAATAGCCCGTCCGCGCACAACGCGCGGCGACATTGAATCAGCTGTCCGACAGGATCGTTCGCCCAATGCAGGCCAAGGCTATGTATCACCAAATCGTGTTTACCTTGTGACAACGGCAGGGTCTCTGCCTCATCCACGATCTGTGCCCCTTCGATGTGCCTATGCCACAGCTCAGGAAATGCAGCCACAATTCCGGTTGATGAAAAGGATTTGTTAACCATCGCCACCCGATCCTTGATCTCATCCCGCGCAGCTTCCTGCAGGAAAAGGGAAGAGCCGTCGGCGCGGGCGCGGTTGCGGGCAAGCGCCTGCAAGTCGGTCAAAGGTGTGGGCTGCGTCATGGCGGCATAGGTAGGACAGGCATGGAACTTTTACAAACGGCACTGACCGCGATCTATCCCCCGCGCTGTCTGGGTTGTGGCGAGATGGTGGACAGCGACCTCGGGCTCTGTGGTGGGTGTTGGGGTCAAACCGCTTTTGTGGGCGGGACGGTGTGCGACAGTTGTAGCACGCCCTTACCCGGCTCTGCGCCTGATGAGGTGGTGCATTGCGATGCCTGCCTCCGCGCGCCAAAGCCTTGGAAACATGGGCGTGCAGCACTGATCTATACCGGAATGGGTCGCAAACTGGTTCTGCAACTCAAGCACGGGGATCGTCAGGAAATCGCCAAGCCCGCCGCAGGGTGGATGCGGCAGGCGGTGACAGACATGGCAGCGGCCAATGCCCTGATAGCGCCGGTGCCTTTGCATTGGATGCGACTGGTCAAGCGGCGCTACAACCAAGCCGCCCTGATTGCCACGCATCTATCAGTCATGACCGGACTTGAGGCATGTCCCGATCTTCTCGAACGGCCACGTCGCACCCCGTCCCTCGATGGTAAGACCAAAGGTGAAAGGGCGGACATACTGGATGGTGCGATCCGAGTCACAACGCGTCGCCGCCACCGCGTCATCAACAGACCAGTCATTCTGATCGATGACGTGATGACCACGGGCGCCACACTTGCGGCCTGTACTGACGCGTGCCGTGCAGCAGGTGCAACAGAGGTGTGCGTGGCTGTACTGGCGCGGGTCGCCAAAGATGCCTAAATACGCCGCAACTCAGAATTTGCGCGAAAAGGATCTGCGCCATGAAAGCTGTCGAAATCTACACGTCGCCCCTGTGCGGCTTCTGCCATGCGGCTAAGCGGTTGCTGAATGAAAAGGGCGTGGCCTTTTCCGAAGTGAATGTGCTTGCACAACCGAAACGCAAGACCGAGATGATCCAACGTGCCAATGGTGGCCGGACCGTGCCCCAGATTTTTATCGGTGATACCCATGTGGGTGGTTGCGACGACCTCTATGCGCTTGAGCGCGAAGGCAAGCTTGATCCGCTGCTTGCTGCATAAATGAAAACGGCTCTGCTGCAGCTGAATGTATCTGACGATCCGGTGGCGAACCTGCCCCGGACAGTGCAAATGGTGCAGCAGGCTATCGATATGGGTGCCGAGTTTATCCTGACCCCCGAGGTCACGAACTGCGTCAGCACGAGCCGAATGCATCAGCATGATGTGCTGCACCATCAGGATGATGATCCAACCCTTGCCGCGCTGCGTGATCTTGCCAAGCAAAACGGTGTACACAGTCTGATCGGATCGCTCGGGCTCAAGAGTGATGCGAAAGACAAACGGTTGTTAAACCGTTCCTTCCTGATTTGTCCCCGCGGGGACATTGTCGCGCAGTACGATAAGATTCACATGTTCGACGTCGCGATCAACAATTCCGAGACATATCGTGAGTCGGCAGGATACCAACCTGGTGACCGTGCTGTATTGGCCCAAACCGACTTTGGTGCAGTGGGTATGGCCATTTGCTACGACATGCGTTTTCCCAGATTGGCCGATGCGTTGGTCACCGCGGGTGCGCAGATCCTGACCTTTCCGGCTGCCTTTTCGCTAGTCACCGGTGCGGCCCATTGGCACAGTTTGCTGCGGGCCCGCGCGATTGAAGGTGGCGCTTGGGTGCTGGCCCCCGCCCAGACAGGCACGCATTCCAGTGCGGTTCACAAGACCCGCGACACGTACGGGCACAGCCTCGTCGTTGATCCTTGGGGCGAGGTCGTACTTGACGCAGGCACGGCGCCCGGCATTTATGTCTTTGATCTAGACTTGGAAAAGGTGGCCGAGGCGCGCCGCCGTATCCCCTCACGGGACAACGCGCGTTCCTTCAAAGGCCCCTAATGGCGCATGAGCACGGAAAAAAACGCACTTGCCATTTCGCTGTTCAGCGAGGTGTTGGCGGCGGACCAGATGGTCCGTAACCGCCTAAGCCGCGTGTTGCCCAAGGGGATGGAGATTTCCCATTTTTCTGTTCTGAACCACCTGACTTGGCATGAAGGCGAACGCAGTCCTGCCCAACTGGCCGAGACATTCAATGTCACCCGGGGGGCTATGACCAACACCCTCAGCCGTCTGGAATGGTCAGGGTACATCCATATTCGTCCAGATTGGGATGATGCCCGGCGCAAGATGATTGCCATCAGTCCCGCAGGGCGCCGCGCGCGTGATCAGGCGCTTAGCGCAATTGCCCCCATGGTGGGTGAGGTCATCGACAAGCTGGGTGAGGACAGCGTGCGCGCCACGCTGCCCATTCTGCGGCAGCTGCGCGAGCAGATGTCCAACAAACCTAAGTCGGATTAAGGCTAGCCGTGACGTAGTTCACGCTCAGATCTGTGTCCGACAGCCTCCAACCCCATGTAAGGGGATTGAAGATGAAGCCCTTGCGGTCCACCGGATCAAGACCCGCGTCACGCATCAGATCAAAGAGTTCGTCCGGGGTGATGAACTTGTTCCATTCATGTGTGCCCTTGGGCAGCCACCGCATGACGTGTTCGGCCCCGATGATGGCCATGAGGTAGGATTTGGGATTCCGATTGATGGTCGAGCAGATGTGCAGCCCGCCCGGCTTCAACAGCTGACGGCAGGCGGTCAGGTAGCTGAGCGGGTCCGCTACATGTTCGACAACCTCCATATTCAGAACAGCGTCGAACTGTTCTCCGGCGGCGGCCATGTCTTCGGCCGTGGTGTGGCGGTAGTCGATGTTCAGGCCCGATTGTTCGGCGTGCACTTGCGCCACAGGGATGTTCCGTTCGGCGGCATCCGCGCCCACAACCTCAGCCCCCAAACGTGCCATGGGTTCTGACAGCAGCCCGCCGCCGCAGCCAATATCCAGAATCCGCAAACCCTCGAACGCTTTTTGGCTGGTCAGGTCCCGATCAAACTCTGCAGCGATCTGCGTCGTGATATAGTCCAACCGGCACGGGTTCAGCATATGCAGTGGTTTGAATTTTCCATTTGGATCCCACCATTCCGCTGCCATCGCTTCAAATTTTGCGATTTCCGATGGGTCAACGGTGGTTTGATGCGTTTGCATTTGCGTCTCCGTATGCTCATGTGGCTCTCAAGCCCTATGTAGGTCAGTAATGGACAAACACAGCGATCAAAAGCGTGCGGTGCAATATCTGTACCCGCCCATGGACCCTTACGACCAACGGATGCTTGAGGTCGGGCAAGGGCACCGTATCTATGTCGAACAATGCGGCAACCCGGACGGTGTGCCTGTCGTGGTCCTGCATGGCGGTCCGGGCGGTGGGTGCAGCCCAGCGATGCGGCGATATTTCGACCCCGAGCACTACCGTGTCATTCTGTTTGATCAGCGTGGTTGCGGCCGGTCCCGTCCGCATGCGTCGGTTATGAACAACACGACCTGGCATCTGGTCGATGATATCGAACTGATTCGCAAAACACTGGATATAGATGCATGGATCGTCTTTGGCGGGAGCTGGGGTGCGACGCTTGCCCTGATCTATGCCGAGGCATACCCCGCGCGCGTCCGTAACCTAATTCTGCGCGGCGTGTTCCTGATGACGCAGGCCGAGTTAGATTGGTTTTACGGCGGCGGGGCCGGCAAGTTCTGGCCCGAGGTCTGGGCCCGCTTCGAGGGGCTGATCCCCGAAGACGAACGAGGTGATCTGATCGGGGCCTATCACCGGCGGCTGTTTTCGGGGGATGTCGCGCTGGAAACGCGCTATGCCCGTGCGTGGTCCGCATGGGAGAACGTGCTGGCGTCGATCCATTCGTCCGGATCCGGAGGCGAAGCGCCCGGGGACTATGCGCGTGCGTTTGCCCGGCTCGAGAATCACTATTTCACCAACGCAGGCTTTCTTGAATTCGATGGTCAGATCCTCGCCCATGTAGGGCGGATCAAGCACATTCCCGGTACGATCGTTCAGGGTCGCTATGACATGATTTGTCCACCCGACAGTGCCTACGCTTTGGCGCAGGCCTGGCCACTGGGCGAGTTGAAAATGGTTCGAAATGCGGGTCATGCCTTGTCTGAGCCGGGGATTTCGGCTGAACTGGTGCGCACCATGGACAGGATTGCAGGAAAATGACCCGGATCGACCGCCGTGCGCTCTTTGCATCAGGTGCTGCTGCAGCTTTGC
Source organism: uncultured Tateyamaria sp. (assembly GCF_947504105.1). Taxonomy (GTDB): domain Bacteria; phylum Pseudomonadota; class Alphaproteobacteria; order Rhodobacterales; family Rhodobacteraceae; genus Tateyamaria. Next base: position 139,278 of record NZ_CANNGP010000002.1, read on the forward strand.
TGGCAGCAACCGGTGCGTCTGCGCTGCCCCGGCGGGGTGGGCGGTTGCGGGCGGCCTTGTCGCCGGAATTGTTCGATCAGGCCGTCACGGCGACCTTGTTCGACAACCTGACCGAGGTTGCAGCCGATGGGACCCTGCGCGGTGAGTTGGCGACAGACTGGTCGTCTGATGCAGATGCCCGCGTTTGGCGGTTCGGCCTGCGTGACGGTGTAACATTCCACGATGGCACTGCCTTTGATGCGGCCGCCGTGTCGGGTTTGATCTGGAATATTGAGGTGTTGGACCCGCTGACCCTTCAGATTACTTTGGATGCGCCCAACCCGAGCCTGCCCTATCTGCTGGCGCAGCCGGGGTTCGAGGTGCGCGGTGCCACGGGAACTGGAATGTACGAAGTCCAGAAACTTGATGAGGGCCGCCACTTCATTGGCACTCGGGTGAGAAACCACTGGAAGCAGAACGCAGGTTGGTTCGACAGCGTGGAGTTTGTTCAATTCAGCGCTGACAAGGTGCGCGGCGAAGCGCTGCGGGATGGGCTGGTCGATGTGGCGGACGTGGTTGTTTTGGATGACTATGCAGACCCCCGTGATTTCCAGATATTGCCCAATGCACATGTCGCGACACACATCGCCAGTCGGTCGGTCACGGTGCCCGTCGCGGTTGGAAAATCCTGGCCGCTGGACAACCTGCGCATGGCCGAGCGGTGGTGGATGTCCTGAGGGGCTTGCAGACTCACCCCCTCATGCGTATATGCCTTTCAACAGCGGCGCGCTGGGGTCCAAACCCGACGCTCCACCGGGAAACATCAACGGGCCGCGCGCCCGTTTTTTTGTGCTTGGACACTATGACCAACGACCTGATCGCCAAAGCAGCTATCGACCGCAGATTGGCCGAGATCATCACTCCGGTGATCGAGGATCTGGGTTATGAATTGGTGCGCATTCGGCTGATGAGCGGCAAGGAAACGACGTTGCAGATCATGGCCGACAAGCCCGATGGCGGTATTGAGGTCGACGATTGCGGTGCGATCTCTACAGCGGTCAGCGCGACACTGGATGTCGAGGATCCGATTTTGGACGCCTACACGCTCGAAGTATCGTCGCCCGGCATCGATCGCCCGCTGACACGGCTCAAGGACTTCGACATGTTCGAAGGCTACGACGCGAAACTGGAAACAGACGAGCTGATCGACGGACGCCGCCGCTTCAAGGGTGTGCTGGCAGGTGTCGAGGATGACGAGGTGCTGATCAACGTCCCGGGTGGCGGGAACGGCGAAGAGATCACCATCGGCCTCAAGTTCGATTGGCTGAGCGATGCCAAGCTGGTCCTGACGGATGAGCTGATCAAGGAAATGCTGCGCCAGCGCAAAGCTGCGGGCGTGTTGAACGAAGACAATTTTGACGAGATTCAGACCGAAGGGTCAGAGGAGGAAAGCTGATGGCCATTACATCTGCAAACCAGCTTGAGCTGCTGCAAACCGCAGAAGCTGTTGCGCGCGAAAAGATGATCGACCCAGGTTTGGTGGTCGAGGCGATGGAAGAATCGCTCGCCCGTGCCGCCAAGTCCCGCTACGGCGCAGAAATGGACATTCGTGTGTCCATCGACCGCAAGACTGGCAAGGCGACCTTCACCCGCGTCCGCACCGTGGTCGAGGAAGAAGAGCTGGAAAACTACCAAGCCGAGTTCACCATCGACCAGGCGAAGCAATACATGGAAAACCCCGCCGTCGGTGATACCTTTGTCGAGGAAGTCCCCCCGGTCGAGATGGGCCGCATCGCCGCGCAATCTGCCAAGCAGGTGATCCTGCAAAAGGTGCGTGAAGCCGAGCGTGACCGTCAGTTCGAAGAATTCAAGGATCGTGCGGGCACCATCATCAACGCGCTGGTCAAGCGCGAGGAATACGGCAACGTCATCGTCGATGTGGGTGCCGGTGAAGCCATCCTGCGCCGCAACGAAAAGATCGGCCGCGAATCATACCGCCCCAATGATCGTATCCGCTGCTACATCAAGGATGTGCGCCGCGAGCAGCGCGGCCCGCAGATTTTCCTGAGCCGCACAGCGCCCGAGTTCATGGCCGAGCTGTTCAAGATGGAAGTGCCAGAGATTTATGACGGCATCATCGAGATCAAGGCCGTAGCCCGCGACCCCGGTTCGCGCGCGAAGATCGCTGTCATCTCCTATGACAACTCTATCGATCCTGTCGGTGCCTGCGTTGGTATGCGTGGTAGCCGTGTGCAGGCTGTTGTGAACGAGCTGCAGGGCGAAAAGATCGACATCATTCCGTGGAATGAGGATCAGCCCACCTTCCTTGTGAACGCGTTGCAACCTGCTGAGGTGAGCAAGGTCGTTCTGGACGAAGAGGCTGGCAAGATCGAAGTGGTTGTTCCCGAGGAACAATTGTCGCTGGCCATTGGCCGCCGTGGTCAGAACGTGCGTTTGGCCAGCCAGCTGACCAATCTTGACATCGACATCATGACCGAGGCCGAGGAATCGGCGCGTCGTCAGGCCGAGTTTGAACAGCGCACCAAGCTGTTCATGGACACGCTCGATCTGGATGAGTTCTTTGCACAGCTGTTGGTGTCTGAAGGGTTCACGAACCTTGAAGAGGTCGCTTACGTTGAGCTGGACGAACTGCTGGTCATCGATGGTGTGGACGATGGCACTGCAGAAGAACTGCAGGCCCGCGCACGTGACGTGTTGGAAGCGCAGGCCAAGGCAGCGTTGGACAATGCCCGGTCCATGGGCGCCGAGGACAGCCTTATTGAATTCGATGGGCTCACACCCCAAATGGTAGAGGCGCTCGCCAAGGACGACGTCAAAACTCTTGAAGATTTCGCGACATGCGCAGACTGGGAACTGGCCGGTGGCTGGACAACTGTCGATGGCGAACGTCATAAGGACGATGGTGTCTTGGAACCTTTCGAAGTGTCTTTGGAAGAGGCTCAGCAATTGGTCATGACAGCCCGTATTTTGCTGGGTTGGGTCGATCCCGCCGAACTGGAAGCCGAAGAAGCGGAAGAAGACGGCGAAGAAACAACCGAGGAGGCCGAGGCCTGATTTCAGGCCTCGGGTGAGCCTGATGGGTCGCGGTGGCGCCTCAAAGGATCGGTCGGATGGACCGGAGCGCAAGTGCATTGCCACGGGCGAGGTGCAACCCAAATATGGGTTGATCCGCTTTGTCGTGGGTCCCGATGCCCAGATTGTGCCGGACATTGCGGGCAAATTGCCCGGGCGTGGCATTTATGTTGCGGCGGATCGGGCGACACTTGAGAAGGCAGTGCAAAAGAAGCTGTTTGCGCGGGGGGCTAAGCAACCCGTGCAAGTGCCTGAAGATTTGGTGGATGAAGTTGAACGCCAATTGGCGCGGCGTGTTGTTGATTTGATTGCTTTGTCCCGGAAGTCGGGCAGCGCAGTGGCCGGGTACGAGAAGGTCAAGAACATGCTTCAGATAGAAGAAGCACTGGTTCTGATCCAGGCGTCGGATGGTTCGGGCCGTGGCAAGTCCAAGCTGAGTACGCCGCATTTCGGAACGTATATCGGCTGGCTGACGGCGGATGAGTTGGGTTTGGCATTCGGACGCCAAACTGTGATACATGGGGCGCTCGCCTCTGGTGGACTCACAAAACGTGTTGTAGAGGAAGCCAACCGTTTACGCGGCGTGCGCGAATATGACGGCGGCAAGGGCCGCCGGGAAGGATAGACGAGCTTTATGAGCGATACTGACGGGAAAAAGACACTGGGTCTGCGCAGCGGCGCGCGTCCGGGCAATGTGAAACAGAGTTTCAGCCACGGGCGGACCAAGAACGTCGTCGTCGAGACCAAACGCAAGCGCGTTGTGGTGCCCAAGCCGGGTGCCGCCAAGCCTGCTGGCGCCGGTGGTGGTGCTGGTGGTGACCCCAGCCGTCGCCCTGCCGGTATTTCGGATGCAGAGATGGATCGTCGTCTGAAGGCTGTGCAGGCCGCCAAGGCTCGCGAGGTAGAAGAAGCTGCCAAGCGTGAGGCCGAGGAAAAGGCCCGCGAGGCCGAACGCGAACGTCGCCGTGCCGAAGCAGAAGCCAAAGAGCAGGCTGAACGCGAGCGCGAGCAGGCCCTCAAGGCCAAGGAAGAAGAAGAAAAACGTAAGGTGGCTGAAGCCGCGGCTGCTGCTCAGGCTGCTGCCGCTGCCCCGGCCGAGACGCCGAAACCTGCGCAGCGCCAGGCTCAACCTGCTGCGACTCCGCGCAAGACGGATCGTGACCGTGATCAGCGCCCCAACAACAGGGGCCGTGGTGACGACGGTGGGCGCCGCTCGGGCAAACTGACCTTGAACCAGGCGCTGTCTGGTGATGGTGGTCGTCAGCGGTCCATGGCCGCAATGAAGCGCAAGCAAGAACGTGCCCGCCAGAAAGCCATGGGTGGTTCGGTTGAACGCGAAAAGGTCATGCGCACCGTCGCCTTGCCGGAAGCCATCGTTGTGTCTGAACTGGCCAATCGTATGGCCGAACGTGTGGGCGATGTCGTCAAGGCGCTGATGAACAATGGCATGATGGTCACCCAGAACCAGACTATTGACGCTGACACTGCCGAGCTGATCATCGAAGAGTTCGGCCACAAAGTTCAGCGCGTGTCCGATGCCGACGTTGAGGACGTGATCAAGGAGATTGAGGACAGCGACGAGGACCTGCAAGGCCGTCCGCCAGTCATCACCATCATGGGTCACGTGGACCACGGCAAAACCTCGCTTCTGGATGCGATCCGTGACGCCAAGGTTGTTGCTGGCGAAGCCGGTGGCATTACACAGCACATCGGTGCCTATCAGGTGAAAACCGATGGTGGTGCGGTACTGTCCTTCCTCGATACACCGGGCCACGCGGCCTTTACATCGATGCGGTCACGCGGTGCGCAGGTGACGGATATCGTGGTTCTGGTTGTTGCGGCGGACGACGCCGTGATGCCGCAGACCATTGAGGCGATCAACCACGCCAAGGCCGCCGAAGTGCCGATGATTGTGGCGATCAACAAGTGCGACAAGCCCGAGGCGAATCCGGACAAGGTCCGTACCGACCTTCTGCAACACGAAGTGATTGTCGAGAAAATGTCGGGTGAGGTTCAGGACGTCGAAGTGTCCGCAATCACCGGCAAGGGTCTGGACGAACTGCTGGAAGCCATCGCGCTTCAGGCCGAGATCTTGGAACTGAAAGCCAACCCTGATCGTGCCGCCCAAGGTGCCGTGATTGAGGCGCAACTTGATGTGGGCCGCGGCCCAGTCGCCACCGTTTTGGTTCAGACCGGGACACTGCGTCAGGGTGATATCTTTGTTGTGGGTGAGCAGTACGGTAAAGTCCGTGCCTTGATCAATGACCAAGGTGAGCGCGTAAAAGAGGCGGGTCCGTCGGTGCCTGTCGAGGTGCTTGGCTTGAACGGTACACCCGAAGCGGGCGACGTTCTGAACGTGACCGAGACTGAAGCGCAGGCGCGTGAGATCGCCGAGTATCGCGAAAAAGCGGCCAAAGACAAACGTGCGGCCGCTGGCGCGGCAACGACACTCGAACAGCTTATGGCAAATGCCAAGGCGGATGAGAATGTCAGCGAACTGCCAATTTTGGTCAAAGCGGATGTGCAGGGGTCTGCCGAGGCCATCGTTCAGGCGATGGAAAAGATCGGCAACGACGAGGTGCGCGTGCGCGTGCTGCACTCGGGTGTTGGCGCCATCACAGAAACCGACGTTGGTTTGGCCGAAGCGTCTGGTGCACCGATCATGGGCTTCAACGTGCGTGCAAACGCATCGGCCAGGAACACGGCAAACCAGAAGGGCGTCGAAATTCGCTACTACTCGGTCATCTATGACCTTGTGGACGATGTGAAGGCTGCCGCTTCCGGCCTGCTGAGTGCAGAGATCCGCGAGAACTTCATCGGCTATGCCGAGATCAAGGAAGTGTTCAAGGTATCTGGCGTCGGCAAGGTTGCGGGCTGTCTGGTCACCGAAGGCGTGGCGCGTCGGTCTGCTGGTGTCCGTCTGCTGCGCGACAACGTGGTGATCCACGAAGGTACGCTGAAAACGCTGAAACGCTTCAAGGATGAAGTGGCTGAGGTTCAGTCGGGTCAGGAATGCGGTATGGTATTCGAGAATTACGACGATATCCGCCCGCAAGACGTGATCGAGATCTTCGAACGGGAAGAGATTACGCGGACGCTCGACTAAGCAATTCGCTTTTCAAGCAAGAAAAAGGGGACGGTGTTTTGCACCGTCCCCTTTTTTTCAGATCGTCGCGTTAAGCAGCTTGCGAAACCGGAGTGCCGGAGTAATGAGCCCCGTCAACTCTGACAGTCACCCGCCCATCCGGAAGGGTTCTGACATAGATCCCCTGGATAAGAATGGCGCTGCCCATGGCAATCGTGCGTAGCATGACTTTCCTCCCCAAAAAGAAAGTTGTGCTTCAACTATAAGTACGAAGGTTAATATGTCATCAACAATGTCACGAAAACGTCACTTTCTTTAGCAGTTTCGGAACATTTTTACGGGTTTTTACAACCAATCCCGTAGAATGGGGATTAATGGCAGGTCTGCTGCGGGCATCGGATAATCTCGCAAGTCCCTTGGACGGACCCATTTCAGTGCTTGTCCTTCACGCGATTGGGGTGCGCCGTCCCACTTCCGGCAGGCAAAAAGTGGCATCAATAGATGGAAATCGTCGTAGCTGTGACTGGCGAAAGTGAGGGGCGCCAGGCAGGACTGCCAGGTGTCAATTCCCAGCTCTTCTTGCAATTCGCGGATCAGGGCAGCTTCGGGCGTCTCTCCGGGTTCGACCTTGCCGCCCGGAAACTCCCACAACCCTGCCATCGATTTTCCCTCAGGGCGCTGGGCCAGCAGCACGCGCCCATCCACGTCAATAAGCGCAACTGCGGAAACAAGAACCGTCTTCACGATCGGTAGTCCGCGTTGATGTCTATGTAACCATGTGTCAAATCGCAGGTCCAAACCGTGGCTTTTCCTGCGCCCATGCCGCAATCGATACGGATACGGATGTGGTCGCCCTTCATATGTTCCGCTGCTTCTTCCTCTTGGTATGTTGGGCTGACCCACCCGTCTTCCGCCACCAGCGTGTCACCAAACCAGATCGACAGCGTGTCCCGATCCGCGGGCGCGCCAGACTTGCCAACAGCCATCACGACCCGGCCCCAATTAGGATCCTCGCCTGCGATGGCGGTTTTGACGAGCGGTGAATTGGCAATGGATAGGCCGTGGGTCCGGGCCACACCATCGTCTGTGCATCCAGTCACTTCAATTTCCACGAACTTTGTTGCCCCCTCGCCGTCACGGACAACCTGGTGCGCCAGATCCAGCATCACGGCATAAAGGGCGTCTGCAAAGTCCGCATTGCCGGTCACATCCGCACCGCTTGCGCCGGTAGCTGCAACGAGTAGGCTGTCTGAGGTCGAGGTGTCGCTATCCACCGTGACACAGTTGAAGGTCCGATCACAGGTGGTGCCAACCAAGCCTTGCAAATCCTCCTGCGTGATCTGCGCATCCGTAAAGATATAGACCAGCATTGTCGCCATATCGGGGGCGATCATGCCGCTTCCCTTGGCTATGCCTGCAATGTTCACGGCCTTTCCACCAACCTTGACCGTTTGCGTGGCACCCTTTGCATAGGTGTCTGTCGTCATTATGGCAGCGGCAGCGTCGACGATCGTACCGGGTGATTGATTTGCAACCAGATCGGACAGATGTGCCGTGATCCTGTCATGGGGCAGCAGCTCACCAATGACCCCGGTGGACGCGGTAAAGACGCGGTTTGCCGGAACATCCGCCGCCTTGGCTGTCGCATCAACCAAAGCGTTTACAGCGTCCGTCCCATTTCTGCCGGTAAATGCATTTGCGTTCCCCGCATTCACCAGAATGGCCGCACCCGCGGTACTGGGTTGCCCAAGCTTTGTCTGGCAGTCCAAAACCGGGGCCGCCCGCGTTGCTGATTTTGTAAAAACCCCGGCTACCTTGGTGCCCGGAGCGCATATCGCAAGCATCACGTCGAGCCGTCCGGCATAGCGCACACCTGCAGCTGCGGCTGCAAATGTCACTCCGTCAATCGCCGGCAGGTCAGGAAAACGGTCGGGTGCCAGCGGCGACCGCGGCAGTGCCCCAGCCATGTATTATTCCACCAGCGTCAGGTCAGACAGAACGGAAGGATCAACCTCGGCCGCACCCGATTGATCGATCTGCGCACCGGAAATCAATTCGGCCACATAGGTTTCAACGGTGGTGCCGCGTACTTCCTCTGTCAGCTCCTCGCGGACGTCATCCAGAGTAGGCGCATCGGGGGTGCGGGTTTCATTCAGAATAATCACGTGCCAGCCAAACTGTGTTTGCACAGGATCCGATACCTCGCCCACTTCCAGCGCGATAACTGCAGCCTCAAAGCTTGGCACCATAGCGCCGCTGCCAAACCAGCCCAATTCACCACCATTTGGACCTGATGGACCAGTTGATTTGTCGCGGGCAGTCGCGGCAAAGTCGGCACCGCCTTCGATCTCCGCCTTGATGGCCTTGGCCTCTTCCTCGGTTTCCACGAGGATGTGCGAGGCGTTGTACTCTTCTTGTGGTTTTACGCCTTCGTACTTGGCGTCATAGGCGGACTGGATCGCCTGGTCGGTCAGTCGTTCTTGAAACAGGCTTTCCAACTCTTCTCCGGCAGTCAGGGACCGTGTTTCATTCTCGATCTGAAGTTCGGTGCGCTTCGGCAGCTCGCCATCGAATGCCTGTGACAGAAGGGTCTGGTTGATCAGCTGTTCCAGGATACCGTTGAACAGCACGTCGTTGGGCAATTGTTGGAATTGCTGTGGCAAAGATGCGCGTGCCACGATCATGTGACCGACAGTGATATCTGTGCCGTTGACAGTTGCGACAACCGTGTCTGCATCCTGTGCGGCAGCTGGCAACGCCATGGCGGCGACCAGACCAAGCGCGGGCAGGGAAAAGAAACGTTTTTTCATGGAACAGTCCTTGGGCTTTGGCGCCTCACCGGAGGCGCGCATTGACACGGTTTCGCGTGACCCTTACATCGCCCTATGGACGCGGCCCGGGCCGGTTTTCGCCCACCGTATTTATGGGCTTGGCGCGCGCCCGGCAAGCAATTGCTGCGCAACATGAATTGATCGGCTGGAGAACGCATGCTCGGTTTCGGAACTCTCACCAAGAAGGTGTTTGGCACACCCAATGATCGCAAGGTCAAGGGAGCGCGTCCGCTGGTCGAAAAGATCAATGCGCTGGAGCCTGAATTCGAGGCGCTGAGCGACGAAGGGCTGAAGGACAAGACCCAAGTGTTGGCCGAACGGGCCATGGGGGGCGAGGATCTGGATGACCTTTTGTCTGAAGCCTTTGCAAACTGTCGAGAAGCCGCGAAGCGCACGCTTGGCTTGCGTGCATATGACACCCAGCTGCTGGGCGCCATCTTTTTGCATCAGGGCAACATTGCCGAGCAGAAGACGGGTGAGGGCAAAACTCTGACCGCGACCTTTTCAACTTATCTGAATGCGCTGACAGGCAAGGGCGTGCACGTTGTGACCGTGAATGATTATCTTGTGCAACGTGACGCCGAATGGATGGGCAAGGTATTCTCCGCTCTTGGGCTGACCACTGGCGTCGCCATTGCTGGCATGGACGAGGACGCCAAGCGCGCCGCATATGCCTGTGATGTGACCTATGCCACCAACAATGAGCTTGGGTTCGACTATCTGCGCGATAATATGAAGCCCACGATCGAGGACATGGTCCAGCGCGGCCACAACTATGCCATCGTGGATGAGGTCGACAGTATCCTGATTGACGAGGCGCGGACTCCCTTGATCATTTCCGGCCCACTGGCCGACCGGTCCGAGATGTATGTGACCATCGACGGGATCATTCCGATGATCGAGGAAGATCACTTTACCCTCGATGAGAAGCAGAAGAACGTGACCTTCACCGACGAAGGCAACGAGTTCCTGGAAGAGCAACTCCGTGCTCGCGGCCTGATCGAACCTGAGGCATCGCTCTATGATCCGGAAAGCACGTCAATTGTGCACCACGTCAACCAGGGCCTACGCGCGCACAAGCTGTTCCAGAAGGACAAAGACTACATCGTGCGCAATGGCGATGTCGTTCTGATCGACGAATTCACAGGCCGCATGATGGCGGGTCGCCGCTTGTCCGATGGTTTGCACCAAGCTATCGAGGCCAAGGAAGGCGTGCAGATCCAGCCCGAGAACCAGACGCTCGCATCCGTGACCTTTCAGAACTATTTCCGTCTTTATAACAAGCTGGCGGGCATGACAGGCACGGCTGCCACCGAAGCAGAAGAGTTTGGTACGATCTATGGCCTTGGTGTGGTAGAAGTCCCAACCAACAGGCCCATCGCCCGTGTCGACGAAGACGATCAGGTTTTTCGTACCGGGCAGGAAAAATACAATGCCATGATCAATGAGATCAAGGCGGCCCATGAAAAAGGTCAGCCTGTTCTGGTTGGCACCACGTCTATCGACAAGTCCGAGATGTTCTCAGAAGCACTGAAGGCACAGAGCATTGCGCACAACGTTCTGAATGCGCGCCAGCACGAGCAAGAAGCGCAGATTATCGCGGACGCAGGCAAGTTGGGCGCTGTGACCATCGCGACCAACATGGCGGGCCGCGGCACCGACATTCAGCTGGGCGGCAATGTCGAGATGAAAGTGTTGGAAGCCATCACCGCCGATCCCGAGGCTGATCCTGAAGAGATGCGCAAGCGGATCGAAGCCGAGCACGAAGACGAAAAGCAGAAGGTACTCGCTGCTGGCGGCCTTTTTGTTCTGGCGTCCGAGCGCCACGAAAGCCGTCGCATCGACAACCAGCTGCGCGGCCGATCTGGCCGTCAGGGTGACCCTGGCCGTACCTCGTTCTACCTAAGCCTCGAAGATGACTTGATGCGTATCTTTGGGTCCGACCGTCTGGACAAGGTGCTCAAGACCCTTGGCATGGAAGAAGGCGAGGCAATTGTGCACCCTTGGGTGAACAAGTCGCTTGAACGCGCCCAGGCCAAGGTCGAAGGACGCAACTTCGATATCCGCAAGCAGCTGCTCAAATTCGATGACGTGATGAATGACCAGCGCCGGGTGATCTTTTCCCAGCGTCGCGAGATCATGGAAGCCGAGGATCTGTCGGAAATTACATCGGACATGCGCGATGAGGTTATCGACGACCTGATCGATGAGCACATGCCCGCCAAAAGCTATGCAGATCAGTGGGACACCGAAGGCCTTTACGCTGCTGTGATCGAAAACCTCGGAATTGACGTGCCCGTCATGGCTTGGTGCGAAGAAGAGGGCGTGGATGATGAGCAGATCCGAGAACGGCTGATCGAAGCGAGCGACAAGATGCTGGCGGAGAAGGCCGAAGCTTTCGGCGAAGAGAACATGCGCAGCATCGAAAAGCAGCTTATCCTGCAAGCCATTGATGGGAAATGGCGGGAGCATCTGTTGACGCTGGAACATTTGCGGTCGGTTGTCGGATTCCGCGGCTATGCGCAACGTGACCCGCTGAATGAGTACAAGAACGAGTCGTTCCAACTTTTCGAAACGATGCTTGAGAGCCTGCGCACCGAGGTGACGAACAAGTTGTCCCGCATTCGTCCCCTGACGGATCAAGAACGTGAAGAGATGCTGGCCCAAATGACGGCCCAGCAGCAGCAAGTTCAAGACGCCGCAGAGACCAACGCACCGCCCGCCCCAACGGCTGAAGCGGTTGAAAACGGCTTTGACGAGAACGATCAAAGCACGTGGGGCAATCCGGGTCGCAATGAACAGTGCCCGTGCGGTTCCGGCAAGAAGTTCAAGCATTGTCACGGCGCGCTGGTCTGATCCCAGCCGCCGCATTCCTGCCTCAAAGACTCCCAACACCGGTCACAACCTGGCCGCGTTGCTATGCGACTCCGATCCTGAACCAATCCGTGGGAAGGGAATGGGACAATGCGACGTGTAAAAGAGATCGCGACCGGAGTCGCGACATTGTCGATTGCAATAGGTATCGGCTTTGTCATGCAAAGCAGCGAGTCTGCAAAGGAGCGATATGGCGCAGCCGCGCGGCCAGCAACGCTGTCTGCGGTCACTGAGGCGGACGAACCGCTGAGTGGAAACGCCAGCGCTGACATTCTGCTCGAGGTGCAAGAGATCGAATTGACTTCGGCCAGTGACGCCGAGTCGATGCCTGTTCCGCGAACGGACAGCAACGTGCAACGTGTTTCAGTCCCCGTGACAGCGGAACTGCCTGAAGACGCGGATAACCTGCCATTGGCAGACGGGTGCCAGATTTCAGCAAATGCCGAAGTTGTATCGGCTGCCATGGTTACGCTGACCTTGGCTGCGCCATGTGCTATCAATGAACGACTGACAGTGCACCACAACGGCATGATGTTCACCGAAACAACTGATGCAGCGGGCGAGTTGACAGTCACGGTTCCGGCGTTGATGGAACAAGCGGTGTTCATTCTGGCTTTGACAAATGGTGACGGTGCCGTTGCTCAAGCGACCGTGCCGGACCTCACCCAATACGAACGTACAACGGTGCAATGGCGCGGGCGCGCCGGTTTCAAATTGCACGCACGTGAGTTTGGTGCGGAGTATGGACAGGACGGGCACATTTGGTCGGGCGTTGACCAGAATGCCGATGGTATGACCCAAGGTGAAAACGGATACATCATCCGTTTGGGTGATAGCCGATCGGTAGAGCCGTTGATGGCCGAGGTTTATACCTATCCTTCAGGGAAGTCGGCCAGATCCGGTACAATCAATTTGAGCGTTGAGGCCGAAGTGACCATGGCTAACTGTGGACTTGAGGTTGAAGCGCAATCGCTGGAAATGATGGCGGGCGGAAAGATAAAAACCCAAGATTTGACCTTGGCCGTGCCCGGTTGTGACGCAGTTGGCAGTTTTCTGGTGTTGAACAATTTGGTTTCAGACCTGAAAGTCGCCAGCAACTGACCGCAGCGACAAGGGCTTATCATGGCTTGGATACGTGCGGCGATTTTCGCCGCACTTTCTTTTTGGGGAACCATTCTTATTGCGCAGGACGTCACGCTGACTTCACCGGATGGACAGGTGGAACTTAGCGGGACGCTTCTGGGGTTTGATGGTGAATTCTACCGCATCGAAACTGTCTACGGTGAGCTGACTGTGGATGGGTCTGGCGTGCTGTGTGATGGACCTGCTTGCCCCAACCTGCAGGACTTTGTAGCCGAGATCAGCGTGTCCGGATCGTCGACCATGGGCGCGGTCCTGATGCCTGCGCTGATCGAAGGGTTCGCCCTGCGCAACAACTACCAGGCGGAGCGGGAAGAAGTAGATTCCCGTAATTTCGTTTACCAACTGGCGGATATAGAAACCGGCAAACCCGTCGCCCGTTTCTTTTTCCACGTGTCCACCACTGATGAAGGGTTTGCCGATCTCCTTGCCAACGACGCAGATATCGTTATGGCGTTACGCGAGATACGGGCCGACGAAAGACAGCGCGCGCGTGATGCGGGCATGGGGGATATGACCCAAGCCAATCGCAGTCGCGTGCTGGCGCTGGATGCCATGGTGCCCATTGTTGCACCATCGAACCCGGTCGACCGTGTTTCACCTCAGGATCTGGCGGCTGTGTTTGCCGGAGGTATCACGAACTGGTCCGATCTGGGCGGCGCGGATGCGCCAATTTCTCTGCACTTGCCGGATGCACGGACGGGTCTTGGCCAATCGGTTGAGGATGATGTGATGGGTCCCGCACGCGCTGCCTTTGCTGATGGGATAATACGTCATGATCGTGGCTTGGACGTGGTGGACGCTGTTCTGAACGACCCTTTTGCTATTGGCATCGCGAGCTATGCTGATACTGGCGATGCACGCGCCCTTACACTGACCGGGACCTGTGGGTTCTCACTTTCGGCGGGCCGCGAGACGATCAAGACCGAGGATTATCCACTCACCGCACCGATGTTTCTGTATCTGCCTGCAAGACGGTTGCCCAAGATTGGGCGGGAGTTTCTCGCATTTACACGTGGGCCCTCGGCGCAAGTTGTCATTCGGCGGGCCGGATTCGTGGACCAAGCCCCTGAAGAGGTTTCGATCAACGATCAGGGCTATCGCTTTGCCAACGCTGTAACGTCCGCTGGCCCGGAGATATCGCTTGAGGAGCTACAGCGCATGACGCGTACGTTCTATGGCATGTCACGCCTGACGACTTCTTTCCGGTTCGAGGCAGGGTCGGTGCGTTTGGACGCGCAGTCGCGGTCAAATGTTCAACAACTGGCGCGGGCGATGGAGCAGGGCAAGTACGACGCGCGGCAGGTTTTACTGGTTGGGTTCAGCGATGGGGATGGTCCTGCTACAGCCAATCGGGATATCGCCCTCCGGCGTGCCGATGCAGTGCGGCGCGCCGTAGTAGCGGCGGCAGAGACGGCAAATTTTGAGCGGATCCAACTGGTTGTGGACGCCTTTGGAGAGGCGCTTCCAATGGCGTGTGATGACAGTGCTTGGGGCCGCAAAGCCAACCGGCGTGTCGAAGTGTGGGTGCGTTAGAGGTACCCTTCGGACTTGAAGCTCAGTTCGCGACTTTTGCCCACGATCAGATGGTCATGCAGGGTGATACCGAGGGCGGAACAGGCCATTTCCATCTTGGTGGTCATGTCGATATCTGACTGGCTTGGGGTCGGGTCACCTGATGGGTGGTTGTGGACCAGGATCAGGGCGGATGCGTTCAGCTCCAGCGCCCGTTTGGCCACTTCACGCGGATAGACCGGAACGTGATCGACGGTGCCCTTGGCCTGCTCTTCGTCCGCGATCAGAACATTCTTGCGGTCCAGATAAAGCACGCGGAACTGTTCCGTCTCGCGATGGGCCATGGTGGTGTGGCAATAGTCAAGCAGTGCGTCCCAGCTGGTGATCACTTGCGTGTTCATTATTTTGGCCCGCGCCAAGCGCTGTGCAGCGGCCTCCACGATCTTCAATTCGCAGATGACGGCGTCACCCACGCCCTTGAAAGCGCGCAGCCGTTCAACCGGGGCAGTCACCACGCGGTTGAAGTCACCAAATTCAGCCATCAACGCATGGGCAAGCGGTTTGACATCCTGCCGGGGAATGGCACGAAACAGAACAAGTTCCAGCATCTCGTAATCAGGCAGGGCAATGGCACCCCCGTTCATGAACCGTGCGCGCAAGCGTTTGCGATGATCCGCCATGTAGGATGGGGTGCGTCCCTTGGGAAGTGGGATGGGTGTGGCCTCATCCAGATCGAAAGGTAGGGGCTGTTCTGCGAAATGCGACATGTCGCCAGAGTGCCGTAACTTAGGTTAGCGAAGGATTAACCAAGGCTCAGAAGTTGAAGAAGCGGGTCTGGCGTGGATCTTGATCCGCCACGCAGATTTGTCTGCTGCTGTACACCGGGGATTAAATGCGTAAGGCGGAGTTAACTCCGCCTTACCTACGGCGTTAGCCTTTCATCGAGTCCCAGAAGGATTTGACCGACGAAAAGAAGCTGGAGGATTCCGGGTTGTTTTCCTCGGAAAGTTCTTCAAATTCGCGCAGCAGTTCCTTTTGTCTGGTGGTCAAATTCACGGGCGTTTCGACCGCCAGTTCAATGAACATGTCACCTGCCGCTCCACCACGCAGGGCCGGCATGCCTTTACTCCGCAGACGCATTTGGCGGCCCGACTGAGAACCCGCCGGGATTTGCACCCGTCCGCGTCCGCCGTCGATGGTTGGGACTTCGATTGACCCACCCAAGGCGGCAGTGCCCATGCTGACCGGCACGCGGCAGAACAGGTTTGTTCCATCGCGTTCAAACAGCTTGTGGTCGGCCACATCAATGAAGATGTAGAGGTCGCCTGACGGTCCGCCACGCATACCAGCCTCACCTTCGCCAGCGAGACGGATGCGCGTACCCGTTTCAACGCCTGCGGGGATGTTTACCGAAAGCGCGCGGTCTTTTTCGACCCGACCCGCACCCGAGCAGACCTTGCAGGGATCCTTGATGATCTGGCCAAGACCGGAACATGTAGGGCAGGTACGCTCGACGGTAAAGAAACCTTGCTGCGCGCGCACCTTGCCCATGCCAGAGCAAGTTGGGCAGGTGGTGGGCTCTGATCCGCCTTCGGCCCCGGTGCCAGAACAGTTGTCGCATTGCACGGATGTGGGCACGTTTATGGTTTTCTGCATCCCCGCAAATGCGTCTTCCAACGATACACGCAAATTATAGCGCAGGTCAGAGCCGCGCGCTGCGCGTTGGCGTCCACCACCGCCGCGTTGGCCTCCCATGAAATCGCCGAACAGGTCATCGAATACGTCCGAAAAGGCAGAGCCAAAGTCTCCTTGGCCGCCAAAGCCGCCTCCGGGACGTCCGCCACCACCACCCATGCCTCCTTCGAAGGCGGCATGGCCAAACCTGTCATAGGCTGCTTTCTTGTCGGCATCCTTCAGCACATCGTAGGCTTCGTTCGCCTCTTTGAACTGCGCCTCCGCGTTTGGATTGTCGGAGTTGCGGTCCGGGTGCAGTTCCTTGGCTTTCTTGCGATAGCCTTTCTTAATCTCGTCGGCGGATGCGCCTTTAGAGACGCCAAGCACCTCGTAATAGTCACGTTTTGCCATGGATTATGTCCTTTGCTGGAACGTCTGAGGCCGGCCCAGTGTGGCCGGCCTCGTGATTGGTTCCTCTGAGGCCCAAAATCAGGCGCGTTTGTCGTCGTCGAGATCTTCGAATTCGGCGTCGACGATGTCATCCTCGTCCGCGCGCGGTTCATCTGCCGCCTGCGGTTCGTCTTCACCGTCTTCCTGCGCCGATTTGTAGATCGCTTCGCCCAGCTTCATGGCCGCTTCGGTCACGTTCTGGATGCCCGATTTGATCTTGTCGGCGTTTTCGGTTTCGATCTCGTCCTTGAGCGCGACAATTGCCAGCTCGATCGCTTCGACCGTGGTCGGGTCGACCTTGTCCGAATGCTCTTCCAGCGACTTTTCGGTCGAGTGGATGAGGCTTTCGGCCTGGTTTTTTGCTTCGATCAGTTCGCGGCGTTCCTTGTCCGCCTCGGCATTGTCCTCGGCGTCCTTGACCATCTGTTCGATGTCAGCGTCCGACAAACCACCCGATGCCTGGATCGTGATCTGCTGTTCCTTGCCGGTACCCTTATCCTTGGCGCCGACCGACACGATACCATTGGCGTCGATATCGAAGGTCACCTCGATCTGAGGCATCCCGCGCGGGGCAGGTGGAATGTTTTCGAGGTTGAAGTTACCCAGGATCTTGTTGTCCGACGCCATTTCGCGTTCACCTTGGAAAACCCGTATGGTGACAGCGTTCTGGTTGTCTTCTGCAGTTGAGAAGATTTGCGATTTCTTCGTTGGGATCGTGGTGTTGCGATCGATCAGGCGCGTGAATACACCACCCAATGTTTCGATCCCCATCGACAACGGGGTCACGTCGAGAAGTACGACATCTTTGACGTCGCCTTGCAGAACACCGGCCTGAATGGCAGCGCCCATGGCAACCACTTCGTCAGGGTTCACACCCTTGTGGGGTTCCTTGCCAAAGAACTTGGTCACTTCTTCGATCACCTTGGGCATGCGGGTCATACCGCCGACCAGAACAACCTCGTCAATGTCCGAAGCCGACAGACCCGCGTCTTTCAACGCTGCGGCACAGGGCTTCATCGACGCCTTGATAAGGTCACCCACCAGGCTTTCCAGCTTGGCGCGCGTCAGCTTCATTACCATGTGCAGCGGCTGACCGTTCGATCCCATCGAGATGAAGGGCTGGTTGATTTCGGTTTGGCTGGAGGAGGACAGTTCAATCTTGGCCTTCTCTGCCGCTTCCTTCAGGCGTTGCAGCGCCATCTTGTCAGCGGTCAGGTCGACCGAGTGCTCTTTTTTGAATTCGCCCGCCAGGTAGTTGACGATCCGCATGTCAAAATCTTCACCACCTAGGAACGTGTCGCCGTTGGTGGATTTCACTTCGAACAGGCCATCGTCGATTTCCAAGATGGTCACGTCGAACGTACCACCACCAAGGTCATAAACCGCGATGGTTTGCGAGTTTTCCTTGTCGAGGCCATAGGCCAGCGCGGCAGCTGTCGGTTCGTTGATGATCCGCAGCACTTCGAGGCCGGCAATCTTGCCTGCGTCCTTGGTCGCTTGGCGTTGTGCATCGTTGAAATAGGCAGGAACGGTGATGACCGCTTGGGTCACGTCTTCGCCAAGGTAGCTTTCGGCCGTCTCTTTCATCTTTCCCAAGATGAATGCAGAGATCTGGCTGGGCGAATACTTTTCGCCGCGTGCTTCGACCCACGCGTCGCCATTGCCGCCATCGATCACGGCGAAGGGCAGGTTTTTCTTGTCCTTGGCCAAATCCGCGTCGTCGTTGCGACGGCCAATCAGGCGCTTGACGCCAAAGATGGTGTTGTCGGGGTTGGTGACGGCCTGACGCTTGGCCGGTTGGCCAACGAGCCGTTCGCTTTCGGTGAAAGCGACGATGGACGGTGTGGTTCGTGCACCTTCCGCATTTTCAATCACCCGGGGTTGGCTGCCATCCATGATGGCGATGCAGCTGTTTGTAGTCCCAAGGTCAATACCGATGACTTTAGCCATGTTTTCGATCCCTCATATCAGTTCAAGGCGATGACACGAGGCGGCGACCCGTTTCGGCATCGACGCCACGCATAGAATTGCGCACGATTTCGTGCGCGCTGCGGCGTATATAAGGAGGGTGAATAGACGCTGCAACCATTGTAACGGGCCTCAAAACAGCAAAATTGCACATAACTGAAGGGGAGTGGGCAATGCGCGTCACTGTACGGGGATTTGATATTTACAAGGCGTATCTGGATCCGGAGCAGCAGGCGGGGTTGGTTGCCGATATCCGACAGGTTGCTGAAGCGGCGCCCATGTTCTCTCCCGAGACACCCTATGGCAAACCAATGTCCGTACGCATGACCTCGGCCGGGGCGCTGGGATGGTACGCGGATCGCTCTGGCTACCGCTATGCAGACAAACATCCAAGCGGGGTGGACTGGCCTCCGATTCCTGATGCTGTGTTGCGCCTTTGGCATGATTTGACCGGGCTGGAAAAGGCCCCGGATTGCTGCCTGATCAACTACTATGGGGAAGGCGCGCGCATGGGGATGCATCAGGATAGGGACGAGGCGGATTTCAAGTGGCCTGTCTTGTCGGTATCATTGGGCGATGCGGGGTTGTTCCGCATCGGCAACACGACGCGCGGTGGCAAGACAGAATCGCTTTGGCTTGAAAGTGGGGATGTGATGATCATGGGGGGCGACGCCCGCCTGACATATCACGGTTTGGACCGGATCCGCCTTGGATCGTCCTCGTTGTTGCCGTATGGCGGTCGACTAAATCTCACCTGTCGGGTTGCTCGCGGAATTTTGTAAAAGTTTGATAACACGTCATTGAACTATGTAGTTCAGTTCTTAACTTTCTTACAGCGCGCCATCTTCCCCACACCACTTGCGCGCTAGCATCACATAACGTTTTCAATCCGCGCGGCACTGGCTTTGCGTGAATAGCTTCGTTTGCCCGTGGCGCCACAATATGACTGGACACATATCGTGACACATACACGGCTCTCATTACCTGCTGTTGCCTGCTTTGCGGGGATGGCGGCCACACCCGGTCTGGCCGGGCCCACATATGAAAACGCTTCTGGCGGGACTTTTACGCCCTATGGCCATTTGAATTTTGCAATCACTTCTTTCGATGATGGACAAGACGATAACAGCCAACTGGCCGACAACGAATCTTCGTCTTCGCGATTGGGTTTTCGTCTGACACAGCCCTTTGGCGAGAATGAGCTGACATTCCGATTTGAGACATCCATCGGTTTTGCCGCGAGTGATGAATTCAGCCAGACGTCCGATCCCGATGATTTCGACTGGGATCAAGAGAATTTGCGACATGTCGATCTAATCTATCGGACCGCGCAGTTTGGTACGTTTTATGCCGGTCAGGGCAGTATGGCATCCGATGGTGTCGGCCAATTCGATTCATCCGGTACGGGGCTGGCAACATCCATAGCGATTGGCGACGTTGCCGGTGGATTCCAATTGCGAGACACCGCAGGCGCTCTGACCGGGATCGAAGTTGGTGATGCCTTTGCCAGTTTTGACGGTACGCGCGCCGGCCGGGTTCGTTACGACACCCCGGCATTCAGCGGGTTCACCGCGTCATTTGCGGTGGGCGAGAACATTCTAGACGATGAAAGTGACGATGAATTCTATGACATCGCTGTCAGTTACGAAGGTAGTATTGGCTCAACCGAGGTCGAAGCGGGCATCGGGTACCAAGTGCGTGAGCGTCCTGGCAGCGAAGATCGCGAAGATACGTTTGGATCCGTGGGTGTCAAACTGCCCAGCGGTCTGAACTTTGCTTTTGCCGCGGGTGATCGGAACACGGCCGGAAACTATGTCTATGCCAAAGTCGGGTACGAGGCGGATTGGTTGAACGTTGGTTCGACGGCAGTGTCCTTGGACTACTTCTCGGCATCTGATTCTGTATCAAATGGGGACGATGCAGATGCCTTCGGCGTTGCGATTGTTCAGGATTTTGATCAGCAGAATGTCGAGGCGTATTTTGGATACCGCGACTATTCATACTCTGACACGTCGGGTACGAGTTTTCAGGACGCGTCGTCTTACATAGTAGGCGCGCGCTGGAGCTTTTGACGCGAAAAATAGACCTGAACGCGCAGTGCTATCGCCGCGCGTTCCAGCTGATAGATGCGTGGCGACGGGTGTAAAACTCGCCCATCAGGCCGACCATCAGAAGAATGACGCCGACCCACCACGCATATTCCCAGCTGGAATAGCGTGGATTGTAGTTGATGAAGGTGTAGCCGCGCGATTGGTCAATGGTGTGAAAAAGCGGGTTCCAATCGAACATGGCCAGCATGAACCCCGGCAGCGTGTTCGCCACGAACATCTTGCCTGACGCGATCATGTTCGCGCGCTGGTAAATCTGGGTGAATATAGAGACGAAGGTGGGAAACCAAGGCTTGATGGCCAGCAACACCAGTCCCAGCGCGCAGCCCGTGAACCACGCAAGCAGAAGCATCCCGAATGCCGCAAACGGATCTTCGATCTCCACCGGTGTGAAGGCTACGTGATAGACAAAAAGTATCATAAACAGCGACAGCACCTGTACATAGAGCGCGCCCATCGCCGCCGAACAGATCGATACAATCGTGTTCATCGGCGCGTGTTGCATCATCGGGCTCGCGGGTCCTTCGGCCCCAACCACGGCCCCCAGTGACTTCGTGTGGGTCATATACAGGAAAATGCCAGTCATGATGTACAGCAAGAAGTCGCCGCGGATTGCAGCCCCGCGCAGACCCAAAACCGAGAACATGACATAGAAGGCCATGACGAAGATTACCGCCTGAAGCATGTTCATTGCGATGGCCAAAAAGGCGTTGTTATGGGTTTTGCGCACGCTGCGCACGATCGAGTGATAGATCACCTCGAACATGGCAACGGCGCTGCCAAGCCCCGACTGCGGTTTGCGCGTTGATTGAAACATGAGCGGTTTTGCCTCGTAGAGTGCGAAGGTCGCAGGGAAATCTTGCCGTTCCGTTATCACGGCATCATAAGGATCACGCGGGTTGTTTTCAACAAATCCTCAGCCAAGGAGGCTACTTGATGAACTATAACGAGCTAATCCCTGTGATCCGTAAACTTGCCTTGGAAGCAGGCGACAAAATCATGGAGATTTATGGTGCCGACGACTTTGACGTGAAAGTCAAATCGGATGACAGCCCGGTGACCGAAGCCGATGAGGCGGCGGATGCGCTGATTTCGGCCGGGCTTCGTTCTGCGTTTCCAGATGTGATGCTTGTGACCGAAGAGCAGGCGGCCACCCACGATACAACCGGCAAGACATTTCTGATTGTTGATCCGCTTGATGGGACCAAAGAGTTCGTTCACCGCCGTGGAGATTTCACAGTAAACATCGCGTTGGTCGAGGATGGGGTGCCGACCCGCGGCGTAGTCTATGCGCCTGCCAAGGGCCGCATGTTCTACACGCAAGCAGATGGCAAGACGGTAGAAGAGACAGGTGCGCTCGACAAAGACACGGTGGGTGACATGACCCTCTTGTCCGTGGCTGCAAGCGACAACAGTGCACTCATGGTGGTCGCGTCGAAATCGCACCGAGATCAGGCCACGGATGACTACATTAACAAATATGCCGTCAAAGATATGAAAAGCGCTGGCTCGTCGCTGAAGTTCTGCCTTGTGGCGACGGGTGAGGCGGACATCTACCCTCGCGTTGGCCGTACAATGGAATGGGACACTGCCGCTGGTCACGCTGTATTGGCCGGGGCCGGTGGCAAGGTTGTTCGCTTCGATGACCACAGCCCGCTGATCTACGGCAAGGATGGCTATGCCAACCCGTTTTTCATTGCCTATGCCCCAGCCGTTGATCTGAAGTCGGCCTGATGTCCGTCTTGATCGTTATCCCGGCGCGCTATGCGTCGTCCCGTTACCCGGGTAAACCGCTTGTGCCGCTGGCTGGTGCAAGCGGGCAGTCACAAACGTTGATTGAGCGCAGTTGGCGTGCGGCCTTGGCCGTGGAAGGCGTGGACCGCGTTGTGGTGGCGACGGATGATGATCGGATCAAGGACGCGTCCGAAGCCTTTGGGGCCGAGGTGGTGATGACGTCCGAAACCTGCGGCAATGGGACCGAGCGCTGCGCTGAAGCGCACGAGGCGCTAGGTGCAGGTTACGAGATAGTGGTCAACTTGCAGGGTGATGCGCCACTTACCCCGGCGTGGTTCATCGAAGGGCTGGTGGCCGGCTTGCGCGCCGCACCCGATGCCGAGATCGCAACACCGGTGTTGCGATGTGACGGCGCAACCCTGCATGGTTTTCTGGAGGATCGGAAAGCAGGTCGTGTTGGTGGCACAACTGCCGTATTCGGCACCGCTGGCCAAGCGCTGTATTTCTCGAAAGAGGTGATCCCCTTTACCGACGCCGCCTATGCCGATGATGCCGATACGCCGGTGTTCCATCACGTGGGTGTCTATGCATATCGGCCGGACGCTCTCGCTGCCTATCCAATGTGGCCCGTGGGGCCACTCGAAACACTGGAAGGCTTGGAACAGCTACGCTTCCTTGAAAACGGGCGTCAGGTCTTGTGCGTCGAGGTCGAAGCGCGCGGCCGCCAATTCTGGGAGTTGAATAACCCCGCCGACGTCCCCCGGATCGAGGCGATGATGGCAGAGATGGGAGTGGCATGACGCAACCTGCGGTCAGCGTTGTGGTGGTAAGCCGCGACCGGCCGACCGCGCTGACCTGGTGCCTTACTGGGCTATCGCAGCTCCAGTATCCGACGTTTGAGATTGTGATCATCGCAGACCCGATGGGCTGCGAAGCAGTTCGGGCGGGGCCGTTTGCCGATCAGGTCAAACTGATTGAATTCGACCGGCCCAATATCTCCGAAGCCCGTAATCTTGGCATCAGCCACGCGGCAGGTGACATTGTGGCGTTCATTGACGACGATGCGGTGCCGGAACCCAGCTGGCTTCACCAGCTTGTCGCGCCAACGGATCGTGAGCATGTCGCGGCCGTCGGCGGCTTTGTTCGTGGACGCAACGGCATTTCATGGCAATGGCAGGCCCGTACCGTGGACACAATGGGTGATACCAAGCCGTTCGATGTCAGCCAGAACCGTGCCACCCTTTTGACGCCAAAGGGACAGCACGCAACCAAGACAGAAGGCACCAACATGGCCGTGCGCCGCGATGTGCTGGTGGCACTGGAAGGGTTCGATCCCGGATTTGCATTTTATCTGGATGAAACCGACCTGAACCTGCGTTTGGCCCATGCCGGTCATGCAACGGCCATCGTGCCAATGGCGGAAGTGCACCATGGGTTCGCGGCTAGCCCGCGCAGGCGCGGGGATCGTGTACCGCGCGATTTGTTCGATATCGGGTCAAGCTGGGCAGTGTTTCAGCGCAAGTACTTACCCGAGGGTCAACGCAGGAAACACTGGCGCGCGATTCGCAATGATGAGCGGGCGCGGGTTTTGACGCACATGGTTGCGGGGCGGCTCCTGCCTCGGGATGTGCGCTATTTACTGTCGCGCTTGGATCGGGGCTACGGACAGGGGTTGATGCGCCAACGTGGTGGCGCCCAAGTGTCGCGCAGTCCAATCTCGGCTTTCAAACCCTTTCCATGGCAAAAGCGTATGTCCGTTGTTCTGGCGGGGCGCAGCTGGCAGCATCGGCGACTGAGGGCCGAAGCGGCCCGACGTGCACAGCATGGCGAGATCGTAACGCTGTTTCTTTTCTCGCCTACGACACTGAGGCATCGTCTTCGGTTTGATACGGCTGGATTTTGGGAACAAAGTGGTGGATTATTCGGCAGGTCGATGCGAAATGCGCCCGTTTTTCGTATGTTTAGTTTCTCTGAACGAGTAGCGGCAGAAACGCGCCGCATCGGCAAACAGCGGCTTATCAATTGACCGTTTTCGGCGTGTCTAGGCAACACTTAGCCGGTGTCGACTTGCTTTGAACAATTGGACATTTATTAAACCGGCTTTAGTAGTAGTGACATTAAAAACATGAGCTTTGTAAGCAGAGGGTAGCAATGCGCAAAAAGGTAACCAAGGCGATCTTTCCGGTTGCAGGTTTGGGGACTCGGTTCCTACCGGCGACCAAATCGGTGCCCAAAGAAATCATGACGCTCGTTGATCGCCCGTTGATCCAATACGCGATTGACGAGGCAAGAGCCGCCGGGATCAAAGAGTTCATCTTTGTCACTTCCCGCGGCAAAGGCGCGCTTGAAGACTACTTTGACCATGCTCCGACTCTCGAGCAGGAGCTGCGTAAGAAGGGTAAGGACAAGCTTCTTGAAACCCTCAAAGACACCAACATGGAAAGCGGCGCGATTGCATATATCCGCCAGCACAAGGCACTTGGCCTTGGGCACGCTGTGTGGTGTGCCCGGCGCCTGATCGCAAATGAACCCTTTGCTGTCATCCTGCCCGACGACGTGATCGCGGCCGATACACCTTGTTTACGGCAGATGGTTGAGGCCTATAACGAAACGGGTGGCAACATTGTCGCCGCCATGGAGGTCCCGCCCGAGCGGGCATCTTCATACGGTGTTCTCGATATCAAGAACGACATGGGCCAATTGGTCGAGGCACAGGGCATGGTTGAGAAACCTGCGGAGGGCGAAGCACCGTCCAACCTTGCCGTGATCGGGCGGTACATCCTGACCACCAAAGTCTTGCGGTCGCTCAACCAGATGAAATCTGGCGCAGGCGGTGAAATCCAGCTAACCGACGCAATCGCCAGCGAAATCGGCGGCGAAGACGGTGTGTATGGCTTCCGTTTCCGCGGTCAGCGCTTTGATTGTGGTTCTAAATCCGGCTTCCTGCAGGCAACAGTTGCGTTTGGCCTGGCCCGGGACGAGTTGCGGGATGACCTTCTTGGATACATTCGTGATGTTGTCCAAATGGACAAGGCCGCTGAGTAAGCCGGGGCTGTGACGTGAAACATGTTTGTGTGACGGGCGGCTCTGGAAGTGGCCTGTCACACTTGGCAATCCGCAAACAGATTGGTGGGACGCCACTGCTTTCGATCCACTGATATAAAGCAATCTGGTGAACAGGGCCGCACCTGACGCGGTTTTTGATCAGTACATGCCTATTGCCGTAACCAATCAGTCCGTATCTTATACACATTGCGAATGTCGTGTCGGGCACCGCACCAAGTTGGTGTACTGATCGCCACGCGTGCAGGCTAAACTTGGATGGACCTGACCCGGTCCACGCCTGAAACCATGATTACCTACGTCTGGGGACGACACCAAACTGGCCACTACAACACATAAGCGGCCAAGCGCGCGTCTCTTGGACCTGACGCGCCTGACGCGTCGGGCAGGTCGTGTTCTGACCGGAGTGGACCGTGTTGAACTGGCATATCTCCGGGCGCTGCAGGATATGCCAGAGCCTCTTTTCGGGCTGATCCGATCAAGACTGGGTTACATCCTCCTGGACCCAAGCGGTGTCGCTGATGCTGTTCCCATTCTATCTGGCCCGGATGGCACGATGCCTGATCGACAAAGCAAATCCGCGTGGAGGTTGGCGCGCCGCAACGCACTTGCGCGCGTGCCTCCGTTCGGCTTGTCGGGTATGTTGCGCAGGCATCTGCCGTCCGGTACTGCTTATTTGAACACGGGACATTCCAACCTGACTGAGCGCGTGCTGCGTACGCTGAAAACCGTCGACATCCCGATCGCGGTTTTTGTGCATGACGTTATTCCAATTGAGTTTCCGCAATACCAACGCGATGGGGCCGCTGTACCCTTCGCGGCGATGATCGATCGGATCGGGCGATATGCTGATCTTGTCATCTACAACTCGGAAGACACCAAGCAGCGGACCGAGATGTTCCTTCACGGCCGTGCACCTGAGTCGATTGTTGCGCATTTGGGAACAGATGTGTCACCCGCCTGCCCGGATGATCTGCCCGATGATCTGCCTCCGACGTGGCCGTATTTCGTGGTCATCGGGACAATTGAACCACGCAAAAACCACGCCTTTCTGCTGGATCTTTGGGAAACGATGGGTGCTGACGCACCGACGCTGGTGATTGCCGGGAGCCGCGGATGGAAAAATGAGGATGTATTTGCCCGACTTGATGCGCTGCCTGTGGGCGGCAGTATCCGTGAAGTGACTAGCCTGAGTGATGGTGCGCTCGCCGCACTTGTGGACGGGTCAGCGGGTGTTTTGCTACCATCTCATGCTGAAGGGTTCGGTATGCCTGCCGTCGAAGCGGCGGCACGGGGCGTCCCTGTTGTTGTAAACACACTCAGTGTCTTTGGTGAATTCCTGGGCGACATTCCCATTTACGCAAGCGTTTCAGATCGTTATCTGTGGATAAAGACGATCAACGCACTGGCCGGGGCAGGGCCACTCAAGCCAAAGCACCCACAGTTTGAACCGCCCAGTTGGGATGCGCATTTCAAGACTGTGTTAAGGTTGACCTGATAGGCGCGAGTGAGACCGAAAAGTCGGCTGGCAAAGGACGGGGCAATTTGGGCGCTTGGCAGTCATATCGGCTGAGACTTCAGCGTAAGCGGTGGCGTATCCGGGCGTTCCGGAAGCGCCGTGAGCTGTCTCGTATTGTCAATCGTACCGGCCAGATTCGCGCAAATGACCTACTGTGTTTTTCAACACTCCGGAACGAGGCGGTCCGGCTTCCTTATTTCTTGAACTACTATCGCGAAATGGGGATCAATCATTTCCTGATCGTTGACAATGACAGCACGGATGGGTCGCTGGACTATCTGGCTCAGCAGCCCGATGTATCGGTCTGGTCCACAGAAGCGAGCTACAAGCGATCGCGATTTGGCGTTGATTGGCTGAATTGGTTGCAAATGAAATACGGTCACGGGCATTGGACCCTGGTCGTGGATCCGGACGAGTTCCTGATTTATCCGTTTTGCGATACGCGGCCCCTGCGCGCGTTGACCGATTGGCTTGATGCGTCCTCGATCAAGTCTTTTTCCGCCATGCTGTTGGATATGTACCCAAAGGGCCGGTTGGATGAGCAACCCTATGCTGCTGGCCAGAACCCAATGGAAATTGCGAGTTGGTTTGACAGTGGAAACTACACGATCACGAAGAACAACAGGCTCGGCAATCTTTGGATTCAGGGCGGTCCACGATCCCGTGTCTTTTTCCCGGAGGAGCCGGAGCGCGCACCGGCGCTGAACAAGATGCCGCTGGTAAAGTGGGATCGGCGCTATGCGTATGCCAGTTCCACACACATGTTGCTGCCACGTGGGCTAAATCAGGTCTATGACGAATGGGGTGGTGAAAAGGCCTCGGGAGTGTTGTTGCACGCCAAGTTTCTGGACACATTCACTGCCAAGGCGTCAGAAGAACTGGACCGCAAACAGCATTATGCGGCGTCAGTTGAGTACAAAGCCTATGCAGCAACGCTGCGCGATGACCCTGATCTGTGGTGCAAGTGGTCCGAGAAATACATCAACTGGCGCCAACTTGAGATCCTGGGCCTTATGTCCAAGGGGAACTGGGCATGAGTGTTGGTATCGTCATGCTTGTGCATACCGCGCTTGATCGTGCGGAACAGGCAGCGCGGTTCTGGGCCATGGGTGGATGCCCGGTTGTCATCCATGTCGATGTGAATGTGCCGAACAAGACATATGCCACATTTACCAAGGCGTTGTCTGACATCCCGATCATCAAGTTCTCGAAACGCTTCCGGTGCGAGTGGGGCACTTGGAGCATTGTTGCGGCCAGCCAGGCTGCGTCTGAACTCATGTTGACCGAGTTCGCAGATGTGCGGCATGTCTACCTCGCTTCGGGGTCGTGCCTGCCCCTGCGCCCGGTCGAAGAATTGGTGGATTACCTTGCTGCCCGCCCTCGCACAGATTTCATCGAAAGTGCAACGACCGCCGACGTACCCTGGACCGTCGGAGGGCTCGACCATGAACGATTTACGCTGCGCTTCCCATTTTCGTGGAAACGACAACGGCTCCTTTTCGACAAATATGTCGAACTGCAGCGCAGGCTGGGAACAAAACGCAGGATACCCGTGGGTCTGGTGCCGCACATGGGCAGCCAGTGGTGGTGTCTCACGCGGCAGACTCTGTCGGCGATCCTTCAAGGACCAGACCGAAAAGAGTATGATGCTTATTTCAAGCGGGTATGGATCCCTGACGAAAGCTACTACCAGACGCTGGCCCGGCAATATGCGATTGAAATCGAAAGCAGATCACTGACCCTGTCCAAGTTCGACTTTCAGGGCAAGCCGCACATTTTTTATGATGACCATCTGCAACTTCTGCGGCGATCAGATTGTTTTGTCGCGCGCAAGATTTGGCCCCATGCCAATCGTCTGTACGAAGCATTCCTGACAGACCCGGCAGGCGCGATGAAGCGTACAGAACCCAATCCCGGCAAGATCGACCGCATCTTTGCCAAAGCCGTTGAACGGCGGACGCGCGGGCGTCCGGGCTTGTACATGCAAAGCCGCTTTCCAAACGAGGATTGGGAAAACGGCGTGACCGCGGCCCCCTACTCGGTGTTCCAGGGCTTTACAGAGATTTTCGAGAATTTCGAACCATGGTTGGCCAAGGCGACGGGCGCGCGCGTGCATGGGCACCTGTTTCACCCTGATCGGGTCGAGTTTGCCGAAGGGCAGGCCACGCTGAACGGTGCCCTTAGCGACAGCGCGAAAGCGCGTGATTATAATCCGAATTCGTTTCTGACAAACCTGATCTGGAACACGCGGGGTGAGCGGCAGTGTTTCCAGTTCGGCCCTGCTGACAACCAAAGTATCAATTGGCGCGTGGCCAAGGATCCGAATGCGCAGATCTCTGTCATCTCCGGTGCATGGTCCGTACCGTTATTCCGTTCGAACATGAACTTTATGGATATTCGGAAAGAAGCAGCGCGCCTGCAAAAGCTTGAAAGTGACCATCTTAATGTACTGCGCTCGCCCTATGCCAAGGCGCGTATTCGCGTTTGGACTATGGCCGAATTCGTCGAGGCGCCGATGGAGCCGCTTCAGGGTATCTTGGATGAGATCGGCCTGACCCACACCCGCCGCTTGTCCGAAGTGCCGAAGCTGGCCAATCTGACCGGCTTTGGCCAATTCCTGCAGAACCTAAAAAATCAGGGAATGCACCCCTATCTTATGGGTGATTTTCCTGTTGCGCTGGGCCCGAAACCCGCCCCGGATCCCGCGCGCAAACCTTACTTGGTGCGTTAATCTGATATGGCTAAATTCGACTATTTCGTCGTGTTTGCAGAAATGCGGACAGGTTCAAATTTTTTGGAAACCAACCTGAATGCGTTCGACGGCCTGTCCTGTCATGGTGAGGCGTTCAACCCATTCTTCATCGGATATCCGAACGCCGATGGGATCCTTGGTATCACGCAGGAAATGCGCGATTCGGACCCCAAAACATTGCTGCGTGAGATCAAGAAAACTCCCGATCTCAGTGGGTTTCGATACTTTCACGACCATGACCTACGTATCTTTGACAAGGTTATGGACGATCCCAAATGCGCCAAGATTGTGCTAACCCGCAACCCGGTGGACAGCTATGTGTCGTGGAAGATCGCGCAGGCAACGGGCCAGTGGAAGCTGACAGACGCCAAGGCGCGCAAAGACGGCAAGGCCACCTTTGTTGCCGATGAATTCGTCACCCATCTCAGCGCGCTTCAAGAATTTCAGGTCACCTTGCTGAACCGTCTACAGTTCTCGGGCCAGACGGCGTTTTATGTGGGCTATGAAGATTTGCAGAACCTGCAGGCGATGAACGGATTGGCCAAGTGGCTTGGTGTCGATAGCCAGCTCGATGCGTTGGACAAAAGCTTGAAGGTGCAAAACCCCAGTGCTCTATCCGACAAGGTCAGCAACTTTGGGCACATGCAAAAGGCATTGTTGGACCTTGACCAGTTCAATCTGACCCGAACGCCTAATTTCGAACCAAGGCGCGGAGCGGCTGTGCCCACCTACTTTGCCAGCCAATCCCAGCCGATTTTGTATCTGCCAATCCGCGGCTGGCCTGACGACCAGGCGCTGGGCTGGTTGAATGCGCTGGACAAGGCAAAGGGGGTCCAGCCCAAGTCCAGACTGTCCCAGAACGATATGCGCGACTGGATGCGGGCTAACCCCGGTCACCGCAGCTTTTCGGTATTGCGCCATCCGCTGGAGCGCGCGCACGCTGTGTTCTGTCACCGTATTCTGAACACGGGACAGGGCGGGTATGGCGGAATCCGGGCGACCTTGGGCAAACGGTACAAACTGGCGTTGCCCGATGATCCTTCCGATGTGTCCTATGACAAGGTTGCGCACCGCGATGCGTTTGCAGCGTTCCTGAGGTTTTTAAAAGCTAACCTGAACGGTCAAACGGCTATACGCGTGGACCCGGACTGGGCCAGTCAAGCCAAGACAGTCGAAGGGTTTGCTGAATATGCGCTGCCACATCGTCTGATGCGTGCTGAAACACTTGCACATGAGTTGGCGGAGTTGGGTGCCTCAATCGGTCTTGCGGATGCGCCTCAACTTGATGCGCCTGCCACCGATACGCCCCACAAATTGACCGATATCTATGACACAGAGATCGAGGGCTTGGCGCGTGCAGCCTATGCGTGCGACTACCTGATGTTCGGCTTTAGGGATTGGGCGCCGACCTAGGCTGCCTGCGCAGGCTTTGCTTCGTTTAGGATTGCAAACAATGTGCTTGCGTCGGGATTGGCGCGCAGCTTGTTGCAGATTGCAGTGTCGCGGAGTGTCCGCGACACCAGCGCCAATGCCTTGAGGTGTTCCACGCCCGCCTCTTCCGGGGCGAATAGGGCAAAGGCAATATCGACCGGCTGGCGGTCGACCGCATCAAAGTCGATGGGTTTGTCGAGCAGAACAAATGCACCCATAACGTCCGAGATACCATCCAGGCGTGCGTGCGGCAGGGCAACACCATGTCCTACGCCTGTGGGTCCCAGCGCTTCGCGCGCAATTAGCGATTCAACAACAAGCGCCGCATTCAGATCATAGGCAGATTGCACGAGATCACCGATCTCGTGAAAAAGCCGTTTCTTGGACGAGGCGGAGGTAACAACCTTGACCGCCTCGGGTTTCAAAAGAGTCCCAAAGTTCATTCTGCTCTCTCGTCGGTGCGTCTTGGCACCGATCCCTTACGGGTCGATCCAACCAATGTTCCCGTCTTCGCGACGGTAGACCACGTTCAGCCCGTCTTTTCCTTCGTTCCGGAACACCAGCACTGGGGCGCCCGCCAATTCCATTTGCATGACCGCTTCACCAACCGACAGCGATGGAATCTTGGTTTCCATCTCGGCCACGATCATCGGTTGCAGCGTCTCGGGTTCCGAGTCGCCAGCTCCTTCGTCAGACGCGAGGATATAAGAGGCCGCGCCAGAGAGTTCAACCGGCTGTGCACGTTCCTTGTGATGGTCTTTGAGACGGCGTTTGTAACGCCTCAATTGCTTCTCCATTTTCTCGGAACAGCCGTCAAAAGCTGCATATATTTCAGTGGCATGGGCTTTTGCCTGGGCAGTCAATCCCGTTGACAGGTGCACCGTTGCTTCACATACGAATTCATGCGCAGACTTGGAAAACACCACTTGGGCGTTTGTTGGGCGTTCGGCGTATTTCTGCACAACCGTGCCCAAATCATCCCGTACGTGGGTTTGCAGCGCTTCACCGATATCGATCTGTTTGCCACTGATTTGATACTGCATTCTTGCTCCTTATGGTGTGTCCGCAACGCGCACTTTTCCCTGTCGATGACCGACACGGCGATGTGCTGTTAGAAGTGCGGGAGTGGCTTTGCCTGAACCTGACCATTCGGCCACCCTGACATCAGGATGAACGACTCGCGGATCGGGAACAGCGTCAAAGCCATACCCTATTGCACGCCAAAACGCTGGTGTCTGTCAATGAAAAGCGACCGCGCCGAACAGCGTTTCGATCACCCGATACGGAAATTTTCGCCAAGGTACACCCGGCGTACATTGTCGTTCTGCACGACTTCTTGCGGCGTGCCTGACATCAACACCTGCCCATCGTGGAGGATATAGGCCCGGTCCACAATTTCGAGCGTTTCGCGTACATTGTGGTCTGTGATCAGAACGCCAATGCCGCGTTTTTTTAGATCCGCAACAAGGTGCCGAATATCTCCAACCGAGATTGGATCGACCCCGGCAAAAGGTTCATCCAGTAACAAGTAGTTGGGATTTGCGGCCAGCGAACGGGCAATCTCGACCCGGCGTCGTTCCCCACCTGACAGAGCCAGCGCAGGG
The DNA here is from genome assembly GCF_947504105.1 of uncultured Tateyamaria sp. Classification (GTDB taxonomy): domain Bacteria; phylum Pseudomonadota; class Alphaproteobacteria; order Rhodobacterales; family Rhodobacteraceae; genus Tateyamaria. The sequence goes on from NZ_CANNGP010000002.1 coordinate 172,098, forward strand.
GCCCTGCGCATGTGTTCAATGGAAAACTCGCTCAGCAGTTCTTCGAGCCGCTCGCGCCGCTTGTGTCTGTCCGGTTCGGTGATGTCGAGGATGGCAAGGATGTTGTCCTGCACGCTCAAGCCGCGGAAAATGCTCATTTCCTGCGGCAGATACCCGATGCCCATTTGGGCACGGCGATACATGGGCAAGCTGGTAACATCTGTGCCGTCCAATGTGACGGTGCCACCTTCCGGTGTGACCAACCCGGCCACGGCATAGAACGTGGTTGTCTTTCCGGATCCGTTGGGACCCAGCAGGGCAACGACCTCGCCCCGGTTCAATTCCATCGAAAAGTCGCGGATGACCAGTTTCTTGCGATAGGATTTGCGTAAGTGCGATATACGCAGACCGGACAACCCGCCGGCCACTTTAAGATCGGGTGCTGCCATCAGTTGTTGCCGGTTTGCAGTATCGTTTTGACGCTGCCTTGCATCCGCGCGGTGCCGTCATCCAGGTTTACGGTCATTCGGTTCGCCGAGATGGCGCTTTGTCCCTGTGCCAGCAGCACGTCGCCAGTCATCACGATCAATCCTGTGTCGATGCTATAATCGGCACGCTGCGATTCGGCGGCATCGGGACCAGACACCAACGTTACGCCGCCCGTCGCTTCCATCCGCTCAATGCCAGCCTCATCTTCGCGATAGACAATCAGGACGCGGGGCGCAGAAAGGCGCATTTCACCCTGTCCGATCACCACGTTTCCGGTGAAGATCGCTGCACCTGTGGTCTGATCCACGTTCAGCTCGTCTGCACTGACCTCAACCGGCGCTGACGTGTCCTGCCGGATCGCGCCAAATGCGACCTGCGTCCCCTGGGCGTAAAGCGGTGTGATCAGGCCCAGTACGAGCAGGCAGGCTATGGCACGCAAAATAGTCACGGGTCTATCACTCTTCCAATTCTTCCGGGCGGTATATCAACTTTACGCCCTTTGTGAAAACCAAATGGGCATTTTCGCCGCCGTCGGTTTTTTCGAGTCTCATTTCGCCCGCTTCCAGCGTTCCCGACAGCCCTGTGCCGGTCACAGGCCCGGGCGATCTCACCGACATACGATCAAAATCGGTCAATAGTTCGTCGGAATTCAGCTTGTATCCGGTCGACGTGGTGATCACGACATTTCCGGCCAAAGAAGATGCACCTCCAGCAAGATCAAATTCACCCGAGTCCGAAAACAGAACAACACGTGTGCCGGACGACAGGTCGATATGTGCAGCCAGATCGGTTGCTGCATTATTCTGATCGTCGGCTGTCGCCATGGTGCCCGCTGAAACGGATATCCGGTCGCCACTGGAAGATGTGCCGGAATAGAACGGGGCCGTCACTTGCTGCCCACGTAACCGTTCCTGAACTTCGGTTTCTGCAAAGGGTACCGATGCGATAGGGTCAATATTGCGCGACAACAGGAACAACGTAGACAGCAGACCAAGCGCCGTCAGAGGCAGCAACACCTTGAGCCAGGCAACAAGTTTTGAATAGCCGTCCATGCCATTTCCCTTAACCCAGCCCCACGCGCAAGCAGTCGTGGATGTGAATCAGACCCATTGGCGCACTGCTATTCTCTTCTTCAGCCACAAACAGGCATGTCACAGACCGTTCGCCCGCCCGCCCATTCATAATGCTGACTGCCTCTTGTGCCAAAACATCAGGGCCGATTGTTCTGGGAGACATGGTCATCACATCCTCTGCCTTCAAGTCCAGCAGCCCATCGCTCATGTGACGCCGCAGGTCACCGTCGGTGATAATGCCGATCAGGCTGCCGCCGTCGTCCAATACGCCAACAACGCCAAACCCTTTTTCGCTTATTTCAAGCAACGCATCGGCCATGGTAGTGTCTGTGTTGACCAGCGGCAAAGCAGATCCAGAGTGCATAAGATCGGACACACGTGCCAATTGCGCACCCAACTTGCCGCCTGGATGAAACTCGCGAAAGTGTTCCGCCGTGAATTCACGATGTTCCATCAAAGCCACGGCAAGCGCATCGCCCATAGCGAGGGTCAGCGTCGTCGAGGTCGTCGGCACGACCCCTGTGCCGCAGGCCTCGCCCAGATCGGGCAATTGCAAGACGACGTCACATTCATTGCCAAGTGCGCTTTGGGGGGCCTTGGTGATTCCGATCAACGGAATATCGAACCGGCGCGAAAAGGCAATCATGTTTGCCAGTTCAGGTGCTTCGCCTGAATTGGAAATGGCAAGCACCACATCAGATCGCGTGACCATGCCCAGATCACCATGGCTTGCTTCGGCCGGGTGCACGAATTGAGCAGGTGTGCCTGTACTGGCAAGTGTCGCTGCAATCTTGCGTGCGATATGGCCAGATTTGCCAATCCCTGTGACAATGACCCTGCCATTGGCATGCAACAGCAGGTCAATAGCCGTCCTAAAGCTGCCATCAAGCCGGTCAGCCATGACAGTCAGCGCGTCCGCCTCACTGCGGATGACGCGTCGGGCAGTGTCGATGAAAGGGGTCTTGCCGGTCATGAGTGTGCAAAGATGTCCGTATCAGGCCAGCCCGCTAGATCCAGGCGTGCTCGCATGGGCAGGAAGTCGAAGCAGGCATGCGCCATCTCCATCCGCCCTTCACGCACCAGCCGTTCATTCAATGCGTCGCGCAGCTTGTGCAGGTACAAAACATCGGATGCGGCGTATTCCAGTTGAGCGTCGGTCAGCGTATCCGCCCCCCAGTCGCTGGATTGCTGCTGTTTCGAGATGTCGATGCCCAGCAATTCCTGCAACAGGTTCTTCAGTCCGTGCCGGTCGGTGTATGTGCGGATCAGGCGGCTTGCGATCTTGGTGCAGTAAACCGGCGCCGTGACCGCGCCAAAGGCGTTCAGCATTGCGGCAATATCGAAGCGACCAAAGTGAAACAGCTTCAGCACGTTCGGATCTTCCAGCAGGCGGCACAGGTTCGGAGCGTCGGTCTGGCCCAGCTTGATCTGCACGATATGTGCGTTGCCATCACCGCCCGACAATTGCACCACACATAGACGGTCACGGTGCGGGTTCAGGCCCATGGTTTCACAGTCGATAGCGACAACAGGCCCAAGGTCCAGATCATCGGGCAGGTCGGAAATATGCAGATGGTTTGTCATGCGCCCGCTATAGCGCGGGTGACGCGGTTGGGAAAGCTCGGTTTAGGTTGCCTTAATCGCATCCAGATCGGGTCGCGCGAAGCGGGTCAGAAGGTGCGACACCAGCGCGCGGCAATCATGACCGCGCCAATCCGATGAATGCGCGGCGCGTGGCAGGTCCGGGTGCTTCAGTGTCAGACGCCGCCACCCATGCACGATCAAGACCCTGAGGGCGGCTGTTTGCACTGCAGTCAGGCCGTCCTCCAGTTCCTCCGCAATGTCGGTCAGCACCGCGTGCAGGGATTTATAGGCGTCACGCATCGCTTCGGTTTCAATCTGCGCGCCCAGCCATTTCGGCAGGGACTGTGGCGCCAACCCTATTGCGTCTAAGGGGATTGAGGCGGACGGGCCGCATAGGAATACGCGGGGCGCGATTTGCGCGAACTGTGTCTGGTCCAGCTCGACCGGCGCGCTGGTCAGGATCATGAGGGCCTCGGCTTCACGTGGTTGGCCATAGATGCGCGCCCGTGCCGCCTTGCTGTCGCTGCGCCCTTTGGGTGTCAGGCTGTGCAGGCTCGTCCGCCCCTGTTTCTCGGACCCTACCCATCCATCGCTGCGCAAACGGTGCAGCGCGACGCGCGACGCTTCGGGCTTGATCCCGATTTCGCCCATGATGGCGGACAAGGTGGGTCCATCAAGGGGCCGATCTGGGGCCAAATCGCCAAAAACAGTGACTAACAAGGACCAAACACGCATTGGGCCAAGGCTGCTCAGGCTGCTTATTGCTTGGAAATAGGCGTCAGTGGGCATTCATCGTCAGCAGCTCGTATTCAGCCACCGCCTCGTCGTCCCGGTTGGTGAGAGTGACGTGCCAGCGCACCTCTCCATACGCGTCATTGCGCGGTGTCTTGGCCTTGACCGTCAGACGCACCTTGATGCTGTCCCCAGCTTCCACCGGCTTCATGAAACGCAGGTTATCCAGGCCGGTGTTCGCCAGCACAGGTCCCGGATCTGGCTGCACAAACAGGCCAGCGGCGAAACTGAGCAACAGATAGCCATGCGCCACCCGACCTGGGAAAAACGGGTTCGCCTTTGCGGCCGCGTCGTCCATGTGGGCGTAGAATGTGTCGCCGGTGAAATGTGCGAAGGTCTCGATATCCTCCAACGTCACCTCGCGTGATGCGCTGTTGAACGTGTCGCCGATGACCAGATCGCCAAAGGGGCGCGTAAATGGATGCGGTTTGTCGGTTGCTTCTGCAGCTCCGGGCAACCACCGTTGTCCAATTGCTGTCAGGATGTCTGGGCTCCCCTGAACCGCAGTGCGCTGCATGTAATGCTTGACGGCGCGAATGCCACCCAATTCTTCGCCCCCGCCCGCGCGGCCCGGTCCGCCATGCACCATGTGCGGCAAAGGCGCGCCATGCCCGGTCGCTTCGGACATGCTGTCACGGTTGTTGAAGTATAACCGTCCGTGGAACGCGGCAGAGGCCATGGTGATCTGCCGCGCGACATCGCCATCCCGCGTGATGATCGACGCCACAAGTGATCCCTTCCCTCGGTTCAGCAGATCCGCCGCGTGGCTCAGATTACGATAGGGCATCACGGTGGATACTGGGCCAAAGGCTTCGACATCATGCACAGCCCGCGCGTTGTCGGGATCGGCGCAGTGAAACAACATCGGTGGCAGGAACGCCCCTTTGCTGTCCGCCATCGAAAAGTTCTCAGGATCTCCGAACACATGTTCGGCTTCGGTTCCGATCTGGATTGCCTTCTCCAATACATCCACTTTTTGGTTGTTAGACACGAGTGCACCCATTTTCGTGCTCTCAGCCCGCGGATCGCCAATCGTGACGTTCTCCAGCCGCGCGCCGATGGCTTCAATCACTGCATCAACCTGCGCTTCGGGCACCATGATCCGCCGAATGGCCGTGCATTTCTGACCTGCTTTCGCCGTCATCTCGCGCTGCACTTCCTTGACGAACAGATCGAACTCCGGCATCCCGGGCTCCGCATCTGGCCCAAGAACCGAAGCGTTCAGACTGTCCTGCTCGGCCGTGAAGCGCACCGCGTTGTTCAGCAGGTTGACGTTGCCGCGCAATGTGCGCGCCGTATCAGCAGACCCGGTAAAGGTTACCACATCCTGGCAATCCAGATGATCCAGCAGATCACCCACACCGCCCGATACCAATTGCAATGCACCGTCGGGCAAGTACCCGCTCTCGATCATCAGCCGCACGCAAGCTTCTGTCACATAAGAGGTCGCGGTGGCTGGCTTTACGATTGCGGGCACCCCGGCAAGTAGGGTTGGCGCGACCTTCTCCAGCATGCCCCAGACGGGGAAGTTGAACGCATTGATATGCAGTGCAACCCCTTGCAACGGGGTGCAGATGTGCTGCCCATGAAACTGCCCGGCGCGGCCCAGCTGCTCTGGCGCACCATCCAGATACACTTGCGCGTCCGGCATTTCGCGCCGCCCTTTCGATGCAAAAACCAGCATCGTCCCAATCCCGCCATCCACATCGATCAGGTGATCGGCCTGCGTGGCCCCGGTGTCGAAACTCAGATCATACAGGGCCTGCCGATGTTCCCGCAGATGCAAGGCCAACGCCTTCAGCATCCGCGCGCGGCCATGGAATGTCATCCCACGCAAGGCGGGACCACCCACATCACGGGCATAGGCGCGCATGCCTTGCACGTCCAAGGCATCATTCCCCGCTTCGGCAATTATGTCCCCGGTGATAGCGCTTGCAATCGACCGCGCGCCAGACCTGGGCGGCACCCACGCACCGGCAGCGAAACTGTGAACCTGACGCATGGTGGCCCCCTTAGTGTTGATCGTAGTCGACGCGCAGCGTATCGCTGAGCGGATAGCACTGGCAGGTCAGCACGAAACCGGCTTCGACCTCGTAGTCCTCAAGCGCATGATTGGTCAGCATCTCGTATTTACCCTCGGTCACCTTGGCCTTGCAGGTGGAACAGACCCCGGCCCTGCACGCAAAGGGGGCATCAAGATTATTGGCCAAAGCTGTCTCTAATACAGATGAATCCTTGGACATTTCCATCTGGTACGTGGTCCCGTCCAGCGTGATTTTCACGCTGGTTTCAACCGCACCCTCAGCCCGCGCGCTGACCGCCTGTTTCGCCAGGCGCCCCTCCTGACCTGCGCCAAATAGCTCAAACTTGATCTGGTCCTTGGACAGCCCATGCGCCTCAAGCGCTTCAGAGATTGCCAACATCATCGGTTCCGGCCCGCAGATGAACGCGGTGTCGATGGCATCCACATTGATCCAAGATTTGAACAACAGCGCGCACTTCTCTTGATCCACACGACCCGAAAACAGGTCGATGTCTTGCCCCGTCTCCAGCACGTGGATCAGGGTGAATCGGCCCATGTAGCGGTTCTTGAGGTCCTCCAACTCTTCCCGGAACATGATCGTGTGTACGGCCCGGTTCGCATAGACGAGAGTAAAAGTGCTGTCTGGTTCGCGCGCCAGCACGGTTTTGAGGATCGATAGAACGGGTGTGATCCCCGAACCACCAGCGAAGCCAAGATACGATTTCCCCTTGTTGGGGTCTATTTTTGTGTGAAAGCTGCCCATCGGGGGCATGGCATGCAGCGTATCGCCGACGTGCAGCTCCGTGTTGGCGTAGGTGGAAAATGCCCCCCCGTCGACGCGCTTTACGCCCACTTGCAAATGTCCGTCATCCAGCCCTGCGCAGATCGAATAGTTGCGGCGCAGCTCTGTCCCGTCGAAATCCTGTTTGAAGGTCAAGTACTGGCCGGGGATGAACCGGAACGCCTGTGGGTCCTCAGACTCCAGGGTCAGTACAACCGCGTCGCGGATGGTGCGGTGAATGTCGGTCACGGTCAGGGTGTGAAACTGGCTCATATGCACTTGAAATAGTCAAAGGGTTCCAGGCAGTCGGTGCAGCGCCACTGCGCCTTGCAGGGCGTCGATCCAAACTGGCTGATCTTTTCCACGCTGGACGATTCGCAATGCGGGCAGCGATCTGGTCCGCCAGCCGCTTTGGGCGGCGCGATACCATAACTTTCCAGCTTGGCCTTGCCCGCATCGCTTAGCCAATCGGTAGTCCAAGGCGGGGCAATCTGCCTTTTTAGAGACAGGTTTTCGATGCCCTTGACCCGGAGAGCCGTCTCAATCTCCATGTTGATGATGCTGGTCGCCGGGCATCCGGAATAGGTGGGCGTCACCGTCACTTCGAGGGTGTCATCCAGCCACTGCACATCCCGAATGATCCCCAGATCGACGATCGATATCACGGGGATTTCCGGATCCGGTATAGCGGCAAGCCAGCTCCAGACCTCGTCCACAGAGGGTTGCGTCATTACCATGTCGCGTCAGGGTAACTGCGGGGCAGAACCTGCATCGTCGCCAGCATATGCCCCAGATGTTCTGTATGACGCGCCCCGGTCTTGCCGCCCATATGGGCAAAGTCGCTGTGCGGTCGCACGAGCGTGGCTTCGGTCAAAACAGTCTCTAAATAAGTGTCAAAAGCGGGTCTTAGCGCAGCCATATCCGTTAGATCGTCGCCATCCGTGCTGAACATTTCGCCCACATAGGGCCACAGCCGGTCCAACGCCGCCTGCATCCGCGCATGGCTTTCCTCGGTCCCCTCCCCCAACGCGATGACGGTGTCAGACGAGCGTTCGCGGTGATAGGTGACCTCTTTCACGGACTTCTGCGCGATTGCACTGATCTCCGTGTCATCATGCTCTGCCAGTGTGGTCAGTGCTTCCAGATGCCAGCTATCAAATAGAAATTGCCGCATCATCGTCACGCCGAAATCCTGGTTTGGCTGTTCGACCAACAGCAGGTTGCGGAAGTCCCACGCATCGCGGTGATAAGCCAGCGTGTCGGCTGTGCGTCCCTTACCTTCACGCTCGGCGGCAAGACCCAACCACAGTTGCGTCTGTCCGATCAGGTCCAACGCCGTGTTGGCCAGCGCAATGTCTTCCTCAAGCGCAGGCGCATGCCCACACCATTCTGACACCCGCTGACCCAGCACCAACGTGTTGTCGCCCATGCGGATCAGGCCCGGAACGCTCACATCGCCCCCACATCGTCTGGAATGTCAAAGAAGGTCGGGTGGCGGTACACCTTATCGTCCGCCGGATCGTACAGTGATCCCTTGTCATCGGGGGATGAGGCCGTGATGTCGGCGGCTGGCACCACCCAGATGCTCACACCTTCCTTGCGGCGGGTATAGACATCTCGTGCATTCTGGATCGCGTGGGTGGCATCAGTGGCATGAAGCGAACCGACATGGCGGTGCGACAGCCCATGCTGACCACGGATAAAAACTTCCCAAAGGGGCCATTCCTGTTTCATTCCGCCGCCACCTTCGCCGCCTGTTTCTTGGCCGCATGCGCCAGCCGCGCCTCGCGTACCCACGCCCCATCGTCCCAAGCCTTTTGCCGCGCCTCGATCCGTTCGACCGAACACGGGCCATTGCCCTTCAACACGTCAAAGAACTCGGACCAGTCAGGTTCGGCAAAGTCATACTCACCCTTCTCTTCGTTCCAGGCCAGCGTTTCATCCGGAATCGTCAGACCCAAGTACTCCGCCTGCGGCACCGTCTGATCGACGAATTTCTGGCGCAACTCGTCGTTGGAATTCATCTTGATCTTCCACGCCATCGACTGCTCGGAATGCACGCTTTCCTTGTCGGACGGTCCGAACATCATCAGCGACGGGTACCAGAACCGGTTCAGCGCATCCTGCGCCATGCGCTTCTGTGTGTTGGTCCCATTCGCCATCTTCATCATGATGTCGAAGCCCTGGCGTTGGTGGAACGATTCCTCCTTGCAGATGCGCACCATCGACCGGGCATAAGGGCCATAAGATGTGCGCTGCAACGGCACCTGATTCATGATCGCAGCACCATCAACCAGCCAACCCACAGCCCCCATATCCGCCCATGTCAGGGTCGGATATGCGAAGATGGACGAGTACTTCATCCGCCCGTCCAGCAGCATTTCGGTCAGCTCATCGCGGCTCACGCCCAGCGTTTCCGCCGCGCAATACAAATACAGCCCATGCCCCGCCTCGTCCTGCACCTTGGCCAGCAGGATCGCCTTGCGCTCCAGCGTGGGTGCGCGGGTGATCCAGTTGCCCTCGGGCAGCTGACCAACAATCTCGGAATGCGCGTGTTGCCCGATCTGGCGGATCAGCGTCTTGCGATAGCCCGCAGGCATCCAATCCTTCGGCTCGATCTTGTCCCCCGCATCGATACGGGCTTGGAACGCAGCCAGCTTCTCGGGATCGTCCTGTGTCGCTTCGGATTTGATCATCTGTGCATACATCGTCTCAAGCCCTTTCGAGTATCATGGCAACGCCCTGCCCCACGCCCACACACATGGTGCACAGCGCATAGCGGCCACCGGTCCGTTTCAATTGATAAGCGGCGGTCATCACCAGCCGCGCGCCCGACATGCCCAGCGGGTGACCGATCGCAATTGCCCCACCCTGTGCGTTTACACGGGGATCGTCATCCGCCACACCCAGACTGCGCAGTGTTGCCAAGCCTTGCGACGCAAACGCTTCGTTCAACTCGATCACATCCATCTGGTCGATGGTCAGGCCCGCACGCTTCAACACCTTTTCAGAGGCAGGCACTGGCCCAATCCCCATAACGCGCGGCTCGACCCCGGCGGCACACATGCCAACGACCCGCGCCATGCGCGTCAGGCCTTGCGCATCTGCCGCCTCTGTCGACGCGATCAGCATCGCTGCCGCGCCGTCATTCACGCCCGACGCATTGCCTGCCGTCACGCTCAGGTCCGGCCCGTTGATCCCGCGCAGTCCCGCCAACTTCTCGACAGATGTTCCCGGGCGCGGATGTTCATCCGTTTGTACGACAATCGGATCACCCTTGCGCTGGGGGATCGACACAGGCGCAATCTCTTCAGCAAAGATACCGGCCTCATGCGCCGCGGCCCACCGTTCTTGCGACCGTGCCGCAAAGGCATCCTGATCCGCACGCCCCACATCCCAGTCAGCCGCCACATTGTCAGCCGTCTGAGGCATGGAATCGATCCCATATTCCGCTTTCATTTTCGGGTTCACGAACCGCCAGCCGATGGTTGTGTCATATACCTGATTGGCGCGCGAAAACGCGGTGTCCGCCTTGGGCATCACGAACGGCGCACGGCTCATGCTCTCGACCCCGCCGGCAATGACCAGGTCCATGTCACCCGCCTTGATACCGCGTGCGGCGATGCCCACCGCGTCCATGCCCGAGGCGCACAGGCGATTCACGGTGATTCCCGGCACATCCACAGGCAAACCCGCCAACAGACCGGCCATTCGGGCCACGTTTCGATTGTCCTCACCGGCCTGATTGGCACAGCCCATGACGACATCATCCACAGCGGCCCAGTCCAACTCGGGGTTGCGCGCCATCAATGCCGCAATGGGCGCAGCCGCCAGGTCATCGGCGCGGACGCCGGACAAAGCACCGCCGTACCGCCCAATGGGCGTACGCTGAGCATCACAAATCCATGCGTCCATCGGCTCCTCCTTAGGCCTTAAGTACGCCGTATGGTGATTCCGTTCAACAATTAATGTTACACAATTTAGTGTTTCATATGAGAATTAGTAACACTTTAACTGCCTGCTGGACCATTGCCCTTGGTCCCTGTTCTATGGCCTTCAACGCTTCGCATATACGGACCACGCCACATGGATCGCGCCGCCATCGTTCATGACAACTTCCACCGGCGGCTAAAGGCCAACGATTTGCCAATGGGCAGTGGTGCTGGCGACATGGATGCCGAAACGCTTCTCACCCTTTTCCGCGCGCAATGCCTGTCCCGCCAACTCGATCGCACCAGTCGCGCGATGCAAAAGGCAGGGCAGGGATACTACACAATCGGGTCCAGCGGGCACGAAGGGATGGCGGGCGTTGCACACGCACTGCGGCCCACCGACATGGCGTTCCTCCATTATCGCGATGCTGCGTTTCAGATCGCGCGCGCGGGCCAGGTACCCAACCAGACTCCGGCCTGGGACATCCTGCTCAGCTTCGCCGCCTCTGCCGAGGACCCAATGTCCGGTGGTCGACACAAGGTTCTGGGATCGAAGGCGCTGAACATCCCGCCGCAGACCTCGACCATTGCCAGTCACTTGCCCAAGGCGGTTGGGGCTGCCTATTCTATCGGACTTGCCAAGCGGCAACGTCCAGAGCATGCACACTTGCCCGACGACAGCCTTGTCATATGTTCTTTTGGCGATGCCTCGGTCAACCATTCCACGGCCCAAGGGGCGATCAACACGGCTTGCTGGACAAGCTTTCAGAATGCACCGCTGCCGCTGCTGTTCGTGTGCGAGGACAATGGCATTGGCATCTCGACGCCCACACCTTCGGGATGGGTGGCTGCGAACTTCTCAACCAAACCGGGGCTCACATATTTCGCTTGCGATGGCCTGAATGTCGCCGAAACCCAAAGGGTCACAGCAGAAGCCGCCGCATTTGTCCGCCGCCACAAATCCCCCGCTTTCCTGCACATACGCACCGTCCGACTTTATGGTCACGCAGGCTCAGACGTCGAAGCCACTTACCGTGCCAAGGCAGACATCGAAGCTGATGAGGGCAACGACCCGCTCCTCCACACCGCTCGCCTGCTTCGCGACAGTGGGACCATCACGCCAGAGGAGGCGCTCGCGCTTTACGAAAAGATCGGAGGGGAGTGCGAAGCGCTTGCGGCCAGAGCCACCAAGCGTTCTCGCTTGCAAACCTCAGCAGATGTTAGCGCCAGCCTGATCCCCCCAGCTCGCACATGCGCAACCACAAACGGACCTTCTGTCGAAGAACGCGCTCAGGTCTTCGGCACCGATCTGCGCAGCAGCGAAGACCCACAGGTGATGAGTAAACTCATCTCATGGGCGCTCACCGACTTGATGCTCGAACACCCCGAAGTCATCATGGCGGGTGAGGACATAGGTAAAAAGGGCGGCGTCTATGGCGCTACGCAAAAACTGCAGTCCCGCTTCGGCCCGCACCGCGTCATCGACACATTGCTTGATGAACAATCCATCCTCGGCCTTGCCATCGGCATGGCGCATAACGGATTTGTTCCGATCCCCGAAATCCAGTTCCTCGCCTACCTCCACAACGCCGAGGATCAGCTCAGAGGCGAAGCTGCCACGCTCCCCTTCTTTTCGAACGGCCAATACACCAATCCCATAGTCCTGCGCATCGCGGGCCTTGGCTACCAACGCGGGTTCGGCGGGCATTTTCACAACGACAATTCGTTGGCTGTTCTGCGCGACATCCCCGGCCTCATCATCGCCTGCCCGTCGCGCGGCGATGACGCTGCCAAGATGCTGCGCGAAGCAGTCCGCCTTGCGCGCGAGGAACAGCGCGTCGTGGTCTTTGTTGAACCTATCGCCCTCTATCCCATGCGCGACCTGCACGCCGAGGGCGACAAGAGCTGGATGTCGACCTACCCGGCGCCCGACGAGCGGATCGCGCTGGGCGATATTGGTGTCAGCGGTACTGGCACTGACCTCGCCATCGTCACATACGGAAATGGACGCTACCTATCGGAACAGGCGGCGCAACGTTTGCAATCTGACGGCATCAATACCCGCGTTATCGACATGCGTTGGCTTGCGCCTCTCCCAGAAGCGGCCCTGATCGAACAGGTCAAGGGATGCAATGCCACTCTTATCGTCGATGAATGCCGCCGCACCGGCAGCCAGTCCGAAGCTCTCATGACCCTATTTGCCGAGGCCGACATCACCAATATCGCCCGCCTTGCAGCCGAAGATTGCTTCATCGCTACCGGCCCCGCCTATGCCGCCACGCTCCCCTCGACCGACAGTATTGTGGGCGCCGCCAAGACGTTGATATCAAAGTCCTGAGATTCCGGTTTCACGAAATTGACCCTTGCCCTTGATCGGTCTTTCCAATCCGGTCCAAAGTCGCGCGAACAGGGAGAGAGGACACCACACATGACGCATCAGGCGGCCTTCTATCGCGGCGACAAACACTTTTCGGTCGAGGCGGTGGAGACACCTGCGCCCGGTCCTGGTCAGGTACAGATCGATGTTGCCTATTGCGGAATCTGCGGCACGGACCTGCATATCTATCTCGGTCACATGGATGCCCGCGTCGGCTTTGAACGCACCATCGGGCACGAGATGTCCGGCGTTGTCTCGGCTGTCGGGGAGGGCGTTGACGGGTTCGAACCCGGCCAACCCATCGTCGTCCGCCCGCTTGATCATTGCGGCGACTGCCCCGCCTGCGACGCCGGCCACCAGCACATCTGCCACAACCTCAAATTCATCGGCATCGACAGCGACGGGGCCTTTCAGCAGAAGTGGAACGTCCCGGCCCATACCGTTCACGTCCTCCCCTCAGACCTCAACCTCGCCCACGCTGCCCTGATCGAACCGCTGGCCGTCGCCGTCCACGACGTCGACCGCGGCAAGGTGAAACCGGGCGAAGACGTTCTGGTCATCGGCGGTGGCCCCATCGGCATGTTGGTCGCCATGGCCGCGCGGAACGCAGGGGCCAACGTCACGGTGGCCGAGATCAACGACAACCGCCTCGCTTTCGCGCAAAAGATCGGGTTCACCACGATGGATCCCAAAACAACCGACGTCGCCAAAGCCATGCATGAGGCGACGGGTGGCAAAGGGGCTGACGTGGTGTTCGAGGTGTCCGGCAGCCAACCCGGCGTCGATCTGATGACCGCTGCCGCCGCTACACGGGAGCGTATTGTCATGGTCGCCATCCACGCCACCAAACCGCAGATCGACATGTTCCAGTTCTTCTGGCGCGAGCTGGACCTGATCGGCGCGCGCGTCTACCGGCCCGAGGATTATGACAAGGCCATGGACCTGCTCGCCAAAGGCGTCGTCGATTGTGATGCCTTTATCACCGACATCCAGGGGCTGGACGACATCGAGGGCGCGTTCAAAACGCTCACCGAAAACCCCAACGCCATGAAATCCATGATCCGGGTCACGGAGGGGCTGCAATGAACGTTCGCAACTCCTTCGACCTGACCGGCAAAACCGCCCTTATAACAGGCGCAAAACGCGGTATAGGACGCGGCATGGCCGAGGCGCTGGCCGAAGCCGGGGCCGACATCATCGGCGTCAGTGCTACGCTCGCCCCCGGTTCGGACGTGCAACAACGCATCGAAGCCATGGGTCGCACATTCACACCATACGCTTGCGACTTCTCGGACCGCCCAGCAGTCAAAGCCTTCGCCGCGCAGGTCCTCACAGACCACCCGCAGATCGACATCCTGATCAACAACGCGGGCACCATCCTGCGCACCCCTGCCGCTGACCATCCCGACGACATGTGGGACAAAGTGATTGAGGTGAACCTGAACGCTCAATTCATCCTCACACGTGAGGTGGGCAAGAAAATGGTCGAACGGGGCTCAGGCAAGGTCATCTTCACCGCCTCTCTGCTCACATTCCAGGGTGGGATTACGGTGCCTGGCTATGCGGCCTCCAAGGGCGGGATTGGCCAACTGACCATGGCTTTTGCCAACGAATGGGCGGGTAAGGGCGTCAACGTGAACGCTATCGCTCCCGGTTATATCGACACCGACAACACCGAAGCCTTGCGCAACGATCCGATACGCTCGAAATCCATACTAGAGCGTATCCCAGCTGGCAGATGGGGCAAACCTGAGGACTTCAAAGGCCCCACCGTTTTCCTCGCTTCCGACGCATCTGCATACATGCACGGCCACGTAATGCTGGTCGATGGCGGCTGGATGGGTCGCTAGTCCTTGATCGGGTTGGGGCCGGTATAGGTCCAGCGATAATCAGGTGGCGTCGGCCCCTTGTTGCGACCACCCTGCTGTTTTTGTTCCCACGCATGGGACAGGATACCGACGGATCGAGACAGGCAGAACAGTCCGCGTGCCAACGGTGCGGGAAAACTTAACTCGGCAAATATCACAGCCGTGGCACCGTCGATGTTCATGGGCACGGGCTTGCCCTTCTCTGCGGCAAGCGCCGCCTCGATGCCGCGCGCAATCTCAGAAAAGCGCCCGGATACAGTTCCAGCCTTTGCCGCTTCATCCACCAAGGCCAGAAGCCTTGGGGCACGCGGATCGACCGGCTTGTGAAACCGGTGTCCGAATCCGGGAATGAACGGCCCATGCTCAGTCCGCCAAGCGTCCAGAACCTCAGCCAAAGGTGTATCGGACGCTTCCACGCGGGCATAAAGCTGAACCGCCTGCTCGCCCGCGCCACCATGCACATCGTCCAGCATGTTCACGGCAGACGCCATCGCGCCATTCAGGCTCAGTCCACAGGTGACGGCCATCCGCGCTGCGGCTATCGATGGCGCTTGCGGTCCATGATCGACGGCGGCGACCAGAGCCGCTTCGAACAGTTTCGCCTCAGGCTCGGACGGCATGTCACCACGGGTCATCAGCCAGATCATCTGCGGAAAGCTCACCGCGCCAATCAGGTCCTCAATCGGATGTCCGCGCAGCCGGACCTGACCGGGCGCCATGTCGATGATGTCGGTAGACCACCAATCTGAAACGTCACTCATATCGCCCCCTCGTCGGTCAGGTCCGCAACGTCCTGGTCGCTCAGACCCAGTGCGCGCCAAATTTCGTGCCCATGTTCCCCAAGTCGCGGCGGCGGGGTGGGCACCGTCAACGGTGCGCCATCCAGCTTGACCCCGGTATTCACAACCTCGATATCGCGCCCCACCCCTGGTACGTCCGGGTAGCGCGACATCAGCCCACGGTCTGCGATCTGTGGATGGGACAACACCTCTGGCACCGACATTACTGCGCCTGCGGGAACATCGATGGCGTTCAATGCTTGCGCAAGATCAACTGCAGTCCATTCCAAAAGCGCCGCCTCGATCTCTGTGCGCAGCACCATACGGTTCCGTTTGCGATCTTCTCGTGTGCTGTATTCGGCCCGGTCGCGCAGTTCATCCAAACCAAGGAAATCTGTAAGTAATACCCACTGCTCATCCTTGTTGGCCGCGATGTTGATCAGTCCAAGCCCGGTTTCAAATGTTCCGGACGGGGCAGACGTTGGATTCTCGTTTCCGTTTGCCCGTGGCTCCACCCCCGCAATAACATGGTTCGATACAACCCACCCCATAGTCGTCAACACACTCTCCAGCATCGAACAATCAATAAAAGCCCCGCGGGGACGGGCGTTGAGGGCGGAGGCCACAGCAAAGGCCGCCGTCATCCCGCCCACGGTATCTGCCACCGGATAGCCCACGCGCAGGGGTGCGCTGTCGTCATCGCCGGTGATCGACATGACGCCGGATACACCCTGCACGATCTGGTCATAGGCGGGTCGATCGACCCAAGGGCCGTCCTGACCAAACCCGGAAATCGCGCAATAGATCAGATCAGGCCTGCGCGGCTTCAGCACCTCGTAGCCCAACCCCAAGCGGTCCATGACGCCGGGACGAAAGTTCTCGACCACGACGTCGGCGGTCTCGACGAGCCTTAGGAACAGCGTCTTGCCGTCCACATGTTTGAAGTTCACCGTGACCGATTTCTTGCCCGCGTTCTGGGCAAGAAAAGACACCCCCATCCCTTTCGCATTCAGCGCGGGATCGGCACCCAGTTGCCGGGCAAGGTCCCCGCGACCGGGGGCCTCAACCTTGATCACTTCGGCGCCCATATGGGCCAGTTGGTGACAACAGAACGGCCCAGCCAGGACGTTGGTCAAGGACCCGGACCCCGTCCAGCGGTTTAGTCACCGTCCGCAACCCCCCGCGCCCGCAGACGCGCCCGGCGTGCACGGTAGCTGGGCAAGATCACCAGAAGCGCTGCAATGACCAGCAGGCCCAGTGTCATGGGCCGTTCCCAGACAAAGCTGACGCCGTCGTAAAGCTGCATGGACCGGCTGAAGTTGTCTTCGAGCATCCCGCCGAGGATGAAGCCGATTAGCAGTGGGGCCAGCGGGTAGTCCGCAAAACGCAGGATCGTCGCGCAGATGCCGAAACCCACAAGCAGCAGCAGTTCGGTCGCGTTGTTCTGCCCAATATACGCCCCCATCAGCGTGAAGAAGAGGATGAAGGGGATCAGGAAGTTGCGTGGCACCGCGAGGATCTTGGCGATGTATGGGATCAGCGGCAGGTTCAGGATCAAAAGAACAAGGTTGCCGATATACATCGAGATGATGACAGCCCAGAAAATCTGCGGATCGTCTACCATGAGGCGCGGACCGGGTGTGACGTTCAGCGCGATCAATGCGCCTAGCAAGATGGCTGTGGTGCCGGAACCGGGGATGCCGAGCGTCAGGAGCGGTACGAACGATCCCGTGCACGCGGCGTTGTTCGCCGTCTCGGGGGCGGCAAGGCCCTTGATGGATCCTTTGCCGAACTCCTGCTTTTCCTTTTCGGGTGCGATGTTGCGTTCGACCGCGTAGCCTAGGAAGGATGCGATGGTCGCTCCGGCCCCCGGCAGTACGCCGATGAAGAAGCCCTGCAGGGACTGACGACCGATGACCGGGGCGATGGACCTGGCTTCGTCCCGTGTGATCCGAAGATCCTTGATGTCGCCGGACTGGCCGGACTTGGACCGGTTCGGGTCCATCACGAGGTAGAGCGCCTCGGGCAGGGCGAACATCGCCATGGCGAGGGTAATGAAGGCGAACCCGGACTGGAGGTCCATCAGCCCCATGGTGAAGCGTGGCATATTGAACAGCGCACCTTCGCCCACGGTTGCCATGATGAGGCCAAGAAGGGTCATCATGATCGCTTTGGCGACCTGACCCGTACCCGCGAAGGCGGCGATGGCCGACAGGCCGACGACCATCAACGCGAAGTATTCGGCGGAGTGGAACAGGAGCGCAACCGACGACAGCATCGGCGCGAAAATCATCAGCAGGATCGCCCCGATGGAGCCGCCGCAGAAGGATGCGATGGCGGCGATGGTCAGTGCTTTGCCCGCCTTGCCGTCGCGGGCCATGGGGTAGCCATCGAAGCTGGTTGCGACGGTGCCTGCAACCCCCGGCGCGTTGAGCAGGATGGAAGACGTCGAGCCGCCGAAAATGGCGCCGTAGTAGACACCCGCCAGCAGGATCAGAGCGGCGGACGGGTCACCCAGAGAGATGGCGACCGGGATCATGATGGCGATGATCGACATCGGGCCAAGGCCGGGCAGCATACCGATGAACGTGCCGATCAGACAGCCGCCGATGACCATAAGCAGGTTCTGGATGGAAAAGGCCGTTTGCAGGCCGATCAGGATACCTTCGAGCATGGTCTTAGATCCCCATGAATGCGGGTAGGGGGCGCAGGAAGATGCCGAGCACCACCTGCACCAGATACCAGACAACGCCGGTGGCGACGCCTGCGACAACGATCATCGTCACCCAGCGGCGTTCGCCGAGGATGACAGAACCCATGACAAGGAAGCTGACCGTGGCGATGATGAACCCGGCGGGGCGCAAGAGCAGGGCGTAGGCGACCATGAGACCGAGGAGCAGACCGGCCTGACCCAGCTTGAATTCGCGGAGTTGGCGGTAGACGATGACCGAGGGATTTTCCTCGCGCGGTTTGTCGCCTTTTTCCAAGCCAAGAACGATGATCAGGCCAACGAGGATGCCGAGCACGCTTAGCACCTTTGGGAAGGTCGAGGGCCAGATGGGGTTGCGCTGCATGAACGGTGCAAGGCTGCCGTCCATGGTGAACCATGCAGCGTAGCCGTAGGCGGCAAAAATGCCCAAAAGGATCAGTCCGATCCAGCGATCCAGTGCCATGATATCCCCCCGATTGATCTGTCCCCGCGGGGACACTCATGATTTCATTGAGAAAAAGGGTTAATTTTCCTTAATCTTAACGGTTTAGCCCCGGCAAAGGGCAGGTGCGGAGCGTGTTCGCTCCGCACCAAAGTTGCTTCAATTCAGAGGAAGCCGAGCTTCTTCATCAGGTCGCCAATGACTTGTTCCTGACCTTCGAGGAAGGCTTTGAACTCGTCCCCGTTGTTGTGGATGTTGACCCAGCCGTTGCGCGCGCGCACGGTTTCCCATTCGGGGGTGTCATACATCTTGGTCAGTGCGTCTTGATACATCGCCACCTTGTCTTCGGGCAGTCCGGGGGCACCGAAGAACCCACGCCAGTTCACGAACTCGGTGTCGATGCCTTGTTCCTTCATGGTCATGGCATCCGGGGCCGCGTCCACACGCTCGGGTGCTGTCACGCCGATGATTTTGACCTCGCCTGCGTTGGCCAGATCAACCGCTTCGGAGAAGCCGGTGGAGAGCGCCGCGATTTCGCCTGACAGCAGTGCCGCCATGGCTTTGCCGCCCGCATCGTAGGGGATGTATTTCACGCCCAGCGCGTCCTTGCCCGCGGCTTCCATCACCATGGCTGCAACCAGGTGGTCCATGCCACCGGGAACAGAGCCACCACCGATGGCTGTGCCATTCGGATCGGCGTCATAAGCTGCCAGCAATTCTTCCATCGAGTTGATGGGGCTGTCTTTGCCCACGACCATCGCAGCGTAGTCACCGATGGTGCCTGCAACCAGTGTCAGGTCACGGAAGTTGTGTGGGAACACGCCTGTCAGCGAGCGGATCACGATGGGGGTTGAGTTGACCATCAGCGTGCCGTGGTTGCTGTCGGCGTTTTCGATCAGGTATCCGATGGCTTTGCCGCCGCCGCCGCCCGACATGTTTTCAAAGGATGCGGTGCCCACGAGGCCTGCACCGGTCAGCGCCTCGCCCGTGCCGCGCGCGGTTCCGTCCCAACCACCGCCGGCGCCGCCGGGGATCAGGAAGTGGATGCTGTCGACGACCTGGTGGCCGTCTGCGAATGCTGCGCTGCTCAGGCCAAATGCCATAGCTGCGCCAAGCAGGGCCCTGCGGCCCATCTGGAACGTTTTCATGATGTCCTCCCATTTGACTTCACGCGTTTTCACGCGAATGCTGCCGTGAAAACATGCGAACCTGACACAAACCTGTCATGGCGGCGCAGTTCTGGGCGGAATGGATGAAATACCTGCTGATTGAGGACAATGCAGAACTGGCGGGTGCACTTTGTACCCGGATGCGTCTGGATGGGCACGTGATTGACCATGCCGCGACATTGTCCGAGGGGTCAGACTTTTTGCGTGTCGGAGAGTACGATCTGATCCTGCTGGATATCATGCTGCCCGACGGCGACGGCCGTTTGTTTCTGGAGCGTCACCGCGCGCAAGAGGATGACACGCCTGTCATTGTCCTGACAGCGCGATCCGAAGTGTCGGATCGGGTGAGCATGCTGGACCTTGGGGCCGATGATTACCTGACCAAGCCCTTTGACCACGCCGAATTGCAGGCCCGCTGCCGCGCCGTTCTGCGCCGTCGCACTGGGTCGGCGCAGACTGTCATTCGCCGGGGCAATGCTGCGCTGGACCCGGTGGCATCCGTTTTGACCATTGGTGGGCAGAATGTGACCCTGCGCAATCGCGAGCTGCGTTTGCTGGAGCTGTTCATGAACGCGCCCGGCCAAATCTTTTCCAAGGACAAGCTGGTGGACCGGTTGTTTTCCTATGACGGGACGGTAACCGAGAACGCGATCGAGGTTTATGTGGGGCGGTTGCGCAAGCATCTGGAACCGTCGAGCCTGACCATTTCGACGCATCGGGGTTTGGGGTATCGGTTGGATGAGGCGTAGCGCGACATCCTTGCGGCGGCGGCTGACCTGGACCCTGATTGGGGGCGCCACGCTGTTGGCTGTTCTGTTTTTCCTTGTTGTGCGCACCTATGCCCAGCAGATCGCGCAGCAAAGTCAGGATCGGATTCTTGAGGCGTCTTTGACATCTTTGATGGATGCGGCGGTGGTACGCGATGGGGAGATCGAAGTGGATGTGCCCTATGCCGCTTTTGCCATGTTGGATACGGCGGCCGATGACCGTGTGTTTTATGCCGTACATCAGGGGGATGCGTTGCTGACCGGTTATGACGGGTTGGCGGAGGGTCCGTTTGATCCGGCGGTGGGGCTGGATTTTCAGACGCAAACGTTTGGTGGGGCGGAGGTGCGGCGTGCAACGTTGACCCGTGCTTTGCCTGCGGGTCCAGCGCCCGTTTTATTGACCGTGAGTGTGGCCCAGACGCGCGACAGCCTGGCCGGGACGCTTTGGGCGATTTCGGTGAATGCGGCGCTGTTTGGTGGGGCGTTTTTTGTCTTGGCGGCGGGCATGGCGTTGTGGACTTCGCGGTCGACGGTGCGCCCCCTGAGCCAGATGGCTGAAGCTGTGGCGCGGCGGGGTCCCCGTGATTTGCGCCCTGTGGTGCGCCCGGTGCCGACCGAGTTGTCGCCCTTGGTCACATCGTTGAATTCACTGATGACCCGACTGAGCCATTCGCTGACCCAATCCGAGACATTCATTGCCGAGGCCGCGCACCGGGTACGGACGCCTTTGGCCACTGTGCGCACCCATGCCGAGGCGACGCTGATGCGCGTGGACAAGGATGAAAACCGCGCCGCTCTGCGATCCATGATCCGGGCGATTGATGAGAGCAGCCGGGCAGCGGGACAGTTGCTGGACCATGCCATGGTTACCTTTCGCGGGGACCAGTTGGAGCGGCGGCAGATTGATCTTGTCGGCATCTGTCGGGAGCTGGTGGACCGGCTGACGCCTGTGGCCGAGATGAAGGATCTGGAATTGGTGCTGATTGCCGAGGGACCGGTCGAGGTGCAGGGTGATCCGATCCTGATCCAGAATGCAGTGCGCAACCTGATTGACAACGCGCTGAAGTATTCCCCGCCCGAAGGGGTGGTGCGGATCGAGGTGCAGCGTGATCCGGTCGCGATTGTCGTGTGTGACGAGGGTGGCGGGTTTCCGACCGAGCAGATGGCGGAGCTGTCAAAACGTTTTCAACGTGGGGCGAACGCCGGCGATACGGTGGGCTCTGGTTTGGGTCTGACCATCGCGCAGGATGTGGCCGAAGCCCATGGCGGGCGGCTGGGACTGGCGAACTTGGATGAGGGTGGGGCATGCGCAACTTTGTATCTGTGATCCTGTGCCTTTGGGCGGGTGTGCTCGTCGCAGCAGAGCTGGAAGACCGCCAGATGTTCCATGGAGAGGACGGTGTGACACTGCGCGTGTTGTCGAGCACCGACACTGACATTTTCGCGCCGATTTTAGAGGGGTTCATCGCGCGCAATCCATCAGTCTCGGTGGATTATGCTGTGGCTGGGTCGGCAGATATAGTGACGCTGATTGCCGAGTGTGGCGATTGCTTTGACGTGGTGATCTCGAGCGCCATGGATTTGCAATTGAAGCTGGCGAATGACGGGCTGGCGCGCCGCTTGCCCGGCTTGGCGCAACAGGGCGGGTCGCAGTGGCGGCAGAGTGTGTTTGGTTTCACGCTGGAACCTGCGACCGTGGTACTGAACCGCGCAGCGTTCAAAGGGCGCCCACTGCCCAGCACGCGGCAGGAGTTGATCGAGGCCCTGCGCGCGGACCCTGAGCATTTTCGTGGGCGGCTTGGCACCTACGACGTGCGGTTGTCTGGTCTGGGCTACCTGTTCGCTACGCAAGATGCCCGCGCGTCCGAGACGTTCTGGCGGCTGATGGAGGTGTTCGGGAACCTGGATGCGCAGCTGTATTGTTGTTCGGGCGATATGATCGACGATTTGGCCTCGGGTGAATTGTTCGTGGCCTATAATGTGCTGGGAAGCTATGCGTCGACCCGACCCGAGACGCTGGACACGGTCACAATCATCACGCCCGAGGATTTCGCCACGACGATGATGCGCACGGCGCTGGTGCTGGACAGCACGGATGTGGGCGGCGCGGCTGAGGCAATGGTGTCTTACCTGACGTCCGGGGCTTGGGCGGCGCAGGATCGGCCCGGCTTTCCCTTGCCATCGATTGGGGATGCGGATGCACAGGTGCTGAACGTCGTCAGCCTTGATCCCGGTTTGCTGGTCTACCTGGACCGGCTGAAACGAGAGCTGTTTCTTGAGGCCTGGTCGTCGGCGCTGCTGCGCTGAGGCTTGTTGGTTACAAAATCAACAGTTACCGATACGACGACTTTGCTGATGGACGCCTGCATGACCGCCCCTTTGACCCTGTACAGCTATTGGCGTTCGACAACGTCTTACCGCGTGCGTGCGGCGCTGCACCTGAAGGGTGTGCCGTTTGAAACGGTGCCGGTGGACCTGTTGGCCGGAGCGCAGAAGGACGAAGCCTATGCCGAGATGAACCCGGGCAAGGGCGTGCCGACACTGGTGTTGGAAGATGGCAGCGTGCTGACCCAATCGCTGGCGATCTTGGACTATATCGAGGCGCGGTGGCCCGAACCGTCCCTGTTGCCAGCTGATCCTGTGGCGCGTGCACGCGTACAGGCGGCGGCCCATACTGTGGCGGTCGACGTGCATCCGGTGAACAACCTGCGCGTCGTGACTCATCTGTGCGACGCCTATGGCGCGGATACCGATGAGGCGATGGCATGGATGCGGCACTGGATGGTCGAAGGATTTACCGCGTTCGAGGCGTTGGTGCAGGACGACACGCCCTTTGCCTTTGGGCATGCGCCCGACCTTGCCGATCTGTGCCTTGTCGCGCAGGTCTATAACGCGCATCGCTGGGGGGTTGATCTGACCCCCTTTCCCAAGGTGCAGCGGATTGAGGCGGCCTGTCTGAACGTCCCTGCCATCGCCGCAGCCCATCCCGACGAGCAACCCGACGCCTCCTGACAGGATCTGGCACATGGCCTTTTACTCTTGGGGCACTTGACCGAAAAGACCATCATCTTTGACGAGATCACGTATGGTCCGTAGGCCTTTATTGCCGAGAGTGATCCGAACTCCGGCATGGTCATCGGCGATGACAGTGAGGTAATTTTAGAAGCACAGGCCCCCCCACGTTTGGTCGGGAAGGTGCGGTCCGTGTTGGGGCGCTGAAAGATGCGTGGGAGGCGTTGCCGTGGTAGACCACTGTCGATTTGCGCTATGACATAGCTTTCAAACCCTATCCATACGCCCCCATCATATCCCGGCTCTACCTGCGCAGCGGCATCCTGTTCTTACTTTGTGGCGGCGGTCCAATCCGCATGGCACTTGCTCTCGATTTTGTGCGTAAGGGAACGCCGGTGCTGGAGTCGGCGCGGGACCATGTCTTTTCCTGTCTATTGGTCAATTCGGGGCGGTTGTCGGTGCAATGTGTATGATGGGTTGTTGCTGAACCGGTCCGGCATGCTGGACTGGCCCGCTCCGACCCGAGTGAGAGCAAACGCGGTGGGTGTGAAACCGGGGAAGACCTGTCTGCTGGATCGGTTGCCGCGCGGCGGATCCTGATCCTTGCCAACCATATCGGGGATCTGGACGTGCTGCGGGCCGTCCTGAAGGCGGCTCAGCGCTAGCTGGTTTCGACGCAGTGACGGCGGAAGGCGCGTTTGAGCATGTCGAGTTCTTCGCGCAGCAGCGCCACTTCGCCCCGGATATCGTCGCCCAGTGCTTCGCCCGCGATCAGGGTGAAATGGCCCAGTTTTTCGTCATTGGTGGCGTCGGTGATGACAAAGACCTGCACACCGTCGGCAATCGCCTCGGCTGGGACGGGCACCTGCAGTAACCATTTCCCGTCTTCGCCTTGTTCCGTCACCTGAACGTCCGGGACGTCGTTGTTCAGGTGTGTCACCTTGATCTGGGGCACGCCGGTGCCGTTCTGCTGGATCAATCCCTGCCAGATCCCGTAGCGCATCTTGGTGGGTGTGAGGGTCAGAGTGCTCATCGCGTCCCTTTCATCACAAGGCGGCGCGCGGACGGCGCGAGAAGGTGAGGTCACGCAGGGTGACCTGGTTCATTTCGGGGCCTTCAAAGATCAGGTCGATCCAAGCCCGTTCAACCCGCTTTTCGTTCAGCTTGGAATAGGCGAGGTCAAACTCGACTGTCACGTCTTCCTGGTTCAAGGGCAGTTCACGCACGATCTGTTCGGTGTTGGGGCCATGGCGCACGTTGAGGCGCGCAAAGATTTCCAGCGGTTTTTCCATCTCGACAATCGTGTTCATGCCCAGAAGGTGGTTCTTGGTCATGCCCTTGACCGCATCCTCGGGCAGATCGATCACAAGCGACAGGAACGAGCCGTCGAACTTGAAGACATCGAGGCGCACGCCGTAGGGGGCCAGATCCTCTTCGCGCAGGTTACGAAGCTGGCGGAGGGTCAGTTCACTGAAAGCGCAGTCGTGGAACAGCGTGACTTCGTTCCCGAGCATGGATTTCGTCTGAACCGACGACATGCCCGGGTTGGGCAGCGATCCGCGCCAGAGTTCGGGGCGCCACGCCCAATCGGCGTTGTGCGGGCGAGGGAATGCGGTTGAGCCGATGGCGGGTAGGGCCAGACGTTCGTCGGCACGGTGGATGAGGCGATCCAGATGGCTGCGCAGCAGCCGCGCGGCTGAACGCAGGCCACGCAGTTCGGACAGGTGGGCATCGTTGGCATTGCGGGCCGCGCGTGCCCAGCGGCGCACCGTACGTCGATGCGTTACCTTGTCCATGAATGAGATGCGGTTGCCTGCCATATGCCCTTGCGCCCGGTTCCGTGCCGGTAGTTTATCTATGTCAAAGGTTTCACTCAAATAAACCCGAGAGAAACCCCCGGCCTGCCGGTTTCGGCGCCTGCGTTGCAGAATTGTCCTGAAACGTAACGGCGGCGACGATGGACTGTTCCTGTGTCTGCTCAATGGTTTTCACAAGTAAATTGGGCGCGCTGTCGCCCAAACTCGTGCCATTCGCCCTTTCATAAAGGGTGAGACCGATCACGTGATCCCCTATCCGGGCAGCGCCACGCCAATACGTGTCGCGCATATCGGGACTGGGGGGTGTGCCCTTGATCTGGACCAGCGCAAGCGGTGCGTCCTCAATGCGTTTGATCACCGTCTCGGACGTGCTTTCGAACTCTGATGTGCTGATTTGCGCAGCATTATTCGCCTTGACCGTTGTGGCGGTGATAATGGCAAGCGGGGCATTCGTCGTGACCCGTCCGCCCAACGTGTCGCAGCGTGCCATGAGCGCAAAGCTTTGGCGCAGGCTGCGCTTGTCGACACAGAAGCCGGGTGGCGGCACCAGCTTTATCGTGCCGCCTGCCAGCTTTGCACCGCGCAGGGCAAGGTTTTCGCCGGTTGACCCATCAAGGTCGAACGCTGCGAAATCTTCGCATGCCGCAAGACCCAGGAAGAGTGCGCCGAGCAGGAGACCCTTACAGGTCCCAGTATTCATGTCGTTCCGCCTTGGCGCCCGGATGCGTGACCGCACCCTTGTATGTTTCGCCCACAAGTTGCGCGTATTTCCACAGCGCGCCCGAGGCGTAGATGGTTTCGCGCGCGCCGGTCCAGGCTGCCTTGCGTTCCGCCAGCTCTTCGTCCGAGAGGGCGACGTTAATCGACCCTTCGATCGCGTTGATGGTGATCATGTCGCCGTCTTTCAGTAACGCGATGGGGCCACCATGTGCCGCTTCAGGGCCGACGTGTCCGATGCAGAAGCCGCGCGTCGCACCCGAGAACCTGCCATCGGTGATCAGCGCCACCTTCTTGCCCATGCCCTGACCGGACAGGGCCGCCGTGGTTGCCAGCATTTCGCGCATGCCGGGGCCGCTGGACGGCCCTTCGTTACGGATGACGAATACGTCGCCTTCTTCGTAAGTGCGGTTCTGGACCGATTCAAAGGCGTCCTGCTCGCATTCGAACACGCGGGCGGGGCCTGTGAATACCTGGTGTTGCGCTTCCATGCCGGCGACCTTCACGATGGCACCTTCGGGGGCCACGTTGCCCTTCAGGCCCACAACGCCGCCCGTCTTGGTGATCGGGTTTTCGATGGGATAGATCACACGCCCGTCGGCTTCGAGGCTGATCTTGTCCAGCTCTTCGCCGATGGAGTTGCCGGTGGCGGTCATGCAATCCTCGTGGATCAGGCCCGCTTTGCGTAGTTCCTTCATCACCACATAGATGCCGCCCGCTTCGTACATGTCCTTGGCGACGTATTGGCCGCCTGGTTTCAGGTCGACAAAGTAGGGTGTGTCGCGGAAAATCTCGCAAACGTCATCGAGGTAGAAATCGATCCCGGCCTCGTGCGCCATGGCGGGCAGGTGCAGACCGGCGTTGGTGGAGCCGCCCGTGCAGGCAACCACGCGGGCCGCGTTTTCGAACGCTTGGCGTGTGCAGATGTCCCGGGCGCGGATGTTCTTTTCGATGAGGTTCATCACGGCCGCACCGGATGCTTCGGCATATTGGTCGCGCGACTCGTAGGGTGCAGGGGCACCGGCGGAGTTTGGCAAGGCGAGGCCGATCGCTTCGGACACACACGCCATGGTGTTGGCGGTGAACTGGCCGCCGCAGGCCCCGGCAGAGGGGCAGGCGACGCGTTCGAGCACGTCCAGTTCCGCCTCGGTCATGGTGCCGTTTTGCTGGTGGCCAACCGCTTCGAACATGTCCTGCACGGTCAGGTCGCGGTTGGCATATTCCGCGGGTACCTGGGCGCCGACGGGCGCACGGCCTGGCAGGATGGACCCACCATAGAGGAACACAGAAGGCACGTTCAGACGGATCATCGCCATCATCATGCCCGGCAGGGATTTGTCGCAACCCGCGAGGCCCACAAGCGCGTCATAGCAGTGGCCGCGCATGGTGAGTTCGACCGTGTCCGCAATGGCTTCGCGCGAGGCTAGCGACGAGCGCATGCCTTCGTGCCCCATGGCGATGCCGTCGGTCACGGTGATGGTGGTGAATTCGCGAGGTGTGCCATCGGCTGATTTCACACCCATCTTCACTGATTGTGCCTGACGGTTCAGTGCAATGTTGCAGGGGGCTGCTTCGTTCCAGCAGGTTGCCACGCCGACGAGCGGTTGGTGAATCTCATGCTCGGTCATACCCATGGCGTAGTAGTAGGACCGGTGCGGCGCGCGCGCAGGTCCTTCGGTCACGTGTCGGCTGGGTAGCTTGGACTTATCGAACTTGCCTTTAAGCATCTGGCGTCTCCCCTGAAAGCGTCCGCACTGCAATAGCCATTGCCCTGCGCTGCTGCAAGCGCCCGCGGTTGTAATAAAGCGTTGCTGGCACTAGTTGTTTCCAACGCGTAGCGCCGGGTTGCATTGGCAGCCAATTGGACAGGGGCGCCGCCGATTGGGATGGACCATGGATTCCAGCATTTTTGCTTTTATCTGGAAGCACTCAAAGCGCGATCAGCTGATGTTGCTTGCGCTGACCGTTGTGACGTTCCCGTTTCTGTACGCCACGCTTGAGCTGCCCAAGCGCATCATCAATGATGCGATCGGCGCTTCGGGCGATATCATCAACGCCTTTGGTTTTGAGCTAAGCCAGATTCAATTCCTGCTGGCCCTGTGTCTTGGATATCTGGCTGCGGTGTTGGCGCACGGTTTGCTCAAGATGCGCCTGAACACGATGAAGGGGGTGACAGCTGAACGCCTGCTGCGACGCTTCCGCTTCCAGCTGATCAGTCGCATGCTGCGTTTTCCGCGCAGCTACTTCCGATCCACCAGCCAGGGCGAGCTGGTCAGCATGGTCACATCCGAGGCCGAGCCGATGGGCGGCCTGATGGGCGATATGGTGGCCCAACCGGTGTTCCAGGCGGGCCAGATGCTGATCATCGTGGTCTTCCTGTTTTTACAGTCCGTGTGGTTCGGGTTGGCAGGGATTGCGTTGATCCCGCTGCAGGCGTGGATCATTCCGATGCTGCAGCGCCGGATCAATTTGCTGAACAAAGACCGGATCAAGCAGGTCCGCGCCTTTTCGGCTGAGATTGGCGAGAGTGCCGCAGGCATATCGGATCTGCGCACCAATGGCGGTCTGCGCTATCGGCAGGCGCAGTTCACCGACCGGCTGGGCCGGATTTTTGAACTGCGGTTCAAGATCTATCAGCAGAAGTTCTTCATGAAGTTTCTCAACAACTTCATCACGCAGCTGACCCCGTTCTTCTTCTATTCGGTGGGCGGGTACCTTGCCATTCGGGGTGACATCACGGTGGGTGCGCTTGTGGCGGCCATTGCCGCCTACAAGGACCTGTCCAGCCCGTGGAAAGAGTTGTTGACCTATTACAACCAGACGCAGGACATGTCGCTGCGCTGGGAGATCGTGACTGACCGCTTTGCCCCGCGCGACATGATCGACGAAGCGCTGTTTGAGGGAGAGCCCGAGGTCATTCCGCATCTGCAGGGCGATATCGTTCTGGACAACGTGACCATTCGCAATGCCGAAAACACGCCTGTGTTGGAGCGGATTGATCTGACCATTCCAAAGGGTGCACGGGTTGCGATCCAGGTCAAGAACCAGACCGAACGAACCGCGCTGGCCGAGCTGCTGACACGCGAGGTGCTGCCAACCCGAGGAACGATCACCATTGCCGAGCATGATCTGTCGGAACTGCATCAAGAGGTCGTGGCCGCCAGGATCGGCTATGCTCAGTCCCGCCCATACCTGTTTGACGGTACCCTTGGCAGCAACCTGTTGATGCCGCTGATGACCCGTCCGAATACCGTGCCTTGGGATCAGAGTCGCAAGGATCGATACACGACGGAAGCGCAACGTTCCGGCAACAGTGTGGACCGTGTGGATGCGGATTGGGTGGACCCCAGCCTTGCCGGGCTTGGAACCGAGGATGAGGTCCGTGCGTGGTGGTTCGAACTGGTCGAGGCGATGGGCATTGACGAGTTCATGTTCCGCCGCATGCTGGTCAGTCATATCGACCCGCAGAAACACCCTGAGCTTGCCAAGGCGATCGTCGATCTGCGCCCTGCAGTCGAAGCGTGTCTGCGCGAAAAGGGCGTGCTGGATGAGGTGTATCGCTTTGACCCAGACGAGTTTAACCCGGCGGTCCCATTGGGCGGGAACCTTTTGTTTGCGTCGCCCTCGCGCGAGATTTCCCAGCAGGGACTTGCCCGGGATCATCGGTTCATCAACCTGGTCTTTGAACATGGGTTGGCCGAACAAGGTATCGCCATCTCGCAAACCCTGATCGAGACGCTGCACCAGACCTTTGGCCGCGACGGCACAGGGCACCCGCTTTTTACCGCGCTCAACATCGAAGAAGAAATGTACGAGGAGCTTGTGGATATCGCGCAACGGCGCCGCGAACGGGGCGATGTAGCGCTGACCGACGACGAGTTTTCATTGCTGCTGACTGTGCCGTTCGCCTTTACCGCGGAACAGATTGGCCCGGCCTTTCCCGAAAGCTTCAAGAACGAGATCGTGCAGATCCGCAAGACGAGCGGGGCCGCCTTGCGGGCGCAGACCGAGGAAATCTTCATTCCTATCGCACCGGACACGTATTTGCCGCGCCTGAGCCTGCTGGAAAATGCGTTGTATGGTCGGGTTTCCATGGTGGCCGGCGCCAAGGGTGAGTTGGTCGAGGATTTGGTTGCGGAGTTGATCAACGACAACGGGCTGCGCCGCCAAGTGGCCGAAACCATTTTTGACATCCGCACCGGATTGGGTGGGAACAACCTGCCCACCATTTTCCATGAACGGGCAGCCTTTTCCCGTGCGGGCATCAAACGTCCCGATGTCCTTGTTCTGGACCGCGCCCTGGCCAGCCACAGCGCTGATCAAAGGCGCGAGACCCGGTCAGCGCTGCGCAAGCTGTTGCCCGAGGCGACGCTGATTTTCCTGGAGGAGAATTTCAACAATCCGGATGCTTATGACCTGTTTGTCGAGATCAAGGATGGGCGCATCGATGGGGTTCAGGCTCATGACGAGGATGACGATGACACCGATGATCTGAGCCGCAAACTGCGCGTGATTGCTCGGGCCGAACTGTTTTCCGGCGTCGAGAGTCGGAACCAGCGGCTCTTGGCGTTTGCCGCGCAATGGTACACGGCCGAGGCGGGACAGCGCATCTTCTCGATGGATGAAAAGCCGGACGCGGCTTATCTGTGCGTCAAAGGCAGTGCAGTACTGAGTTATGATGCGACGGATGGCACGGACTGGCATGTGTCCGTGATTGAACCCGGACGTCTGATTGGCGATCTGGCCATCATCCTCAACGAACCACGGCAATTGCATTTGACTGCCTTGACCGACGTCACGTTCCTGCGCATTGGGGCCGCCGAGTTCCGCTCGGTTCTGGAAAACGATCCATCTGTTCTGATGAGCCTTCTGCACACTGTGGCAGGCCACCTGACCGGTGCGGCGGAACTGTTGCGCCAAGCCAATGTCCAAATTCCTCAGGACGAGGGGCCGCCGCCCCCACCGCTGGACACCTGATGGGTGTGTTGAGCTTCGATTACCGACCGCACGCTCGGTTCATTGCACCGGCACTGGATCGGGCGCAGCTGTGGCGACTGACCCTTGGCCTTGTGCTGGTGGCCGGCTTTTTTCTTGTGCTCAGCCAATTGGTGTTTGGCACTATTCTTAGCCTGCTTGAGCCGGAGACGGCCAGGACGCTCTTGCGGGATGCGCGCACGGGTCAGACAGCGGGTGGTATGCTGCTGCTGCTGTTTCAGCTGGGCCTTTTGGCCGTGGCATCGGGCATGGTTGTCATCATGGTGCACAAGAGGCGCCCTTCGACATTGATTGGGCCATTTGGTCCGGCTGTGCGGCACTTCGGGGCCGTTCTGTTCATGATGGTACTGCTGACCGTGGCGCTGTGGGTGCTGCCGCCATACGATGTTGGCGCGCCGCTTGATCTGAACATGCCTGTTGGTCGGTGGCTGTTCCTGCTGCCCTTTGCCCTTGTTGCCGTGCTGGTACAGGTTGGTGCCGAGGAGGTGCTGTTTCGCGGTTATCTTCAACAGCAGTTGGCGGCGCGGTTTCGGTCGCCCCTTATATGGATGGTCGCCCCTGCTGTCCTGTTCGGCGCAGGCCATTACCTGCCCGAAAGCGCGGGCAGCAACGCGTTGACGATTGCCCTTTGGGCCACCCTATTTGGTCTGCTTATGGCCGATCTGACCGCCCGGTCCGGCACGTTGGGACCGGCGATCGCGCTCCACTTTTCCAACAACATCTCTGCCATGGTCCTGACCGCCACCCCGGATGAGATGTCGGGCCTTGCGTTGTATGTTCTGCCCTTTGGCATCGCGGATGAAGCGGCGATGGCTGCATGGTTGCCAGTGGACTTCGGGTTCATGCTGGTCAGTTGGCTGGCTGCCCGCATTGCCATCCGCGCCTGATTGCATTTGCCGGTCCACCGGATTATCTGAAATGCAGAACGGCAGCAGGAAGCCCACATGAACTGGATCACCAATTACGTCCGGCCCCGGATCAACTCGATCTTTTCGCGGCGCGAAACCCCGGACAATCTGTGGACCAAGTGCGATGAGTGCGGCACCATGCTGTTTCACCGTGAGTTGTCGGACAACCTGAACGTCTGCACCAACTGCAATCACCACATGGCGATCACGCCGCGGGATCGGTTCACGGCCCTTTTTGACGGCGGTATCTTTACCGAGGTCGAGGTGCCTGCCCCCTTGGCTGATCCGCTGAATTTCCGTGATCAAAAGAGATACCCGGACCGGATGAAGGCTGCCCAGAAATCTACGGGCGAAGGTGAGGCGATGCTCGTTGCCTGTGGTGAGATTGGACGCACGCCCATCGTTGCCTGCGCGCAGGATTTTTCCTTTATGGGTGGGTCGATGGGCATGTATGTGGGCAATGCCATCATCGCTGCGGCTGAAGAAGCGGTGAAGCTGAAACGCCCGTTGATCCTGTTCTCTGCTGCCGGAGGCGCGCGGATGCAGGAGGGTATCCTGAGCCTGATGCAGATGCCGCGCACCACAGTGGCGGTGCAGATGCTGAAAGAGGCGGGTCTGCCCTACATTGTCGTTCTGACCCATCCGACGACCGGTGGTGTGACGGCGTCCTATGCCATGTTGGGTGACGTACATATGGCCGAACCCAACGCCCTGATCTGTTTTGCCGGACCGCGCGTCATTGAACAGACCATTCGCGAAAAACTGCCTGAAGGGTTCCAGAGGGCCGAGTACCTGCTGGATCACGGCATGCTCGACCGTGTGACCAAAAGGACTGAGATGCGGGAAGAGCTGATCACCATCACGCGCATGCTGACGGGTCAGCCCCCTGCCATCAAAGGCGATTTGCCAGCCCCTGACCCTGATGCTGATCCTGCACCGGAAGAAGAACCCGTCGCCGAAGACGCTCTCAAGGAATGAGCAGCGGTTCTGACGCCATCCTTGCAAGGATGATGGCGCTGCACCCCAAGGTGATTGACCTGACGTTGGACCGCGTGTGGCGGCTGCTAGAGGCGCTGGGCAATCCGCAGAACGATTTGCCGCCTGTCATCCATATCGCAGGGACCAATGGCAAGGGATCGACCCAGGCCATGATCCGCGCGGGGCTTGAGGCGGCGGGGCATCGGGTTCACGCCTATACATCCCCCCATCTGGCACGCTTTCACGAGCGGGTCCGACTGGCCGGAGAGTTGATCTCGGAAGCCGATCTGACCGCTTACCTTGATGAATGCTATGCTGCAAACGGTGGTGCCGATATCACCTATTTCGAGATCACGACCTGTGCCGCGATCCTTGCCTTTGCCCGGACACCCGCCGATTACACGTTGCTTGAGGTTGGCCTTGGCGGGCGGTTGGACGCGACCAATATCATTGATGCGCCGGCGCTGACGATCATCACGCCCGTGTCCATGGATCACGAAGCGTTTCTGGGGGATACGCTGGCCAAGATCGCCGGTGAAAAGGCCGGGATTATCAAGCGTAGTGTGCCCTGCATTGTCGGCCCGCAGGACGAAGACGGACTGGATGTGATCGAGGCGCAGGCTGCGCGGCTGGGCGCACCTTTGCAAGCCTATGGGCAGCATTGGCATGCCGCGCCGGAACGTGACGGCATGATCTATCAGGACGAGGCGGGTCTGCTGGACCTGCCGCGCCCAGCATTGCCGGGTGATCACCAGATCCAGAATGCCGGAATGGCGCTGGCGGCACTGCGCCATCTGGGCTGTGACGAAGGCGCCTGTCATGCTGCCGTGACCCAAGCGCACTGGCCCGCGCGGATGCAGCGCCTGCGTTCGGGTCCACTGGCCGAACGTGCGGTGCAGGCAGGCGCAGAGCTGTGGTTGGACGGGGGGCATAACCCGGCGGCGGGTGCGGCCCTTTCCAGCGTCTTGCAAAGCTTGCCCAAGCGGCCAACGCACTTGATCTGCGGAATGCTGAACACAAAGGACGCGCGTGGTTACATGGCCCCACTTGCGACCGAGGTAGACAGCCTGACCGCCCTGTCGATCCCGGGAGAGGCCAACACACTGCCCGCCGCCGAGACCGCCAAGGCTGCGCGTGATGTCGGCATGACGGCGCATGAGGCCGACGATGTTGGCACGGCTTTGGAGGCGATCCTTACACGCGACCCGAACGCACGTGTTTTGATCTGTGGGTCGCTCTATCTGGCCGGAGCGGTGTTGCGCGACAACGGCTGAAAAGCATGACTGCTGGTAGACGCGTACCTTGGTCGACACGCACGATGTTGACCAAACGGGGTCGTATTTGCTATATTTAGTATATTATTTCGACCCCAACACGGATCAACCGTGACGGGTCTGCTTTTGGGGAAGCAGTATGTTCAGGCGTCATGACCCGGCCGATCAGCCGCCACAAGCGGCCATAGAATCCGAGGAATATTCCTCATCCAACATCAAGATGCTGGTGATCGCCGCGGCCTTTCTGGTTGTGACGATTGGGTTGATCCTGCTGCAGCCCAGCGGCGCGGCAGTTGAAAATCAGTATTTCGCTGATACGTCGATTGCGGCTGATCCTGCACTGTCCGATGCGGAAGTGACCCGTGCGGACGCCTCCTTGCTGGGTACTCGACCCGTGTCAGCATCCGAAGCTGTGAGCCGTCAGCTGCGGCAGCCGATCCGCCTGACGGATAACGATGCGCGGCACACGGATTTGCGCAGTCTGACAAGTATTGTCCTGATCGGCTTCGGTCACACGCTCACGCAAGATGACCGTTTGCAGGCGTTGCTGGTCCAAGCCCTGACCGAAGGCCAATCAAACGCCTATATAGACGCACTTTTGAACACGGCGGCGGCGCGGGGTGAGTTCACGTTGCCCCGGCAGTTGACCACGGCGGCAGGGCGTCTGGACACGGAAACCCTGTTGGCCGCGTTGGTCAGCCAGTCGCAGGGTTAGACCGCCCAATCTGCGCTTTGCATTTCCCGCAAGCGCGATGCCGTACGTTCGAATTCGAAGGTCCCTTCCCCTTCCAGATATAACATCTCGGGCGTGTCAGCAGCCGAGCAGATCAGTCGCACACGCGCTTCGTACAGCGCGTCGATCAGGGTGACGAACCGTTTGGCTTCGTTGAAGTTGCTGCGTCCCAGGCAGGGAATGTTATCAATCATCAGCACTTTGCACGCTTCGGCGATGGCGAGGTAGTCGGCAGGGCCAAGCGGTTTTGAGCACAGGTCGAAAAAACTGCTGCGCCCGATACCGCTGCGAAACAGGGGTACGGTCACGGCGCGCCCGTTGACCGTCAGGTCAAGTTGCTCAGCCGCGCCACCTGACAGGTCGGCCCAGATATTGTCCATCTCGGCCCGCGCCGCGGCCCCCAAGGGAGAGAAGTAAACCGGGCTGCCCGACAACCTGTCCTGTCGATAATCGGTGGGCGAGGCCAGTTCCCAAACTGTCATCTTGTCCTTGAGCAGATCGATGAATGGCACGAACAGTTGGCGGTTCAGCCCGTCCTTGTACAAGTCGTCCGGGACGCGGTTGGATGTGGTGACTACAACAACGCCTGCAGCGAAAAGGGCTTCGAACAGTCGCCCGACGATCATGGCGTCGGTGATATCCGTGATCTGCATTTCATCGAAAGCCAGCAAGCGGACCGATGCGGCAACGTCGGCGGCAACAGGCGCGATGGCATCGTCCACACCGCGCTTGCGGGCGATGTGCATTGCGGCATGGATTTCCTGCATGAAGGCATGGAAGTGAACGCGCCGGGCTGGCACATCAAGCCGCGATGCAAAGAAGTCCATCAGCATTGATTTGCCGCGCCCCACGCCGCCCCACAGGTACAGCCCCCTGGGCGGCTCGGTGGCCTTGCGGAACAGCCCCTTTTTGACGGGCGCGGTAAGGGCGGCGCGGATGCGTTCAAACTCTGGCAGAATGGCCAGTTGTGCAGGGTCTGCCTGCAAATCGCCCTTGGCTACAAGCGCCTGATATTCAGTCAGCAAATCAGTCATTTCCCCGTGGTAGCGTGCAGGTCCGTCCATGGGAAGCACGGTCGGTTCAGGAATGGTTAAGCGCCCCCCAGAATTCCTGATTTGACGCACGCCATCAGGTCCATACAGTCGCAGTACAGTTTTGAAGGCATTGCCATGACCGCCCGGACCCCCATCTTTACCCCTGTTCTGATCGTGGGCTGCATCATCATCATGATCAGCTTTGCCGTGCGCGCGTCGTTCGGTGTGTTCCAGATTCCCATTGCCGAGGAGTTCGGCTGGCTGCGAACAGAGTTTTCGCTGGCCATCGCTATCCAGAACCTGGCTTGGGGTATCGGGCAGCCGATCTTTGGCGCCATTGCCGAAAAGATCGGGGACCGCAAGGCGATTATCATGGGGGTAATCCTGTACGCGGTGGGACTTGTGCTGAGTGCGGGCGCGACGACGCCAATTGAACATCAGTTGTATGCTTGGCTTGTTGGTTTTGGCGTCGCCGGGACCGGTTTTGGTGTGATCCTTGCTGTTGTGGGCCGCGCCAGCAGTGATGAAAACCGATCGATGTCGCTGGCGATCGTGGCGGCCATGGGCTCTGCTGGTCAGATCTTTGGCGCACCCGTGGCCGAGTGGATGCTGAGTTTCATGCCGTGGCAGTCGGTGTTCTTGTGGTTTGCGCTTGCGGTCGTCCTGCTTGTGCTGACCTTGCCTGCCATGCGCGTGCCGCCCATGGCCACAAAGGCTGAATTGGAGGAAACGCTGGGTCAGGTCCTGATCAAGGCCTTTCGCGATCCGTCTTATACCCTGATCTTCCTGGGCTTCTTTTCGTGCGGTTATCAGGTTGCATTCATGACCGCGCATCTGCCCGCCTTCGTGACCGAGGTGTGCGGGCCGATCGTGCCGGGTGGCATGCTGCACAACATCGGCATCACAACGACATCCGCCTTGGGCGCGATTGCGCTGTCGCTGATTGGTCTGGCGAATATTGCAGGTACGTTGCTTGCCGGTTGGGCGGGCAAGCATTTCCCGAAAAAGTACCTTTTGGCGGGCATTTACGCCGGTCGGACCGTGGTGGCGTCCCTGTTCATCATCTTTCCCATGACGCCGATGACGGTCATTGTCTTTTCCATTGCCATGGGTGCGTTGTGGTTGGCGACCGTACCGCTCACGTCCGGGTTGGTCGCGCATATTTACGGTTTGCGATACATGGGCACGCTCTATGGCATCGTGTTTCTAAGCCATCAGTTGGGGTCTTTTCTGGGTGTGTGGTTGGGTGGTCGTTTGTACGATCTGTACGGCTCTTACGAGCAGGTATGGTGGATCGGGATTGCGATCGGCGCTTTTAGTGCCATCGTGCACTTGCCGATCCGCGAGCGACCCTTGGCCCAGCCCGCTGCCGCTTAGCCGCGAGATTCCCGGATCGCATCCAGCACCACATCAGTATGAGTATGGAGTAGGGCGTGACCTGCGCCTTGGATTACGGTCTGATGGACGGCCGGATTCCATTCTGCCAGCGTGTCCTTGCACGTCAGCGGAATCACATTATCCTGATCGCCCCAGACTGCCAGAACGGGAACACCCAGGGCGGCGATGACACGATGCTGGTCTTCGCATGGCGTCCGCAGCAGCCCGCGCAGACTGGAGAGAACGGCGGGAAAGAACCCGCGACGCCCGGTTTCTTCCTCTTGGAGATCATAGATGCTCTCGACCGATGAAGGCAGGTGCGCTTCGGATGCGATCCCACGGCGGACTTGCCAAGGATAGGCGGCAAGGAACAGCCAATCGCCAAGTACGGGCAGATCACGGGCCAGGGCGATCTTGGGTCCTGCGAGTTTGAACATGCCCGCAGGGGCCAATAGAATGAGCTGTTTGACCCGTTGGGGATGGCGCGCGGCAAAATGGGCCGCAACGGCCCCGCCCATCGAATAGCCCAGCACCGTCAGGTGATCGCCTGCATTCTCATGTGTCAGAAGGTCGGTCAGCTGCCTGTCAAAGAAGTCTGCATCCTGTTTGCCTCTTACCCGGTCAGAATATCCACGGCCATAGAGGTCATAGACCAGCACCCGAAACCCCATTAGCGCCAGCCCTTTGGCCATCCCGTACCAGACGAAAGACGGAGTGGTCAGGCCGTGAATACAAACCGCCACAGGACCACGTTCCGGCCCCATCCATTCAAAATGTGTGGTGCCTTGCGACAGAAGCGCAAACTGGCCCGGCGCCTTGTCGCGTACGGCATCAGTCATGCCCGAACGGGTGAGTTCCGTGGTGACGGGAATTGCCAGCAGGCCAAGTAGGATCAGCGTGACCCACATCATTTGGCTGTCCAGCGATCAAGGATGTACCGGCTTGTCATCAGGTCCAAATGCGTGCCACCGCCATTCTTGAACAGTGTGATGTCGTCGGGCGTGCGTTTGAATGCGTCTAGATCATAGTAGTCGGCCAACATGTGGTCGCGGTTGATTGTACCGGCTTCGAGCGGGATCTTCACCTCGCCGATGTGGTTGATGGTGGTGTCAAAACTGTCAACAAAGACGCGTGATTTCAGCAGCGCGGCATCATCGACCTCGCGCATGTCCGGACGGTAGGCGCCGATCAGGTCGATATGCTGGCCGGGTTGCAGCCACTCGCCCATGATCAGCGGTTCGGTCGACATGGTGGCGCTGGTGATGATATCGGCGCTGCGCACAGCCTGTTCCAGATCACCGGCGACCGTTAGCATCGGGCGTTCTGTTGCCATGGCCAGCGCATTGGCGCGGGTGCGGTTCCAGACTTGGAAATGCGCCTCCGGAAAGACCGCGGAATAAGCATCGTGCAAGGACCGACCGACAGTGCCAGCTCCCACGATCAGGATGTTCCGGCTGTCCGGGCGGGCCAACCTGCGCGCCGCCAGCAGGCTGTCGCCCGCCGTCTTCCACTTGGTCACCAGATGAAAGTCGATGATCGCTTGCAGTGTGCCGTCGCCGTCGGAATACAGGTTGACGCCACCATTGATCATCGGCGCGCCACGACCCGGATTACCGGGAAACACGGTTGCCGTTTTGACCGCCATTCCCATCCCGTCGATCCAAGCTGCCCGGCTAAGCAGCGTATCGGGATCCCGGTAAAGGAACGTATCCCCGATCTCGGCTTTGGGAAGTGTATGTCCAGCGGCCATCGCATCGGTCAGGCCGATCCAGTCCAGCAGGGCTTCGCCCTCGGCAAAAGGGATGACGGGAACGGATGTCACGCCGCCTCGCTTTCGGTCAGCAGCCCCTCTGCGACCAGACGGTTGGCCCAACCGTCGGGCCCTTCGAAGTGGTGCGTGCGCCAGCCGCGCGCCTGCGCGGCGGCAATGTTGTCGGCGCGGTCATCGGTGAAAATCAGGCTGTCGCCCCGCAGTCCGCTTGCGTTCTCCAGCATCTCGTAGATCGTCGGGTCAGGTTTGATAACCTGCATATGACCCGAGATGAAATCGCGGTCGAAGGCATGCAGAAAGTCGTATTGGGTCGCGGCATAATCATAGCTTTTGATCCCGAAATTGGTCAGTGAAAAAACCGGGGTACCGTTTGCCTGCAATGCCTTCATCAAACGGACCGAGCGGTCAATGGCAGGCGAGGCCATCTCGATCCAGCGGTCGTGCCACATGCGAATCTCGTCGTGCCACGCGGGATACTCCGTTGCAGCGGCATAGATGGTTTCAGTAAAGGGGTGGCCCAGATCGACCTTTTCATTGATGCCGTGCAGGTCGACCTCGGCAAACATCGCCTTGCGACGTTCTTCGCCGATTGCGCCGTCATAGAAGCGTTCGGGTTGCCATTCGATCAGCACATTTCCAATATCGAATACGACGGCTTTGATTGTCATCTTTTTGCTGCTCTCAATTCTCGTTCCAATGCGTCCAGAAAACGCGATCTGTCTGCCTTGGTAAAGCCTTTGCCACCGCCTTGGCGAAACGGATCCGCCGCGCGCAGGTCCGTCATCAGGTCACGGGTTGCCAGCACGTTTCCAATATTAGCCTGTGTCAGAGCCTCACCATTGTGTTTTAGAACCCGCGCGCCAGCTTGCACGCATTTGGCGGCAAGGGGGATATCGCCGGTGATCACCACGTCGCCGGGACCGGCCCGCTCTGCGATCCACATGTCGGCGATATCAGGACCATCTGGGACGATAACAGTCTCTACCAATGGGTTTGGCGAGGGGCGCAGTCCGCCATTGGACACCACTTTCATGGGGACCTTGTGCCGGGTGGCGACCCGCTCTGCCTCTGTCTTCACAGGACAGGCGTCAGCGTCGATGTAGAGCGTTGTCATGCCCACAGATGTTCTGCGTGAAAGGCGACGTGATTTTCCATGAAGGTCGAGACGAAGAAATACGAATGGTCATATCCCGGTTGCATGCGGAACTGGATCTGCTGGCGGCGGGCGGCGGCGGCTTCGGCCAGCGCCTCGGGTTTTAGAAGGTCAATGAACTGATCATCGGTGCCTGTGTCGATCAGCATCGGGCCATCGAAGCCATGTGCGCGCATGCACCGCGTCGCATCATGTGGCGACCAAAGTTCTTCGTTGGTGCCCAGATATGCAGTCAGTTGCTTACGCCCCCAATCGCTGGCGGTTGGGTTGGTGATGGGCGAAAATGCGGACACAGATCGGAATTGTCCCTGCAGGGACATCGCCATGGTCAATGCGCCGTGCCCGCCCATTGAGTGTCCGGTGATCGACTGGCGGTCCATGTCGAGGGCAAAGGTGTATCCGAGCAGCGCAGGCAACTCGTCCATCACATAGTCCCACATGCGGTAATGGGATGCCCAAGGCTGTTCCGTCGCGTTCACGTAAAAGCCCGCGCCTTTGCCCAGATCGTAGCCATCATCATCGGCGATATCATCGCCACGGGGGGATGTGTCAGGAAAGCAAAGCGCGATGCCATGGTCCGCCGCCCAGGCTTGCGCCCCCGCTTTCGTCATTGCGTTCTCGTGTGTGCAAGTCAGGCCCGACAGGTACCACAGTAGGGGCACCGGGCCTTCCTTGGCCTCTTCGGGCAGGAACAGTCCGAATGTCATGTCACAGGAGCAGGCGGACGAGGCGTGGGTGTAGACCCCTTGGGTGCCGCCGAAGCAGGCGTTTTCGGATTTGGTTTCCATGGGCGTGATCCTTTCGTTGCCCTATCGCTATCTGGCGGTGGGCCGTGCGGCAAGTTTCGGGAGCCTCCGGCGGGAGTTTGTTTGGCAAGATGAAGCAGGCTCAGCTTATCCAGGCAATAACTGCCGTCAAAGTTGCGACACTGAGTGTGGTCGAGACAAGAATGGCCGCTGAGACGCGTTGTGGAGCGACGCTATAGTGTTGGGCCAGCATGTAGACGTTGCCCGCCACAGGCATGGCGGCACAGGCGATGATCATGGCTGCACCGAACGGTTCAACATTGAACAGA
This sequence comes from uncultured Tateyamaria sp., assembly GCF_947504105.1. GTDB lineage: Bacteria > Pseudomonadota > Alphaproteobacteria > Rhodobacterales > Rhodobacteraceae > Tateyamaria. Next base: position 213,707 of record NZ_CANNGP010000002.1, read on the forward strand.
ATGATCGCCGAGAACGCGACAAAGGTGGGGTGCAGCACAAGTTTGCAAAAGCTGAGCCAGCCCGCGATTTGGATGCGTTCGGTTGATTTTGACGCAAGCGAGGCCCCGATGGCAAAGAGTGCGCCTGGTGTGGCGGCGCCACCTAAGATGCTCAGAAAATCATTCATGGGGTCAGGGATTGGTATTTGCAGGCCGGACCACGTCAGACCAAGCGCCATGGCAACGATCATCGGGTTTTTGATCAGCCCCATGCCAATGGTCTTGAAGATTGCGGGCGACATGCGCCCGTCGCGCCCAACGGTGATCAGGATGACGATCAGGCTGGAAAAGACGATCAGGTCGGTGGCCAGCACCAGCATCACAGGGCCGATCGCCTGTGGGCCAAAGAGAAGCGCCAGCATGGGCAGGCCAAGAAAACCTGCGTTTCCAATCACGGCGCATTGTGCCTCGACCGCGTTGGTTTGCACGTCGAGTCCGCGCAAGAAGCCGACGAGTGTTGCAATGCCGTAAACGAATGCGGTGCCCCAGAGGTATGCGGCAACCAGCCGTCCATCCCATACCTCCGCCAGTTCCAGGTTTGCGGCGAAGCGGAAGATCATCGCCGACAGTGCAAAATAGAACACGAACTTGGTCAGATATGCGGTTGCCTCCTCCGTGAAAAATTTGGTGCGCCCCGCCCAATAGCCCAGGCCGATCAATGTAAAAAAGGGAAGTGTTTTGAGCAGTATAGGCAGCATGAGACTTGGATAGCCGTTGCGCGAATTTCTATCCACTGTTGATATGCCCGGTGCGGGCGAAATGAACCTTGGGCCGATGTGCCAGCACAATATCTCATATCTATTGCGCGCTTTTTCTTATAGAAAGTGAACAGATCGGTTTATATTGTGCATCATCCCGCAAAACAGGACGCCAGATGAACGACGCAACCCCCATCGTCCGTAAGGGCCGTAAATTCGACCAGGTGCTGGACGGTGCGCGCGATGTGTTCATGGTAGATGGGTTTGAAGGCGCAAGTGTGGATGACATTGCGCGCGCCGCAGGCGTCAGCAAGGCGACGCTTTACAGCTATTTCCCTGACAAGCGTTTGCTGTTCATGGAAGTCGCCAACATGGAATGCACGCGCCAAAGCCAGTCTGCCGTGGACTTTATCGATATGAATGCCGCCCCGCGGGATGTGTTGTGTCAGGCTGGCAAACATTTCCTGCGGTTTATCACATCGAAGTTTGGGCAACAGATCTTTCGGATATGCGTCGCAGAATCAGACCGCTTTCCAGAGATCGGGCGTGCCTTCTACAAGTCTGGCCCTGAGCGTATGCGGGCCGTGATGGGTGAGTATTTCCGAGCTGCGGGCGCACGGGGTGATCTGAAGATCGATGATTTCACCCTTGCTGCCGATCAGTTTGGCGAGCTGTGCAAGGCTGACGTCTGGCCGCGCCTGATGTTCGGGGTGATCGACACGGTGTCCGATGAAGATATCGACAGAGTCGTCGACAATGCGGTCAAGACGTTCCTGGCCCGCTACGGCCCCTGATTTTCCTGATCTGATTGCTCGACTCTGAAAGCCGACTCAGCGTATTCAGGGAGAGAACAAATAATGAACATTTCTGTATGCTCAACCGTCGCATCCTGTCCATCTGGTTCCCCCGGCTGGGGGCCGAACGTCTGATCCGTCGCCAACCCATTCTGGGAGATCAGCCTGTGGCCGTAGTCGAAGAACATCAGAACATGCAGGTCATCACGTCTTTGAGCGGGGAGGCACAGGCGGTGGGGCTGCAGGTTGGTCAGCCCGTGCGTGATGCTCATGCCATGTGCCCTGGATTACTGACCTTTCCCCGCAGTCCGCAGGGCGAGGCGCAGTTTCTGGAAGCACTGCAACGCTGGGCGGGTCGGTTCAGCCCGTGGGTCGCGCCTGAGGATGGTGATGCGCTGGTTATTGACTTGACTGGCTGTGCGCATCTGTTCGGAGGGGAAGAGCAGTTGATGCAGGTCGTGCAGGATGATTGTACTGATCTGGGTCTGAGTGTTTTGATGGGGCTTGCCGATACACGAGGTGCAGCATGGGCCTTGTCCCGATATACGGGCCAAGCGGCAGGCTCGGATCGGTCTGGGGATTCTATTGATCAGGAGGCCCGCGCCACCCGGTCGCGTGCAGGCAAGCGGCGGCATTGGACCAAAGGCGGATCCGCCCCGACTTTTACGGCCCAGGCCCCTGACATCACACGGATTGCACCGCCTGGTCAGACCTATAGTGCGTTGTCCCCCTTACCGATTGCCGCCCTGCGATTGGAGCCTGATATGTCAGCGCAGTTGGGTCGCCTTGGGTTGCGCCGCGTGGGAGACTTGCTGGGCCAACCACGCGCCGGGTTGGCGCGTCGTTTTGGCCGGGGGTTGGTGCTGCGGTTGGATCAGGCGATGGGCAGCGTGCCCGAGCCTGTATCGCCGACTAAGGCGCCTGATCATTTTGCCGTACGGATGACCTTGCCCGATCCCATTGGGCTGGCTGAGGACGTGATGGCAGCCATCGACCGTATGCTACCCCGTCTGTGCAAAATGTTGGAAGAAAAGGGAAAAGGAACGCGGCATGTGATGCTGCAGGCGTATCGCAGTGACCACGCGGTTGAGGTGGTCGAGGTAGGTCTGGCCCGTCCCGGTCACGATCCACACCGTATCCGTCACCTGCTGGAGATGAAAATCGAGGACATCGATGCGGGTTTTGGGATCGATATGATCCGCTTGTTGGCGGTACAGGTCGAGCCCGTCCATGACGTTATGATCGTGGGCCACCGCGAGGCGGGGGCGGCGGTACAGGCGCGGCTTAACAATGCCAACGCCATGGATGATCTGATCGGGCGGCTGGGTGCGCGTGTCGGATTGGAGGCGATCCGGCGTTTTGAGCCGGCGGACAGTCATATCCCCGAAAAATCCCATAAAATTACGGCGGCTGCGTGGTCGAAGCCGCATGATGGGCCTTGGCCCAGACCGACCAATCCACGTCCTTTGCTGCTGTGGCATCCCGAACCCGTACACGCCCCGGCCACACCCAAACTGCCCGAGATATTCCGATGGCGTGGCATGGATTTGAAGCGGCAACGGGCCATCGGACCTGAGCGGATTGCGCCGGAATGGTGGCTGGACGACCCCAACTGGCGATCGGGCACGCGGGATTATTGGGTCACGGACACCGAGGACGGGCAGAGGTTGTGGCTATTCTATGCCCATGGTGGCGGCATGTCGCCCGGGTGGTTTTGTCATGGGTCCTTTGCCTAGGCGCATGCTGCACTCCACCGTCGCACATAAATTGCCGTTGGTTTTTGTCGCGGGCCGCTTGCGACGCTCTTGTCGCGTGCCTTTATTGCGCGAATGGATCGCCGACTTGTTCTTGAACTGCTACCGGGCGCTGCGTTTCTGCTGGGGCACGCGATTGGTGGGCTGCTGTGGGCTGCCGCAACCGCAGTTGTGGCCACAGCGCTGGCCGTCGGGATGCGATGGCGGTGGGATGGCAGCGTGCCATGGCTGGCTGTTTCAACGCTGGTCCTTGCCCTGATCCTGACCGCGTTTGGTATTGTCCTGAATGACGAGACATTTGTTTTGATCCGCCCCACCGTCGGTGCGCTGGCCTTTGCTGGAATTCTTGCAGTCGGTGCCCTGGCACGGCCTAGCCTTTTGCAGCGTACCCTTGGGTATGTGCTGCAGATCGAACCATCGGGCTGGCATGTGTTACATGCTGCATGGATCGCAATCATGTTGCTTTCGGCCGGAGCGAACGAGGTGGCCAGACGGGCTTTGACCACTGATCACTGGGCCATCTACAATGTCCTGTCGGACCCTGTGCTGTTTGGTCTGATCTGGATCGCGACACGCGTGGTGGCGGAATACTACTGGATCGAGGAGGGCAAAGCCTGAGCGACCGTGCCTTTATCGTTTGTCCACGATCCGCACAGCCTTGCCCTGCGACCGTTCAACCTGCCCCGGATCAGCCACATCAACTGCCACGGTGATGCCGATGGTTTGTTTGATCTGGCCAGCCAGGTATTTTCCGGCATCTGTGTGGTTTGTGCTGGTGTCCTCCGCTTCGCAAAGTACGCGCATCTGGTCCATGCGGTCCGGCTTGGTCAGTTCAATCTGGAAATGAGGGGAAAGGCCGGGCGTGGCCATCAGGCATTCCTCGATCTGGGTGGGGAAGACATTGACGCCGCGCAAGATGATCATGTCGTCGCTGCGCCCTGTCACTTTTTCCATCCTCCGCATGCTGCGCGCCGTGCCGGGCAGCAGCCGTGTCAGGTCGCGGGTGCGGTACCGTATGATCGGGAATGCCTCCTTGGTCAGGGAGGTAAAGACAAGTTCCCCCATTTCGCCATCCGCGACGGGTTCGCCGGTGTCGGGGTTGATGATTTCGGGAAAGAAATGATCTTCCCAGATGTGCAGCCCGTCCTTGGTTTCGACGCATTCCATCGACACACCAGGGCCGATAACTTCAGACAGTCCGTAGATGTCGACGGCGTGCATGTCGAACGCCTGCTCGATCTCGGTCCGCATGGCGTTGGTCCAGGGTTCCGCGCCGAAAATTCCCACTTCAAGGGAAGAGGCGCGCGGGTCGAGGCCTTGGGCGTTGAATTCGTCCAGTACCGACAGTGCATAGGATGGTGTGACCGTGATCCCCTTGGGTTTGAAGTCTTCGATCAGCCGGACCTGTCGTGGGGTCATGCCGCCCGAGATGGGTATGGTGGTCAGCCCGAGGGCATCGGCGCCAAGGTGGATGCCAAGCCCACCGGTGAACAAACCGTAGCCATAGGCGTTGTGCAGAAGGTCCCCGGGTTGCATGCCCGCTGCCCGCAGGCTGCGGGCAACGACCTGGCCCCAGTTGGCAAGATCGTTTTCGGTGTAGCCCACCACCGTCGGTTGACCCGTGGTGCCCGAGGAGGCGTGGATGCGTTTCACCTGATCACGGGGTACGGCAAACATGTCGAACGGGTAGTTTGCGCGCAGGTCCTGCTTGGTGGTGAAGGGAAATTTCGCAAGATCGTTGAGCGATGTCAGGTCGTCAGGGTGGATGCCCGTCGCGTCGAAAGCGGCCTTGTAATGGGGCACACTCGCGTAGGCGTGGTTCAGGGACCATTTCAGGCGGTCGAGTTGCAGCGCCACAATCTCGTCCCGGCTGGCGATTTCGATGGGATCGAGCGTGTTGCTGTCAGGTGTAAGGTCTTTCATTCTCGGCCCTCGTCAAAATGCGTGCCTGCGATTGTGCGTGAGAGGCCGCGGAACAGGGCAATCTTGCGACCGTCTTCGCCTGTGACGGTGACATCATAGGTGCCGGAGCGGCCTTGTCGCGCCGTTTCGATGGCTGTTGCCGTGAGTGTCTCGTCCGGCTGTCCCGGTGACAGGTACGTGATCTGGTTCTGCTGGGCGACAGTCAACTGGTTGTACGTATTGCAGGCAAAGGCAAACGCACTGTCAGCAAGCGTAAAGATCATGCCGCCATGGCAGATGCCGTGCCCGTTCAGCATGTGTTTACGCACCTGCATTGTCAGTGTCGCGGCACCGGGGGCGATATGGCTGATACGCATCCCCAGCGCATGGCTGGCCTCATCGGTCGCCCACATCGTATCAGCACTGCGCCGGGCGCGCTCTTCCGGTGTCATCCGGCATCCTCCCCATGCGTTTCAGACTTCCGTGACTTTGCCTTTGTTTTGTAACGCTTTCAAGCATGTTGGTATGGCTCTTGAAATTGTGGTCCGGTCGCGCAACTGTGGCGACATGACGTTGCATACGCCTCCCCCGTCCAACTCACGCGAAATGCCGAGCCCGCAGGTGGCCTTTCACCGAACCGAGCTGTCGGTGATCCTGTCTCTTTACGGCCGCATGGTGGCGGCTGGGGAATGGCGAGATTACGGGATTTCGTGCTTGCGTGATGTGGCCGTTTTCTCTGTGTTTCGCCGGACGGCCGAGAACCCGATGTACCGGATCGAGAAGCGTCCGAAGCTGCGGGGAAAGCAGGGAATGTATTCTGTTATCGGTATGGACGGGCAGGTGTTGCGCCGTGGGCAGGATCTGAAGACCGTTTTGCGGGTGTTGGAGCGTAAACTAATCCGCGCTGTCGAGTAAGGTCTGCTGCGCAGGGACGTTCATTTTTTCTGACGAAGGGGCTGTCTGTCCGTTCGAGCTCCCCGGACGGTTATGCGTACGGTATTGCCTCCATTTTCTTCTATGAGAAGATGAAGGCGGTCGGTTTCTTGGATAGCTATCTGGGGAACTGGTGGCGGGTGGGTCTCCCCCAGGAATAACCCGATCTGTGGTCGTAAAGTATTTTGCCACCTGCCACATCAGTCCGGCTATCCGAACGGTAGAAGGGCCTTCGTGGCCGAGCACAGTCAAGGAGAACGACAAAGATATGAGCAGCAACTTGAGCGAGGTAGATCGCCAACATCATTGTATTTGAAGTCTCGAAGGCTAGCCTGACGGTTCATAACCTGTCCGATGATCGTCAGGTGACAATCTCGAACACGGTCTCGGCAATGAGCCACTCCCCAATTGTTGGACAAGATCTGGCGCAACTTAAGCTACTCTCTGCTCAGGACCGCCAAGTTAGTCCAACTTGGTTAGTGCATGACCGGCCTTTGGTCGATCTGGACGATGGTTTCCGGGGCTGGTGGGTGG